>JASHPL010000361.1 GCA_030038125.1 Candidatus Sulfotelmatobacter sp.
AGAGCCTGCCCTGAGCGAAGCCTACGCCATTGCGAAGGCGAGTCGAATGGGGATCTGGCGCGGACCCTCTCGACAGCGCCACGCGAGATCCTTTGCTCCGCCTCAAAACCCATCCCGGATAGAATAGAAAGCTGAGTAGGTTCTCTTATGATCCATCCCTGGCACGACGTGACTCCTGGAGAGAAGCTGCCGCAGGAATTTGACTGCGTGATCGAGATTCCTTTCGGATCGAGCGTGAAATATGAACTCGACAAGACCAGCGGGCTGATCCGCCTCGATCGCGTGCTTTACTCGGCGGTATATTATCCGGCCAATTATGGTTTCATTCCGCAGACTCTGGCCGAAGACGACGATCCGCTCGACGTGCTGGTGTTGTGCCAGGAAGCGGTGGTGCCGCTGACCATCATCCATGCGCGGGTCATCGGACTGATGACCATGATCGACTCCGGCAAGAAGGACCACAAGATCATTTCGATCGCGACCGAAGACCCCGAATTCAATTTATATCGTGAAGCGACGGAAATGCCGCCACACCGTTTGCTCATGTTGCGCCGTTTCTTCCAGGATTACAAACAACTGGAGGGGAAGGCCGTGGAAGTCGACGACATCCGGCCGTCGGACGAAGCGCATCCCATCATTCTGGATGCGCTCGCGCGCTACAGTGAGCAGCGCCGCAAAGGATTTCAAAACCTGAAACACTAGTGCCGGTCCGCTCGTCTCGTAACTGTTCTGACGGTACGAGAAAGCTCCCCTCGTGGCCAGCTCACAATTTTATTAGCGGGCTGGCGCGCATGACTAGGGGTGGTCATGCTTTTCTTCTCCTTTCTTTTCTTCGTCGGAAGTTACGGGCGCGGCGTTGAAGTTGGACTTCCAGTAGTCCTGGACGGCGGGAGGAAGTTTGTCCATGTGGGAGAGGAGCAGGGTGATTTTCCACATGTCGGACTCAGAGAGAGTTTTGTCCCAGGCAGGCATGCCGCTGTATCGGATGCCAGTGCGCATGGTGTAGAACGTGTGCCATTCGGGGTCGTCGGGCGGATCTGAAATGAAATTCGGGGGGGGAGGATAGAAGGAGTTGGCAAGAGTTGAGGGTTTGCGATCGAGTCCGCCGTGACAGAGCGCGCAGTTCATGGTGTAGAGCTTCATGCCATCTTCAAGGTTCTGATCAGTGGGCGTCAGCGGATTGGTGAGACGCGGAGCGTGCCGTTCCATGGAAGCGTCAACGGCGCTCATGGCGAAATGGCGCTCGTAGCTCGCAGGTTCCACGTTGGCTGGCGTGGGGAGAAAACCGAGCAAGGCGAATCCAAGTGCACAAAGAATGAGCACGACAACTGCGACGATTACTCCAAGAAGAAATTTACCCATGGCGCCTCCGGAACGAACGAAGAGGTATTTTGGCAGATGCGTAGGGCGAGGCGCTAGTCGGCAACGGGCTCTAAATGTCAGCGAATGCCGGGCTGAATCCAAGCCAGGACCAGCGCGATCAAGGCCGTTCCCCCGATCGTCAATGTAAGCGATGCAGCGAAGCGTACTCCCTGCCAGAAGAAATCGGACGAGTTGTTACTTCGCAGCTTGACGGCGCTCCACAGGAAGGCGAATGTAACCAACTGCAGAACGATAACCGTCCAAAGATATGTGGTTGAGCGAGTGGAAGCGTTTTGCACCTGTTGGGAGTGGCTGCCGAGTCCCGACGAGCCGCTATAGAACGCCGACCACCACAAGTATTTGAGGAAATAGTTGGCGGAGATTGCCATCAAAGCGGCCGCAATCAAAAGGCGAGAGATTCGGGAACCTTGAGTCACGAAGGGGATTGTACATCTTCAAAGACAGCGTCCTTGGCGAGGCTTAATGTCTCCCGCTCCGGTTCTTTTGCGGCGCCGTCCCACACACGGCCCGCGCCACCTTCGATTTCAATACGCTTTCAGGCGCCGAGATTCGCGCAAGACGTCTTCGAGCTGCGGCAGGTAGTGATGCTCCTGCGGAGGGGAGAAGGGAATTGCGGAGTCGAGGCCGGCGATGCGGACGATTGGACCGTCGAGATCGTCGAAGGCTTCTTCGTTGATGATGGCGGCAATTTCTCCGGCGAGGCCACCGGTGCGGGAGTGCTCGTGAAGGATGATCACTTTGTTCGTTTTCTTTACTGTTTGCGCAATGGCTTCGCGGTCCAGTGGGGAGACCGTACGCAGATCCAGGATCTCGAGATCGATTCCCTCTTTACTTAGAATTTCCGCGGCTTCAATGGCAGTGTGGACCATGGCCGCGTAAGTGATAATACTCAGGTCTTTTCCTTCGCGTGCGATGCGGGCTTTCCCGATTGGGACGACGTAATCATCCGGCGGAACTTCTTCTTTGATTCGGCGATAGAGATATTTGTGTTCGAAAAAGACGCAGGGATTGTTGTCGCGGATCGCGGCCTTGATCAGACCCTTGGCGTCGTAGGGCGTCGCCGGGCAGATGACTTTCAGGCCGGGATTGTGGACGAACCACATCTCGGGATTTTGCGAATGAAAGGGCCCGCCGTGGACGTATCCACCGCTGGGGCCGCGCAGAACCAACGGTGCGGGCGCGCCCCAAAGATAGTGAGTTTTGGCAACCATGTTCGATATCTGGTTCATGGCGCATCCGATGAAGTCCATGAACTGAAATTCGGCGACGGGGCGCATGCCGGTCAGCGATGCGCCGAAGGCCGCGCCGACGATGGCGGACTCGGCGATCGGAGTGTCGATGACGCGCTCTGGACCGAAGCGGTCGATAAAGCCGTCGGTGACCTTGAACGCGCCGCCGTAAATGCCGATATCTTCGCCCAGGCAGAAGACGGTGGGATCGCGCTCCATTTCTTCCCAGATTCCCTGGCGGATGGCTTCGAGGTAAGTGAGTTGCATAGGGTTCGGAATTTCAGTTGTTGTTCGTAACAGTGATGCGGTCTATTTCTTCTTCGACGAAGGGAATGTTCGGATCACCGTTGATATCTGTGATCGTACCTCCGACGACCATGACGCGCTCAAAAAGTCGTCCATCTTTGAGATGAATAGTGGCGACCTGATATCCCATACCTGTTTCCGGCTGAGAGATCAACGCCTTCGCCCACCTTTTATTTAAGCTGAGCATCGTGCAATCGCGTCACGAGGGCTTGTTTGTCGTTCGAGCGGAACAGAAGGTCCCTCGACTGCGCAAGACGGTTCGCTTTGCTCACCGTTTTGCTTCGCTCGGAATGACAATGGGGATTGAACGCTCTCAAATATTCCCCGGCGTGCCAAAAGCTGTGTCATCCCGAGCGAGGATGATCGTTCACGCTAGTGAACGAGTGCCGCAGTCGAGGGACCTTTTGTTTCTGCTTCGTACCAATCGGCAGCCAGGTCCTTCCAATGCGGGTTCTCTCTCGCAATCAACCACTCCTTCTTTTCCCGGCGCCAGCTCTTCAGTTGCTTTTCGCGATCAATTGCATTTGCGACATCGTCAAAACTTTCCCAGTATACGAGGCGAGCGCAGTTGTAATCGTCGGTGAAGCCTTCCCGGATGTGATTCTTATGCTCCCATACACGCTTTCGAAGATTGCTGGTCATGCCGATATAAAGTGCGTGCCTCGATAGGCTTTGCATCATGTAGACGTAATAAATGTACTCGTCGCGCATTCAACGCCACCATGGGAACACAAGGTCCCTCGACTGCGGTTTTGCTTCGCGTTCCGCGAAGCAAAATCCTGGGTCGGGATGACATTGTGGGGAGCATTTCACAATCAGCAACTGCGTGTCTGTGACGAGTGAACATAAATTCGCAAAAGGAGAAGAACACATACCTTCAGGTGCTGGCAACACGCCTACTTTAAATGCGCCGCGGCTTGGGTTTCTTTGTAGCTGGCGGTTCCTTTCTTCACTTTTGGCATGCCGTATTTGGGCTTGATTTCGTGGCAGCCGTTTTCGCAGAAGACGCCACCTTCGGCGGATTCCGGCGTCGGCATCGGTGAATTCACAGCAATCTCACGTTCTTCTTCGATTACCCGTTCCACATCTGCGATCAAATCGGAATTTTCTTTCGCGGTCAGCCATTTCTTATTTTTCACCAAATAGTTTTCGAATCGTGCGATAGGGTCGCGCTTCTTCCAGAAATCAAACAGCGGCTTCGGAACATAACTCGCAGCGTCGTGGATGGCATGGCCTTTCATGCGCATCATTTTCGCTTCAATCATTGTTGGGCCGTCGCCGCGGTGAGCGCGATCGACGGCTTCATTAGCCGCATCGAAAACCTGGCAGGCGTCGGTGCCGTCGACGATCACGCCGGGGATACCGTATCCGATGGCGCGCTCCGCGAGATCCTGGCATCGGTACTGCATTTCTGAAGGGGTGGAGTAGGCCCATAGATTCGATTCAACCATAAGCACAAGCCCAAGACTCTGCACGGCGGCGAAGTTGATGCCTTCGTAGGTGACGCCAGTGGACTGGCCTCCATCGCCGATATAAGTCATAACAGCGATGTTGCGCCCCTGCAGGCGCGCGCCGAGCGCGACGCCAGACATGACGGGAATCAGATCGCCGAGCATGGAGATGGGCGAGACCATGTTGCGCTTTTCGATATCGCCGAAATGTGAGGTGCCGTCGCGGCCGCGCGTGGGCGAGTCGGCCTTGGCCATGTACTGCATCATGGTGTCCGAGGCGCGGAAGCCGCGAACGAGAAGCGAGCCTTGATTGCGGATCATGGGCGCGAACCAGTCGTCTTTACCGAGCGCGTAGGCGGAGGCGCAGGAGCAGGCTTCCTGGCCGAGTCCGAAATAGACTCCTCCGACGACCTTGCCCTGTTTGTAAAGATTTTCGAGAGCGATCTCCATTTTGCGGTTGAGCAGCATGTAGCGGTAGATCTCGATAGCTTGCTCTTTGCTCAGATATTTGGAGTCGCGGATGGGGGGGACGGGCGCATCGAGCTCGCCCTCGACTTCGTAATGGACGTGCTCGTCGCCATGCTTATCCTTTTCAACGACCTGGTGCACAGTCAAATTCGGGTGCTCAAGGCGGTAGTCGGGGATGGAATAGGTTCGAAGACCTTCTGCCGAGCTTTGCTCGGCTCGACTGCCGAGGGCGGCTGTCCCCGCAGGAGCTCGATGGACAGGGGTGTCCGTAACCGCATGGGTGTTGCCGGCTCTGGCTCCATTGCGCGGACGATTACCGTTCGAGTTTGCCTTGGACTTCTTTTTGTGGTTCCCCATGTAAGGCGCGACGCGAAATGCGCGATGTATTGATGGTAACGCGGGAGCAGGTAGGAGGGCTAGCTTCCAGGCTTCCTTAGTTCGCAAACCACCTGCGACACGAAGATTCATGAAGGAAGTAACGCATTAACTGACACGTCAGCTTTCGCTCACGTACACTGTTTTCCGCTTGAAAACGATCGCACACATCCTGGGCCGCTATACCGCTTGGATATGGGGGCTGCTCAAGGTGCTCGGGATCTGGGGTGTGTTCGTGGCTGCTTTCGCCGACAGCGCTCTGCTGGGCATGCCGGTTGACGCCATTGTTGTTACCTACATTTACCAGGACCGAAAACACTTTTGGGTCTACGTGCTCCTGGCGGCCGTGGGTTCGGCGCTGGGCAGCATTCCTCTGTACATCATCGGTTACATCGGAGGGGAAACGGTTCTGCGCAAACGGATCTCCGAAGAGCGCTTCGCCAAGATTCACCGTTCGTTCGAGCGTCACGAATTTCTGGCGCTGATGTTTCCGGGAATGCTTCCGCCGCCGATGCCGTTCAAAATCTTTGTGCTGGGCGCAGCCGTATTCGAGATGCGCTTCGATCATTTTCTGGCGGCAATTTTTTTCGGCCGATGCGTGCGATTCTCCGCCCTGGCGTTTTTGACGTTATGGTTCGGACCGCAGATCATTGGACTGGTCGGGCGGGTTTTCAAGCGGCATGTCTATTGGATCCTGGTGCTACTCGCGGCGGTCGGGCTGCTAGGCTGGTACTTGCGTCGCAAGAGGAAGGCGGAGATAATGGCCGAAAAGTAACTGGCCACTACAGTCACGCAACTCAATTAGACCACAGACAAGTTTTCAAGAATGTTTTCCGCGTGCCTTGACGGCGGTTGAATGCCACGCCCCAGGCACAACCGAAGCTCTACCCTCGCGGACAGTTCGTTTTGAACTGTGCTTTACGCGGCTGCTGTGTGATTTCCGGATCGATTCATCCTTGCCGAGAGAGCCTGCAGGAAGACTGGCGTCCCGAAAAATGCCAGCGAGAAAAATAGATCACTTTCAACGGTCCCGCGGAAAAACGGAAGGCCGGCAGTGTAGGACATCATGAGCCCGCTAAAGCCTCGCGGATACATTTGCGGCCAAGCCGCCCAAACAGCGAAGTTGCTGATCAGGAAAAACGAGACGGAACTGGCCAGCGCCGCTCCCACCACGCGCCAGAACGTTGCCTTTTCCCGCAAACCGGTGCCCAGCCACAGAATCGCGGCATACCATGCCCAGGTGACCAGTTGGTCCCAGGAAAAAGTGAAGCTGTAGATGTACTTGGTCAGGACGACATCGGTCGCCGCCAGCAGCACGAGCGGAATCCACATCTGGCGGCGCGAGCCACGCGCACCAAAAAATAAAAGCGAAGCCGCCAGCGGGGTGAAATGCCAGGCATGCGGCAATACGTTTAAGGGACCCGCAAACGGCAGAAATCTCACGGCTATGGCAAGCAGCACAAAAATGTAAGGCAGCATGATCACCTCGCTGGGCGAGTATTATTCTGTGCGCTGGCTCGGGGGCACGTCAAGCGCAACTGCGACGCGCAGCAGGGCCGTTGCGGGATTTACAACTCCGCTGCCTTGATTTCCGAAACCGGCGCTCGCCGGCTGCGGAAAATGCTGATGTCACTAACGTCCCGCAGCGCGAATGAGGGCGTCCTCGGTTGTGGGCTACTGAGCTGTATTCTCCTCAATCCGGTTCAGGCGCAACTCGATTCTCGCCTTCGCCGTAAACGTCTCCGACCACGTGGAGATTCTTGTCGAGTTCCACTGCCGCTCCAAGCGGCGTGTGCCGTTGGTCTCCCCGGCTCGATGGACTCACCGTTCCCATGTATCGGAGGTCGATGAAGCGCACAATGTAGCCGTCCTTCGGCGGCTGTAAGGGTTCGGTTTCCGTGACCGGGTACTGCGCCCAACTCAGATAATTGCGACCAACATACGACTTTTTCGCGGCCAGTGTGATCGGAGTTTCTTCCGGCTTGTGACGGATTTGCATCTCCTCGTAGGGATCGACCTCCGGCGTCAAGGAGTTCACCGGAGCAAGCGCAAAGAAATCGGCGGTTTCCACGACTCCATCCCACTGAAAGGGATTGATCATCTTGGGATAAGCAGAAGCTCGTAGGGGCAGGGCTCCCTCATAGGTGCGGGCGTCAAGAGCGGCGACGGCGCGTCGATGTTCGTAATCGCGCACGCCCCACATCACCACAACTCCGAGGAGTGCCAGAGAAGCCGCCAGCCGTCCGCGCGGCTTGACTTGCCGAACGCCAATTTCACGATCGATCAGGCCGAACAGCGAGGGGACGATCAACCCCAGGAACAAAAGCACAAGCATTACGGGTTCGACGATGAACACGATGTCCCATGAATACCATTTCTCCGAGAAAGGCCAGAACGGCCGCACGCCATAATTGTTAGTAAAGTCGAGCAGGATGTGACTCAACCCCGCAAGAATGGCGTAGAAGAATAACAACCCCCAGCGTGGGGGAAGATTGGGGTCATTCGTCTTCCGCCCTCGTAAGCGCCAGATGAGATATACGAAGCCAACCACGGCCGCGGCGCAAATTGGAGTTCCGAGAAACGAATGGGTAAATCCGCGATGATGCGCGAACCCGAAAGCGCGTCCCTTGAAACCCGCAAGCACGTCGAGATCGGGAGCCTCAGCCGCGAGGGTGAGCGTCAGCGTGGCCAGCGCCGTCTTGCGATTGAGACCGGCGCGGCCCATGCACGCTCCGGTCAGAAAATGGGTGAGAGGTTCCAAGTTTTTCGACGATTCTATTGTCTCGGGGCGAAAGAAGCCAACTTGCGGGGGCCATTCAAGTTTTTGGCACGAGCAGAGTCAGCGCGTTTGGAACGATTGTGATCTCTAACGGCAGCGTCCCTAACAGTTCTCCATCAGCTTCGACGTAGATTCTTGGTTCATGGTGTGCCGGGCCGTTCGAGCCTCGGTACTGACACGAAACTTTCTTGCTGTGGGCCAGTTCGATTCCCGGTACCTTCCACCCACCTCGCAAAATTCCACGGGTTACGTAGGCAAGATAGGAAAGACGGCGGTGGGTGTGGCAGAGAATCAAGCGCATGTCGTCGCGAGCAAGAGAGGCTCCCGGCGCCAGCTCTCGTAACACTCCGCCGAAATTTCGGATCCGGACGGCCAGCAGTTCAGTAAGCTCCGCGCTGTTCGGTTCCGGCGATTCAAGATCGCAGTACGAAGCTACGAACCTCGTCATGGGATAGGTGAACCACATATGCCATGCTTTCGCATAGTAAGCGGCCATCCCCATGCGCTGCTTGGTTCCGGTCAGTAGCTTGTAAAACAGATGTGCATCAACGCCGACTCCTGCGGCGATTACAAAATATCTGGAACCCGGCATGCCGCGAAGGTCAACGTAATTGACTTGGCCGAGAGCGACGCGTCGCGGAATGGCTTGTAGCAAGGCTTTTGCGGCGGCGGCCAGATCGCGGGGAAGGCCAAGATCGTGAGCCAGCGCGTTGGCCGTTCCCATGGGCAAGACTCCAAGCGCAACGGACAAATTGGCCAGTACCTGGGCGATATTGTGAATCGTCCCATCGCCGCCGCAGGCCAGAATTGTGTCGCATCCTGCAGCGATCGCCTGCTGCGCCAATTCTCCTGCACGAGTTCGCGACTCGGAAGGGATAAGATCGGCCTCGATGTTAGCGTCGCGCAGCACCGCCAAAGCGGATTCCAGCTTTTTCAGGCGCTTGTTGCCGCTGCCGCCGGAATCCGGATTGTAAAGCAGGGCTGCCTTGTGCATGGGCTGGATCGAAGCTGGATTGTACCTGAGCGGTGAAGGTGTCACATGGAGCCGTGAAACCATACCTCGAGTCATTCGGACGTGAGGTGGGAGAGTCGCGGGCGTTCCCGGCGGACGCAATAGACAAGATGTAACAGGTTGTAGTGCATTGCCTCTTTCCAGATCTCCATGCCGTTTTTCTCGGCCACGGGGCGCGAGGCAATATTCTCAGATCGAATCAGGGAGATGATTCTTTCGGCTGATAATCGAATGAAACCATAATCGCGGCAGGCGCGAGCGGCTTCTGTTGCCAGTCCCTGGCCCCAAAGATCGCGGCGCACGTGATATCCGACCTCGAGTTCGCTAACGCCGCCCACATTCTGGATCGTTACACCGCAGTCGCCGATCAGCTCGCCATTCGATTTCAAGACCATTCCCCAAAGTCCATGGCCCGACTCGGCATAGCGCCGCATATTGCGCTCGATCCACTCTTCGACGCCAGCCCGGTCAAAAGGTGCTGGATAAAAACGCATGGTTTCAGGATCGGAGATGACGCGCGCGAGAGCAGCGTCGTCGTCGCGGCAGAACTCACGCAGAAGCAACCGCGATGTCTCGAGGATCTGCATGGAGGAGCCTCTGCATTTTGATTTCGTGAATTAGCATGGACCTACGCCCGACTATAATCTCTCTCGATGGCCGCCAGCAAAGACGCCGAAAAAAAGATCGCAGCCCTGCGCGAGAAAATCCGGCATCACGAATACCTTTACTACGTTCTCGACCGGCCTGAGATCAGCGATTTCGAATTCGACAAGCTGATGCAGGAATTGCAGCAGCTCGAAGCCGAGCACCCATCGCTGATTACTCCCGATTCTCCGACGCAGCGCGTCGGTGGTAAGCCGCGCGAGGGTTTTGTGAAAGTGCGGCACTCCTCGCCAATGCTGTCTCTGGACAACACCTACAGCGAAGAGGATCTGCGCGATTGGGAGCGGCGGGTTCACGAGCTCAGCGGACGCAAAGACGTCGATTATGTTTGTGAACTGAAGCTCGATGGCATGTCGCTGTCGCTGGGATATGACGACGGCCAGCTCGTCCGTGGAGTGACGCGCGGCGACGGTACGACTGGTGAAGATGTCACGCTCAACGTTCGCACCGTGCGCTCCGTTCCGCTCTCCATTCCGGAGGATAAACTGAAACACGCCGGTATTCCTGCGGATTTTGAAGTACGCGGCGAGCTTTTGATGCCGAAGGCGGCTTTCAAGAAGCTGAACGAAGAACGCGAGCGCAATGGACTGGCTACATTCGCCAATCCCAGAAATTTTACGGCAGGAACTGTGCGCCAGCTTGATGCCAGCATCACAGCGCAACGGCGGCTCGATTTTTTTGCCTATATGTTGCTGCAGAATGGCCACACGTATTTTGATCGTCATTGGAAAACACTCGATGCGCTCGAGGCTGCCGGCTTCAAAGTTAATTCTCATCGCAAGCTCGTGCGCTCGATGGAGGAAGTGTGGAGCTTCATTCAGCAATGGGAGGAAAAACGCGAGTCTTTGCCCTACGAGATCGATGGCATCGTGGTGAAAGTCGATCGCACGTCGCTGCAGGACGAACTCGGTTTCACCGGTAAAGCTCCACGCTGGGCGATCGCCTACAAATATGCGGCACGCGGAGGGATCACCAAGCTGGAAAACGTGCGCTGGCAGGTTGGACGCACCGGAAAACTGACACCGGTAGCTGAACTGAGTCCGGTTGCGATCGGCGGGACGACGGTTCGCAACGCCACGCTCCACAACGTGGACGAGATCGAGCGACTGGGCGTGAAGATCGGCGATTACGTGCAGGTCGAACGCGGCGGCGATGTCATTCCGAAGGTTTCGAAAGTTGTCGAGGACAAAGACCATCCGCGGGGGACGAAAGAAATTGACATACCCGAGAAATGTCCCGTGTGTGGGACGAAGGTCGTCCGCACCGAAGGTGAAGTCGATTACCGCTGCGTGAACGCAAACTGCCCGGCCAAGCTGCTAGGGACGATTCTCCATTTCGCGTCGCGTGGAGTGATGAACATCGACGGCATGGGCGAGTCGCTCGTTACTCAATTGATCGAGCGTGGCTTGGTAAAGAACGTGGCTGACATTTACGACCTCTCCAAGAAGGATTTGCTCAGCCTGGAGCGGTTTGCTGACAAGTCCGCCCAGAACATTCTCGATGAAATCGAAAACTCGAAGACACTGCCACTGGAGCGCGTGATCTATGGACTCGGGATTCGCTTCGTGGGCGAGCGGACGGCGCAATTCCTCGGCGAACACTTCGGCTCGATGGAAGCGCTTGAGGATGCGAGTGTCGAGGAATTGCAGGACGTAAACGAAGTTGGCCCGCGGATCGCAGAAAGCATTGTCGAATTCTTCGGGAATCCGGCGAATCGCAAGCTGGTCGAGCGTTTGGGGCAAGCCGGGCTCGCATTCAAAGGCAAGAAAAAAGAGCGCGGCACAAAGCTGGCAGGAAAGACTTTCGTTCTCACCGGTACTCTGGCCCACTACACACGCGACGAGGCCAAGAAGATGATCGAAGATGCCGGCGGTAAAGTCACCGGCTCGGTCAGTAAGAAGACGGATTACGTTGTCGCGGGAACCGATGCCGGGTCGAAGCTGGACAAAGCGAAGGAGCTCGGCTTGGCCGTAATCGACGAGAGGGAGATGGAGAAGCTGGCGGGCTAAGTCGAAACATGTAGAGGCGGATGCCCTCGGCTGTCCGATCGAGCGAAGCTCAATAGCCTCGCAGTTTTCCAAATTGCTCCAGCTGGGCTTCGATCATCCTAGCGCCTTCCTCATCCTTTCCCACGTCACATCGAGCATCTCGGGTAACACCCGCGTTTCACCCACCACGGAAATAAAATTCGCATCGGCAACCCAGCGCGGCAGCACGTGCATGTGAATGTGTCCGGCAATACCCGCTCCCGCAGCCTTGCCTATATTCATCCCCAAATTAATTCCATCCGGATGATAAAGTTCGCGTAGCACGGCCTCCATCCGCTGCGAAAGCGCGATCATTTCGTTGGCCGCATCGCTCGGCAATTTCTGCAATTCGTCCAGGTGCTCGTAGGGCACGATCATCACGTGCCCGGGCGTGTAGGGAAAGGCATTCAAGATGACGAAACAATTCTTTCCTCGATAGACAATGTGCGCCTTGGCGTCGTCGGTTTCTTTGGCTGCTTTGCAGAACACGCACTCCATGCTCTTTTCCGTGCCCGACACATACGCGTAACGCCACGGCGTCCAGAGATAATCCATAGCAGGGCAGGTTAGCAGATCAGCATTCAGTCGTCAGCAGAGGGCATTCAGCACACCGCAGTCAGCACGCACGCGACCGATTTCTCGGGAGCTGCCAGCAAGTTTCGTCATAGTGACAACGCTCCGGCGGAACTGCCCTGACTAATTGGCCATTGTTTATGCTCAGGCGATTCGTCTCAGAGCAGGCGTCCTTACATGCCGAAAAAAGCGCGTCTCAGAGTCGTCTTGAGGCGTTGATTTTTTCAACAGATCGGAGTCGCCAAGGCTGAATGCTGACAGCTGTGCTTTGATTGCTCGCCCTATTGAAACGTTCCATTAACATGCGAGATTTACGTTTGACACTGTTCGCGCGTGGTTGCTATAGTCGAGAAAGTTCCCATTGGACGCGGGTTTTCTGTAAAACGTCCGACAGCTGGGATTGTCCAAGCTCACTCGCCAGGGTGGGCCTACCACAACCGAATGACTCCTCCAGCAGTCCGCAGCGCAGGCCCCGCATCCGTGATCAGAGAGGCATGACCTTGCTCGACGAAACCACCTTCGACGAAACCACCACCAACGACTCCACATCCAGCTCAACGGTCGTAACGGAAGCCGAACCAGCGACGGCTGAACATCAATCGGACGCGACTGCTTCTGCAACGCACCCTGAGGCTGCGCAGGCGGCAACTAACGAAGAAAAGCCCGCCGGCGGCGAAGATTTTGCCGCGGCGCTGGAAACCTTCACCACCGAAGCCGAAGAAGCAGTGAGTGAAGATCGCGTCATCAAGGGTACGGTGTTGAAGCTGACGCCGACGCATGTCGTCGTGGATGTAGGCGCGAAATCGGAAGGCATGTTGCCGCTCGCTGAAGTTCTCGATCACGATGGGAATCCGAAATTCAAGCCGGGCGATGAAATCGACGTCATGCGCGAAAAGGGCGAGACCGAGGAAGGTTACATCAATCTCTCGCACCAGAAAGCGCAGCGCATTCACGCCTGGGAAGAAATTGAAAAGGCGCATCACGAAAAGAAGCCGATTAAGGCCGTGGTGGTCGATCGCATCAAAGGCGGGTTAACCGTCGACATCATGGGCGCACATGCATTTCTGCCGGGTTCGCAAGTCGATCTGCGTCCGATTCGCAATCTCGACGGCATGAAAGGGCAGACGCTGGAAGTCGCGGTTATCAAATTGAATAAGAAACGCGGGAACATTGTGGTCTCGCGCAAGGAATTGCTGGAAGGCGCGCAGCAGGAGAAACGGTCCAAGACCCTCGAGCACCTCGAAGAGGGAGCTGTGCTCACCGGGGTGGTGAAAAATCTTACAGAATACGGCGCCTTCGTTGATCTTGGCGGTCTCGACGGTTTGCTGCACATCACTGACATGTCATGGGGACGGCTGACTCATCCGAAAGATCTGGTGAATGTTGGGGATCAGATTCAGGTCAAGGTTCTCAAGTACGACAAAGAAAAGCAGCGCGTCTCGCTAGGATTCAAGCAGCTCACCCCCGATCCCTGGCTTGACGCCGAAGCTCGCTATCCTGTTGGAGCGCACGTTTCCGGACGCGTGATCAGTGTGACCGACTACGGCGCCTTTATCGAATTGGAGCAGGGCATTGAGGGCCTGGTCCACGTCAGCGAGATGACCTGGTCCAAGCGCATGAAGCATCCGTCGAAGCTGGTCAATGTTGGTGATCAGGTTGAGTGCGTGGTACTGAACGTGAATCCGACCGAGCGCCGTATTTCGCTCGGCATGCGGCAACTTGCGCCCAATCCCTGGGATTCGCTGCATGAGAAATTCCCTGTAGGCATGACGGTGGAGGGGCGGGTTCGCAACCTTACGGACTTCGGGGCCTTCATCGAAATCGAAGACGGGATCGACGGCCTTGTGCACGTCAGCAATCTGAGCTGGACGAAGCGCGTCAAGCATCCGTCGGAAGTCTTGAAAAAAGGCGACCGGGTGAAAGCGGTCGTGCTCGCGATAGAGCCAGAAAAGCGGCGTCTCTCGCTGGGCGTGAAGCAGCTTCAACCGGATGCCTGGGAAGCGTTCTTCGCTTCGCACCACATCGGCGACGTCCTTCACGGGAAAGTCCTGCGTGTCGCGGCGTTTGGCGCCTTTGTGGAGATCGCTGATGGGGTCGAGGGCCTCTGTCACAAATCCGAAGCGGTCGACGACAACGGCCAGCCGGTTCATCTTGAACCCGGCCTCGAACATGATTTCAAGATCATCAAGATGAGCCCGGAAGAAAAGAAAGTCGGCCTCAGCATTCGCGCGGTGGGCGAGGAGGCCTCGCGCTCCGAAGTCGAAGCCTATAAGCAGCCGGTCTCGAGCACCAGTTCGACCATCGGCGAGCTTATTTCCTGGAAGCGGGCCAGCAACGAAGGAAATTAATACTCACAGTCTGTCACCCTGAGACGGCTTCCTCTGGCGCCGAAGGATATGGGCGAGCTGCGCGAAGCGCACGCGCTCTTTGCGGCGCAAGAATCGCGCGCTTGGCTCGCTTCCATATTGCGCACACATTTGGCCGCCCCTCAAGGCCTGTTCTAGAATCCTTAGTTTGTCTTCACTCATCTCTCACTAAGGAACAAACCCCTTGCCAGACACCATCTACGACGTAGCCATCATCGGCAGCGGACCCGCCGGGTACACCGCCGCCATTCGCGCTGGCCAATACGGCCTCAAGACCGGACTGATCGAAAAAGACGGATTCCTCGGCGGGACGTGCCTGCACGTCGGTTGCATTCCCACCAAAGCCCTGTTGTTCAACGCCGAATTGTGGGATCACCTCAAAGATGCCAAGGAATTTGGGATTGAAGGCGTCGATACACGCAAGCTGAACTGGGCCGCTATTCAGGATCGCAAAGCAAAGATCGTGACTAAGCACGCCAAAGGGCTTGAGTTCCTGATGAAGAAAAATAAAGTTCAGACCGTGAAAGGGTACGGCAGGCTGACCGGTTCAGCTCACAATGGCATCCATACGATTGAAGTGACGAGTGATGGGAAGTCCAGTCCGATCCGAGCGAAAAACGTAATTCTCGCGACCGGTTCCGAAGCACGCATGCTGCCCGGACTCGACGTTAGCGATCGGGTTCTCACCAATATCGAGATATTAAGCTTGAAAGAGATTCCGAAGTCGATTGTGATCGTTGGAGCCGGCGCGGTTGGGGTCGAGTTCGCCTCGATTTATCGCTCGTTTGATTGCGACGTGACGATTGTCGAGATGTTGCCGCGCCTCGTTCCCATCGAAGACGAAGAAATTTCCAAAGAACTCGCCCGCACGTTTCGCAAACGGGAGATTAACTTCCATACCAGCGCAGGAGTTGAAAAAGTCGAAAAGACAAAATCAGGAATATCGGTGGTGATTACGGTTGCGGGTAAGGAGGAAAAGATCGATGCCGAAAAGATTCTGATCGCCGTGGGACGCAAGCCGCGCACGCAAGACATCGGTCTCGAGCGTACCAAAATCAAGCCAGAGCGCGAGTTCATTCAGACAGATTCCTGGATGCAGACCACCGAGCCCGGCATCTACGCTGTGGGCGACATCGTGCTGGGAACGCCGCAACTGGCGCATGTAGGCGCGATGGAAGCGCTCGTTGCTGTTGCCAAAATCGCCGGCAAGGGCGGCAAGCCAATCAATCCCGAGCACATCCCTAGCTGCACGTATTGCCATCCTGAAATCGGCAGCGTGGGCCTGACTGAAACCAAAGCTCGCGAGGCCGGATACAACGTGAAGATCGGCAAGTTTCCCTTCACGGCGAATTCTCGGGCGTCGATCGTAGGGCAGCATGAAGGATTCATTAAAATTGTTTCCGATGCGGATTACGGAGAACTTTTGGGCGTCCACATCATCGGTCCGCAAGCGACTGAGTTGATCGCCGAGGCGGTTACGGCGATGGAACTCGAAGCGACAGTCGAAGATCTGATGTGGACCATTCACGCACATCCGACGTTAGCGGAAGCCATGCTCGATGCCACGAACAGCGTGTACGGTTTGGCGATCAACGCGTGAACTTCATTGCTGCGGATCAACACGGATGAACACGGATCAGTTCAAGAGGAAAGGTATGTCGTTCGCTAGCTCTTGTCATCCCGAGCGAAGCGAGGGATCTCGGTTTCTTTCTTTTTGCAGCATTAAGCTTTCAGCGGCAAAAGAATTATGATCCGTGGCATTCCGTCAAATCTGTGACGAAAAGTATTTGATTTCTAGCCTCCAACTCGGCACCCTCGATTATGCCACTGGTCTTCGATTGCAGCGGCAACTGATCGCGCTGCGCAAGGAAGCTAAGATCGGGGACGTTCTCCTTTTGCTAGAGCACAAGCCGGTGATCACACTCGGCCGGAATGCAAAAGCCACCAATGTGGTTGCTTCGCCCGACTTGCTGAAAAAGCGTGGCGTGGAATTATTCGAATGCGACCGCGGCGGCGATGTGACCTTTCACGGTCCCGGACAAATCGTCGGGTATCCGATTTTCGATCTTCGCGGATTCTCCGCTGGCGATGGAAAACGAAAAACTCTGGGTGTGATCGAATTCGTCCGCCGGCTGGAAGAGGTGTTGATGCGTGCCTGCGCCGATTATAGTATTGCGACGAAACGTATCGCCGGCCTCACCGGAGTTTGGGCTAATTCTGATCAGGGAGGGGCGGACGCCTTCGTTTGCTCACCCGAAGCCAAACTCGCGGCAATCGGCGTTCACGTTTCGCGCTCAGTTACTTCCCATGGCTTCGCACTCAACGTCAACACGGATCTTAGCTATTTCGACTTGATCATTCCTTGTGGGATCACTTCGAAGCCGGTTACTTCGATGCAGCGAGAGCTTGGCTACCCGGTCGATCTCAGCATTGTTGCCGAATCCATCATTCGCAACTTCGGAGTCGTTTTTCGAACCAGCGTCCTTCCCAAAGCTCGACTTGAGGAAATCGAAATGGCGCCGCCGGCAACCTGCGCCTGTAGCGAGTAAAACGAAATTCGAGCAACTGCCGAGCTGCGTTCGCCGGAACCATTGGACTTGCTCGGCGCAGACTAAGAAGTGCGTCCCGTATAAATTCTCGCTCAATTTTCTGTGGTATCCGGATGCCCAAAGAAGGGACGAGTTCTAGCAATGTTCTGTTTTTCCGCTCAACAGATCGATCATATGCGGAATCAGATCGGCGACAGCCTCGAGCGATTCAGTCGCGCCCGCGGGACTCCCAGGCAAATTCAGGATCAGCGTCGTGCCTCGCACTCCACATACTGCGCGGCTCAAGGCGGCCAGCGGAGTTTTTTTCATCCCCTCGCTGCGCATGCGCTCGGATACTCCATTGACTAGCCGG
>JASHPL010000362.1 GCA_030038125.1 Candidatus Sulfotelmatobacter sp.
ACCTGTTCGCCGGTCACCGTGCCGGATTGTTCGGCGGTTGTGGTCTGAACGGGCGCGTTCTCTGCCGTCACTTCGACGGTCTCACTCACCTGTCCGGCTTTCAGTTGGACGTCGAGGGTGTGCTTTTCCGACGTGTAAAGGACGAGGTCTTTGGCCACAAACTTTTCGAATCCAGCTTCATTGACCGTTACGGTGTAGTGGCCGGCTGGAATGTTAGTGATGTTGAAGTTCCCGCTGTTGCTGGTTGTTACCATGCGCAGGTCGGTACCTGTGTCCTGGCTGTGCACCAGAACAGTCGCTCCTGGTATTACAGCGCCGGTAGAATCGGTGACCGTACCAGTGAGCGTGGCTGCAAGTTCCTGACCCAGTGCAACTGCGGAAAAAACAATAAAAACAAATGAGAGGAGAACAATAAATAAAGACGCGCTCCGGATGGTTGGGCTCGCGTCCTTAGGCGATGCTGATTGAATCATAGAAAGCCTCCTAAAGGACACTCTCACCGATATGAGGGAAATGTGACCAAACGCACAACTGCTATAGTTCAAATCAATTACGCTATATAGCATCCTTATGATTAGGGTCAAGAAAAAAATAAACAGTTTTGGAGAAGACAGGTCATTTTTGGCGCGAAATAGCGCAAATGTGATCGCAGTCACATCTCACTTGTGATCCCACGCACTTTACAAGACGGTGTATAGTGAGCTATATAGCAAATGGGGTTTTCTGCGTTATCTCTGAGATAGCAATGTCGACCAACGGAAACACGCCGGCTTACAAAAGAATTCAGAACGTCATCCGCAAGCAGATCGAGTCGGCGCAATTGAGGCCTGGGGACGTGGTCGCTTCGGAACGGGAACTGGCTCGAACTCATGAGGTGAGCCTGATGACCGCGCGCCATGCCCTGGCGGGACTGGAGCACGAGGGCCTTGTCGAACGCAGACGGGGAGCGGGCACGTTTGTGGCCTCACCGAGAATCCACTTCAACAAGCTGATGAGCTACACCGAGCACATGTCGAGCCGTGGATTGGCTCCGCGCACACGTGTGCTAGTCGCCAAGGTCATAGAGCACGAGGCCGAGATCGCGGCCCGGTTGGGGCTGCCTGCTACCGACAATTTGGTCAAGATTGAACGCCTGAGACTCACCGGACAAGAACCATACGCACTGGAGGCCTGCTATTTACCGGCCAAAGATTTTTGTACTCTGGTGAATGTTCCGCTGGGGAGAACGTCATTGTTCGGAAGCCTGGAGCACGATTACGGAGTAGAGTTGGCCTATGCGGATGAAGAAGTGAATGCAACTGCAGCGGAAGCGAAAGTTGCAGATTTATTAGATCTGCCGCATGGCGCTCCGGTGATGCGAATTCGCCAGGTGATTTACTCCAGCAAGGGGAAGCCCACCATGTATGTGGTGGGGTTTTACCGTTCCGAACGCCACACATTGTTTATCCGCCGATTTCGCTGAAGTCGAGTTCGCAGTATCTCTCCGCTCATCCTTTCGGCAAACTTTATTGTGCTGGGATCACGGGCAGCACAATGGCAGAGGGATGGTCGGCATCGTGATAGATCCGGTTGTGGGCTTTTACGAATCTGGTGCCGCGTTCCGGGCTCTCGCCGGTGTTGAGATTGCGATCGAAATGAGGGAAGTTGCTGCTCGAGATTTCTACGCGGAGACGATGGCCGGGGAGAAAGACATTGCTGGTGGCGCCAATATCGAATTGGATTTTGTGAATCGTTCCGGGTTCGAGGGGCTGTGCCTGCTCGGGAGAGTTGCGAAAGCTGAGCCTCTGAATGTTGTCGGCGAGATTCTGCGCGAATCCGTTGGGCCAGACGTCGACCAGCTTGGCAGTGAGATCGGTGTCGGGTGCGGATGAACTCATGTAAAGCTCAGCAGAGAGCGGGCCTGTGAGTTCAAGATTTTGATCGAACGCGGGCGTCGTATAAATCAAAACGTCATCGCGTTTTTCAATTTCCTTCTGGTCGAATGCGCCGGAAGGCTCCTGCACCGCAGGATCATGGAAGCAACAAAGAGCGCCACCACGAGTCGGAACTGGGTTTTCCGGATCGTAGGTAAAGGAATCTGGCGATTCGTGACCCGGAGTGGCCGTGGTCAAGGCGCCATCTCCGGAACTGGAATTAGCGCGCCCTGCGCTGTGCAGGAAATAACGCGTATAAGCAGTGCGCGCCAGGGGCCAATCGTCTTCTTCGCGCCACTGATTGATGCCCATCACAAAAATCTTCACGCGCTTCCCGGGAGCGGCTGTGGGTTGGAAGAGGTCGTCGTACCAGGCAACAGTAGCGGCGCTCTCATCGAATGCGGCTTGGTGGCCGAAGTTGACTTCTCCAGCTTTGCCATTCATCGGGCCATCGTGAATCCAGGGGCCAATCGTAAGCTGCTGATGATCGCGTGCCCACTGCGTAGGAGCGTGCGCTCGCATGCCCACGTAGTTGCGCAAAGTGCCGCGCAAGAAAAGGTCGTACCAACCTCCGACGTGGAGGGCGGCAATGGGCATTTCAGAATAGTGCGGCTCAATCGACCACGGCTTGCAGTAGTCGTCGTCCGCAGGGTGAGTCAGCCAGTCGAAATAGTAAGGTGCGAGAGACCGCGGCTGCGCGATCTGCAGCACCGGAAAGCTGGACCCAGGCAAAAGATGTGTCCATTCCATATTGCGGCTGTTCTTATTCGCTGATCGTTGCAGCGTGTCCAAGGCAAGGATTGAGGTCCAGGTCTGATCGAACCACAGTTCCAAAGCTCCTCCCTGGTAAACCCATCCTTCGTGATAATCAGACGCCGTCATAGTGGGCTGAATGCCGACGAGGTGCGGAGGGTGACCGATGGCGGCGAGCCATTGCGTAGCGCCAACATAGGAACTCCCAAACATTGTGACGCGGCCATCGGAATGCGGCAATGCGGCAGCCCATTCGACAGTGTCATATCCATCGTTGGATTCGTTCTTGAATGGATACCAGTCGCCCTCGGACGCGTAGCGGCCGCGGACGTCCTGGGCGACGCAGACATAGTTGTGTTGCGCGGCGAGCCGGCAGGTTTCACCTTCGCCGCTTCGGTCGTACGGAGTGCGAACCACAAGAACGGGATGTTTGTCGTTGTCTGTAGGACGGTATACGTCGGCGACCAGCGAGATGCCGTCGCGCGTTTTCATGCGCATGCCAGTTTCAAGATGAATTGCTGAGTTCTGCCGGGAAGAATTTGGTTTCGTGCTACAGGAAGCAAGGAACCCAAGTGCGAGGACAACCAAAAGTTGATTTCTCATGCATTTCTCCGCTGGGCGGGACACGGTAAGTTTATCGATTGGCCGCCTCCGGCATACATGGGGCATTCGGCGCTGCCGCAGAGACCGCATCAACTGCTATATGGTGTTTACGCTAGGTGTGGAAGACATTGGCCGGGAAACTAATTCTTGTCGGAGCCGCTATATAGTACCATACTTCGCTCGCTTGTACTTTTCTTAGCTCTGGAGGATTTTTCCATGCGCAACTCTTTTTCTTCGTTCTCCCGCCGAGCCATCGTGCTCGGCTTGTTCACTGTGGTTGCATTCGTGGTTCCGTCCCTGGCTCAAGACAAAATTCTCGGAGGTTATTTCGAAGAGTGGAGCATTTATTACTCCGGTTACAACATCGCAAATCTGCAACAGAATGGTGTGGCCGACAAACTCACACATCTCATTTATGCATTCGCAGACGTTTCCACAACGCCCTCGCCCGCGTGCGCGATTGCGGATAGCTGGGCAGATTATCAGACTCCCTGGCTGCCGAGCGTCAGCGGCACTGCGTATACCGGACCGCTGTATGGAAATTTCGCGGCGATCCAACAATTGAAACAGCTTCATCCCAAACTGAAAGTGCTGATGTCGATCGGCGGCGCCTCAGCGGCAAACACCGCGGCATTCGTGAGCGCAGCCAGCACGCAAGCCGGACGCGTGGCGCTGGTGGCATCGTGCATCGACCTGTTTGTTAACGGAAATATCGCTCCCGGAATCACTGCACCGGGATTGTTCGACGGCTTCAACATTGATTGGGAATTTCCCACTGCGAGCGACACGCAGAATTTCACCGCGCTGCTCGCCGAGTTTCGGAGCCAGCTTGATGTTCTCAGCAAAACGACTGGAAAGCAGTACCTGATGTCGTTCGATGGGCCGGCGGGATCGCAGAATTATGTCAACATCGATCTGCGCAATGCCGCTAAGCAGGTGGATTTCATCACCATTGACGGCTACAACTACGCCGGTTCGTGGGATACGCAGACCAACGACGCGTCGCCGCTGTTTGATTCCCGCCAGGATCCGCTTTACGGCCAAGGGCTCGACATCGACGACACGGTGAATGCCTATCTCAAAGCCGGTGTGCCTCCGCATAAGTACACGATGGGTTTGCCGCTCTATGGCGCGGGCTGGACTGGCGTACCCAACGTGAATCATGGCCTGTATCAGAATTCAACCGGGCCATCTCCAGTGCCGCTGGCGAATGGCACAGGTTTGTGCACCGACACGAGCGGCAACACTCCGGGATGCGATCCTTTGCTGACGCCGGGAGTCGCGACTTATGGGACTCTGCTGAATCTCGCAGCCAACGGTTACACCAACTACTTTGATCCCAGGAGAAGCGCAGTGTCGCTGTACGATCCGGCCAGCGAAACCTTCTACACCTACGACGATCCTTCGACTGCGTTCTTGAAAATGCTCTACATCGACCTGAAGGTTCCTGGCGGGCTTGGGGGAGCATATGTCTGGGCGCTGAAGGACGATGATTCTAACGGCACCATGATCAAGACAATGGCCGCAGGACTGGGCAGATAGGACGACCCTCGGCAAGGTATTGATTGAACACTTAGGCAGGCTGGAAGTGGGATCAGCCTGCCTTTTTCTACGACCTATCTCATAACTGTGTTGGAAAGGGCACGGCGTCAGCCGTGCCGCTGAAGGCTAAGAAAGACATTGGCTTTCGCGCCCGAGGGAAACTTTTTCCGACCTATCCCCCGATATGCACCATCGTCCGTGATGCCGGAACGAAATCCGGCTCGCCGATATGATGCCGCTCCTCTTTCCTTTCGACCACGCCGCGGATGTACTCCGCCAACTCCTCATCGGTCGCACCGCGCCGCATTTGAGCGAACAAATCGTGATCCCATACGGAAAACAAGCAGGTACGAATTTTCCCGTCCGAGGTGATGCGAATGCGGCTGCAATGTCCGCAGAAGGGATGCGAAACCGGCGCAATAATGCCAATCTCACCTTCGCCATCGTCGAAACGATAGCGGCGCGCCGTCTCCGATTGCCCCCGCGGAATCTCGATCAGCGGCCGATATTCCGCCATGCGCGCGACGATTTCATCCAGCGTGACAACACTCGCCTGGGACCACATGCGGTCTTCTTCCAGCGGCATGAATTCGATGAAGCGGACAATCACGCCCTCTTCGCGCGCAAACATTCCGAAGGGAATGATCTGATCTTCGTTAAATCCGCGCAGCAGCACGCAATTTACTTTCACCGGACCAAGCCCAGCTTTCTTCGCTGCTCGAATGCCAGCCAGCACCTGATCGAATCCGTTGGGCACGCGAGTGATGCGGGCAAAGCGCTCGGGATCGACTGCGTCCATGGAAACGGTGACGCGAGTGAGCCCGGCGTCATTTAAGGCCTGCGCCACATCGGCCAATAGATGGCCGTTCGTGGTTAAAGCGATGTCCAGGTTTCCCAAATCCTTGTCGCTTGGGATGGAGTGGCGGACCCCCTCGTCCACCCCTCGCGGGTGCCCCATCCCAACCGCGTCGTTTGTGGATCGAGTTGGGACGTTGTCTGGAAAGGGCGCGGCTTGAGCCGCGCCGCCAAGATCGGAAGTCGACCGAGGCTTCAGCCCCTGAGGTTCCAGCTTCGCCAGCTCCCGCACAAACTCCACCACGCCTTTGCGCAGCAGCGGCTCTCCGCCGGTCAAACGAATCTTCATGACTCCCATACCGACCAGCACTCGCGCCATCCGCAGATAGTCATCAAAGGGCAAATCGCCGTACAGCGCGCCTTCATTGCCGGTACGACAGTAGACACACTTGTAGTTGCAGCGGTCGGTAATGGAAATCCGCAGATCGGTAATTGCGCGTCCGAATTTGTCGGTAAGAGGCATGTCGTCGTCGGTTGCCGGGCGTCGGTGGTTGGCCTTGGGTCGTTGGCCTTGCGCGGATCATGGCGAACGACACTCAACCACCGACTAACGCCAAATTCCTGGAAAGGAGGCTACAGGCGGGAAGAAGTCCGCAGCGGGCCGTTTCCTTTCCAATGCGCCTTCAGAGCGCGGGAGGCGACAGCGTTTCCACCGTCACCCTCGGAACGTGCGGCGCGAACCTGCCTCTTCGTCGGCGAAGGCATCCCGCGAAACGCGTCCCTCGCTGCGTCGGCCTCAGGTATGCCCAGGCGGTCGCAGTCGGAAACCTACTTACTTGATTATAGATGGAGAGGAAACGAAGAAGTTGCGCGCGGTCAGCTTTCCACCCGGCTCCTCGAACAGCAGGAGGAACAAGGCCGGGGCGGCCTCTAGCCTCTGAGCCTTGACTGATCCCTACTTCAACTCCTGCTCAATCGCGGACTCGGCCAGCGGCACCATCACCTTGAATCCCGCCGCATTCGGATGCAACCCATCATCGGCTAGATCTTTTTTCATCATTCCCTGGTCGTCGACCAGCGCCGAAAAATAGTCGAGATACAAATCGCCGCTGCCCGTGCTATATCCCTTGAGCCATTGATTCAGCGCCAGAATCCGTTCCCGCGGACGCTGCGCGAAAAAGTCCTTCGACTTCTGCGTGTAGTCGTGCACCGGCAGTACCGAGGCAAAGATCACCCGAATGTGGTGCGCTCGCGCCAGCTCCGACATGGATGCATAATCCGCTTCGATGTCTTCATTGCGCATCGGCCCGGTATTTCCCGCGATGTCGTTTGTGCCCGCGAGAATCAGCACCACCTTGGGATGCAAATCGATTACATCCTGGCGGAAGCGCACCAGCATCTGCGGCGTGGTTTGCCCCCCAATGCCACGATTCAGATACGGCTTGCCGGGAAAATAATCCTCGAGCTTCCATATATCCGTGATCGAATCTCCAAAGAATACCACCCGATTCTCTCCTGGCGAGGGAGGCCCCAGCTTGGCATTCGCCTCGCGATAGCGCGAAAGTTGGCCGAAATCGTCGGTGAAGACGGCGATGCGGCGCGCGCGATACTGATCCAGCCCGGCAAATCCGGTGGAGGGAATGCCCGGCGTTGCGACGGTCGGCTGCGCCGCCTGCTGGGCATATGCTGGGACACAGAGGACCACGACTAGCAGAAACCGCGCAGTGCAATCGCTGACGGGCTGTCTCTTACCCATAGATTATTTCTTCCCCTTTTCGCCGCCTGCCACCCAGATCTGGCTCGATTCTACTTTCAGCACGGTCGTCAAGAATCTGCCCAATCCGTCCAGGTCGGGGTAGATAGTAATCTCGTCGATACCAGAAATCACCAACTCCTGCTTGACCCTACGGACTGAGCTCCCAGGGACTACGACCTTCACCATTCTGGTTTGTGACTCGTTCGCGAGTTGTTCAAGGCCGTCCAACCGCGCGCCGTGGACCGTAAAGCAGGAGCGCTGGGTGCTGATACGGGGTGAGATGTGACTGGAGTAGATGGCCGCGGGGAGACCTGGCAAACTTGCTTTGGGGTCGAACCGCTTGGGCAACCATTGGCCGTACCTCTTGGCGTCTTCGTCGGCCATTCCTGTTCGGGCTGCAGGCGGTATAACCTCGGAGTGGCCGACAACGCGCTTGTTCAACCACCACGGATCGAGCATCCAGACCGCAGCATCCTCGGTTCCATCGCTGTCCCTCACGGCGAAATACAGGCCGATGAGCCCGCCTTCGGACCAATCAAGCAACCTAGTCGGCGCGCCCGAGTGCTGCATCAAGAAGTACCACTCCCACGGATCCTGCGGCCGTACGTCGGTGAGGCTGGGGGCCCTCATTACAAACTCCTGCTGAAGTTCGGCGTCCAAATCCCTTTCGCCGGTCGTAGCCGGCGAGCCATGGGGGTAGAGCCGATAGAAGCTCGGGACGAGAGCCCAGTCGGAACATCGATGGCCGCGGAACCATGGTCCCCACGTGGCTTCGTCGGGAAACCACTCGTCGCGATATCCCATTGCAACTCGAAGGTACTCGGATATGCTGTCAGCGTGAACCTGATTCAAGGGGACGGGGCCCTCCGTTCGAATGGCGCGTGCATCGTATCACCTGCGGAGCGCGTTAAGGAAGCCAGCTATAGTGCGTTACGGGTAGGAGTTCTGGGCAAGCTAAGATCCTTTGACTCGGGCAAACCGGCCTGGCTCAGGATGACGGCTCGCGGCTCACACTCCGTTCACGCCGCGCAGAGAACCGTCACATCCCGTCGTAGTTCGGGCCGCCACCGCCCTCCGGTGGAACCCAGGTAATGATCCGGTAGGGATCCTGAATGTCGCAGGTCTTGCAGTGCACGCAGTTTGACGGATTCAGGCTAATGCGCTTGCCGTTCGGCTGGCTCGCGTCATCGACCATCTCGTAGACGTTCGCGGGACAGAAATTCTGGCAAGGACTGCCGAATTCCTTCACGCATCGCGCATTGCAGATGTTGGTGTCGTGAATGACGAGATGGGCGGGCTGGTCTTCTTCGTGCTTCGTGCCCGAATGATAAAGATCAGTGAGCTTATCGAAGGTCAGCTTGCCATCGCCCTTAGCCGGCCCGAGCAGATGCGCTTCAGCGCCGCCATCGGGGGGCAGATCGGCGAGTTTGCGCATTTGCTGATATCCGGCGACGGCTGGGTACCGATTGCGCAGGCCGCGCCCGCCGGTGATCATTTGCAGGCCGGTGTGGAATACGCCAGCGAACAGGCCATGTTCGAATCCTTGATGCAGGTTGCGGACTTTCCAGAGCTCTTCTTTGATCCAGCTGGCTTCGACTTTCTTCTGGAACTCACCGAGCGTCGCGGCGGACGAATCGTCTTTCTTCAGCGCTGCAAAAGCGGTCTCGGCCGCCAGCATGCCGCTCTTGATCGCCAGGTGAATTCCCTTGAGCCGCGCGGAGTTGAGGAAGCCAGCGGTGTCGCCGATCATCATCCATCCGTCGCCGGCCAACGGCGGCAGAGCCCACCAACCGCCATAAGGCATCGACTTCGCCCCGTAGCGGATCATCTTGCCGCCCTCGATCAGCTTGCTGACGAACGGATGCCGTTTAAAATCCTGCAACACGTGCTGCGGATCAAGCCGCGGATCTTGGTAGTCGAGGCTGGTGACGAATCCGAGCGAAACGATGTTATCTTTCGAGCCATAGATCCACGCGCCGCCGTATTCCCTGGTGGTGAGGGGCCAGCCCATGGTGTAGATCACTTCGCCTTTGGCGATCCGGCCGGAAGGAACTTCCCAGAGCTCCTTCACGCCTACGCCGTAGGTTTGCGGGTTGGCATTTTTTGCCAGATCGAATTTCTGGATGAGTTGCTTGGTCAGCGATCCGCGCGGGCCCTCGGCAAGAATGACGACTTTGGCTCGGAGATCGTACCCCGGCTCGAAATTGGATTTCTGAAGGCCTTCTTTATCGACGCCCTTGTCATCGGTTTGCACGCCGATGACGCGTTCGCCCTCATAAAGCAGTTCCGAACCAGCAAAGCCGGTGAACACGGTGATTCCGGCTTCTTCGACTTTGCTTCCCAGCCACTTCACGAAGCGGTTGAGCGAGATGACGTAGTTGCCGTGATCACGCAGAAAAGGCGGCGTAGGAATTTTGAATTTCGATTTTTCGGTGAGGAAGTAAACGGCTTCTTTCGTGACCTCGGCATCGAGCGGCGCTTCTTTTTCAAATCCTGGGAGAAGCTCGCGCATCGCGCACGGATCGAGCAAGGCTCCGGAAAGGCAATGCTGGCCGATTTCGCGGGCTTTTTCGAGGACGTAGATGTTTTCCTTGCTGAGCTGCGAATCGGGGTTGGCGCCATTGTGTACGTCGATCAGTTGCGCGAGGCGCAGCGCGCAGGCCATGCCAGCCGGCCCGCCGCCGACGATGACGACGTCAGCCGGCATCTGCGGGCGCTCGATGCCTTCGATCGGTTTGCGGAAGATCAACATGCGCAAGGCTTCAAAGTTTCAAGGTTTCGCGTTTTGAGGTTTCGGCGGCGGTTAAGCTCCAGCCTTCACCTTCTTCACTTCCTCAATCAGCGGCGGGACGATATCGAAGAGGTTTCCAACCACCGCATAATCCGCGATTTCGAAGATCGGAGCCTCGGAATCCTTATTCACCGCGATGATTGCTCGCGAGCCTTTCATGCCGACGATGTGCTGAATTGCGCCGCTGATGCCGAGAGCCAGATAGAGCTTTGGGGCGACCGTCTGGCCCGACGACCCAATCTGACGGTCCATCGGAAGCCAACCCGAATCGCAGATCGGACGCGAGGCAGCCAGATCGGCGCCCAGGGCGTCGGCAAGCTGCTTCGCGATCTCAATATTTTTCTGCTCTTTGATGCCGCGACCGACGGCTACGATCATCTCTGCCTGGGTAAGATCGACGGCTTGTTTGGCTTCTTTGAAAACTTCCTGCGGCTTGTTACGGATCACGCCGTCGGCGATTTCGACGTTCACGGTTTCAACCGGAGCCGCGCTCGCACCGTCCTCGGCTTTGTCTCCACGGAAGGCGCCGTTCTGGAAGGTGACGAACCATGGAGCATCGCCGGTAAAGCTCACGTCGGCGGCAAGCTTGCCCTGGAACATCTGGCGCGTGAAAACCAATTTGCCGCTCTCATGTCTGAATCCGATGCAATCGCTGATGACCGTGCGTCCCATGGCCGTGGCGAGCTTGGGAACGAAGTCGCGCACCTGATACGTGTGAGGCATGAGCACGAGTTTCGGTTGTTTGCTCGCGAGAATTTGCTTCAACGCGGCAGCGAAGGCGTCGGGCGTGTAAGGTGCGAGCTTGGACGATTCGATCGCGTACACTTTGGCGAGTTTCTTAGCGGCGACTTCGGCGGCAATGGATGCTGCGTTCGCGCCAACAACCGCGGCTTCAAGCGGCGAGCCGGTTGCGGCGGCGATTGCCTGCCCGGCCGTGATGGTTTCCCAGGAAACGCGATTCAACTTGCCTTCGCGCTGTTCGACGACAACCAGGATTGTGTCTGGCATAATTCCTCAAGTTCCAGGTTTTAAAGGTTCACGCTTCAAGGGTTCAGCGTCACCGCGTGCCGATCGCGTCACGAAACCTTGAAACCTGCGAACTTCGCTCTATATCACCCGCAGTTCATTCCGCAGTTTGTCGACCAGTTTCCTGGCGACTTCACCGGCTGGTCCTTCAATGTATTCGGTCTTCTTGGTTTTCTGTGGAACGTACAGGCGCTCGATTTTCT
>JASHPL010000363.1 GCA_030038125.1 Candidatus Sulfotelmatobacter sp.
GACGGCAAAAGGATTCAAGAAGATCGATCGTGACGGTTTAACGATTGAGGTCGGCCATCTGCCCACGCTCGATCTCACAATGGAGGTTGGCGCCGCGAGCGAAGTCGTGGAAGTCAGCGGCGCGGCTCCCGTGATTGACGTAACTACAAATACCAACCAGACTAACCTCACCGCTCAAACTCTCAATGACACCCCTCATGGGTACAGCTTTCAGTCCGTGATTCAATATGCGCCAATGGCGCGCAACGAACCTCTCGCGGGCAATTCGGCTGGAATGAGCGGCAACTCTGGCGGTTCGTCGCCGGGCAGCTCCGGTAACGGCATGGGCGCCGGTTTCTCAATCGGCGGTGCGGCCGACTCCGAGAGCTCCTATCTCGTGGAAGGCCAGGACACGGAAAACATTGCCGGTGGGGCCTCCAACGCCAACGTTCCCTTTCAGTTCATTCAGGAAGTTCAAGTCAAGACTTCGGGCATCGAAGCCGAGCACGGCGGAGCGCTCGGCGGCGTCATCAACGTCATCATGAAGAAGGGCAGCAACGATTATCACGGCTCCTTCTTCGGCACTTATGAAGGTGACGCGCTAGACGGTTCCGAGAATGCCTTCTTGCGTTACGACCCCTTGGGTAACGCCAATACGACCGTGTCGCCAGGCTTCGACGACGATGCGCAGCAGTATCAGCCGAAGAGAGATCACTTCCGTATCGCTCAACCCGGCTTTACCGTTGGCGGCCCGATCGTGAAGGACCGCTTGTGGTTTTTCCTGGGCTTTGCGCCAGAGTACCAGTCCCTGGTCAGAACGGTGAATTTCAGTCCGTCTACCATCCCATCGAATGCTGTCCTCGGGATTCAGGACATCGCGCGGGACAGCCAGCAATACTTCAGCACCGCGCGGCTGGACTTTGTAGCCACCGAGAAGATCCGCGTGTTCGGTTCCTGGCTGTACCAATACCAGCGTGAGAGCGGGTCCAGCTTGCCAGCAGCCGATTCGGTAAATGGTCTGCTGAACAGCGGGGTCTCAACCGGCGTGCTCGCATTGCCTGGAATCAATACTCCGATCACGCAGTTTTCACACAGCCTCGGTTTTTCGGCGCCGAACGCGACTTACAACGTTGGTGCCGACATCAGTTTGACTCCGAAGATTGTCTCCACAACCCGCTACGGCTACTTTTTTACCAACTATCACGACTTCGGCTGGCCTACCTCTGGCGTTAATCTTGTTTGGAACACAAGCGGCCAGGGTAACTGCCAGGGAACTCAGTTCGCCTGCGATAATGCGGGCAATCCGCTGCCGGCCAATCTGGCGCTGCCTGGGAACACAAGCACTGCTCCTTTCAACTCAAATTTCACCCAAGTCAATGCCAGCAAGCATTACCAGTTCGGTCAGGACGTGGCGTTTTTCAAGGGCGGCTGGTGGGGCACCCACAACATTAAGGCTGGCTATCAATTCAACGAACTTTCCAACGTGATTAATCAGCACGGTAACATTCCCTTTGCATTCATGAATGTTGGCGCGGGGCTGAATTATTCAGCGGGTACAACCTTCGGGAGCAGCAATTGCGCAGCTCTGGAGGCAGAGTGGACGACCTGCACCGGACAGTACGGCTTCGTAAAGGTTCAAGATTTCGCAACCGTCCTGAAAACACCTTCTGGCCAAGTTGTGCCTGCTACAGACCATAACCATGCTTTGTTCGTGCAGGACGCGTGGACGATAGGGCGTGGCCTCACCCTCAACCTCGGCTTGCGGGTCGAGAAAGAAAATTTGCCAGCCCCCGCCGGAATTGGGATCAGCAGCATCAGAACCATTAACTTCTCTTGGGGCGATAAGATTGAGCCACGTCTGGGAGCGGCCTGGGGACCGGCCAACGGCAAGATGAAAATCTTTGGGAGTTATGGCGTCACCAATGACGTCATGAAGCTGATGCTTGCTCTAAGCTCGTGGGGCGCACAGGGATTCGATTGGTGCACTTACCCCCTTGGCCCGGACGGCACATCAGCGGGGTTCACACAATCCGACATCAATCTGGTCTTCAACGATGTCGGCCGAGCTTGCCCGACTGGCGTCGCCAATGTAGGAGCCGTCTTCGGCGGGACCGGCGCCGTTCCGACCGCTCTGACGAATGCCAAGACCGGTACGCAGTTGATTGAAAACCTCAATTTGCGTCCGGAGGAGCCGGTCATGCCCGGATTGAAGCCTTACCGGCAGCACGAGTTCGTCGGTGGCTGGGACTACCAGATCGGCAAAGACTGGGCGTTCGAGGCGCGTTACGATCGTCGGCGTCTTGACCATGCGATTGAGGACTCCTCGTTGGCCGATCCCAATGCCTTCGAAATCTACACCGTCGTCAACCCGGGCCAGGGTGTCAACGCAACCTTGAACGGCTACGCCAACTTCTTGACGTCTCTCGGCGATGCATACGGTCCTGGGACAGCCGCATTTAACCCTACCGGAAATTTTTGGACGGGTAGCGGCCCGGGGGGTACCTGTGCAAACTGCCCACACAACCCGGTGGCCACCCGCGACTACGATGGCGTGGAGCTTCGACTGACGAAGAGCGTGAGCCGGGGCCTCGCAGGGATGTTCAGCTATACCTGGAGTCGGCTGTGGGGTAACTACACCGGCCTGACCACTACCGACCAGATCGACGGCGGCGCGACCGGACGCAACGCGCCCGACATCACCCGCTCCTTCGACGAACCCTTCTTTTACTTCAACTATAAAGGTCAGTCCGCTTCCGGACCTTTGCCGACGGATCGTCCAAGCACCTTCAAGGGCTACGCGTATTACACGCTGCCTTGGAAAGGCGGTCTCAGAAACAACACCACAACGTTCGGACTCTTCCAGGTTGCTTACCAGGGCAGCCCGATGAGTTCCTATGCCGACTTGGGCGCCGCCAACCCAAACCCTGGTTCCCCCTATCCGTATGAGGCTGCCTACCTTTTTGGTCGAGGCAACTGGGTCAACGCGACCGCAGACCCAACCACAGGAGCAGTCACCATTGGCAACCCCTACGCGCGCCGCACTCCATGGTATACACAGAGCGATTTCAACCTTCAGCACGCCATCAAGGTCAACAAGAACAATGAACATCAGGTGCTCGGTTTCAATGCGACCTTGACCAATCTGTTGAACCAGCGCGCCGTTACTTCGTACTGGGGAAGCTTAGACACGGATTACACTGGTACGCCATTGTTCTCTAGCCAGACCCTCAATATTTCCAGCGGAGCGAAGTTCTACCAGACGGTTGAGGAAGGGTACAACCCACAGCAGCAGATTACCAACGCGAAGATGATATTGAACTCGCTTTACGGCCAGCCGAACCTGTGGCAACTCTCGCGTAACATCCGGCTCGGGGCGACGTTCACCTGGTAGCGAATTGCACCGAAATCGGGAGGCCGGATACGGCCTCCCAACCTTACGCACTTACAGCGTTGGCCACCAATCCCGCTGTCATTCAGATTGTGGAGCGCAGGCTACAGTTCTACCATCGCGATTGTTTTCTCGCGGTTCGTGTCGGGCGAGCCGCTTTTTTCTTCTCTCCTACCGAGTGCGCCTGAAATTCAGAAACCAAACGGCCATCTTCAATCGATAAGAAATGATTGATGAACCGCTGAATCACACACGAGTTTCGCGCTCACCAACATTTTTATGAACAACGAAGTATGATTGATGAATGTTTAGCAACATAGGGGATGTTGACTTTAGGCGCCAGACCGGCGGGGAGGTTCGATTGCGTGCGAAAGGACGTCTGAATATGCAAATCACGAATGCCGACGAAATAGCCGAAATTTCTGTGTCCGATATTGCCGCAGCTATTGGAGAGCCGGCGCGAGCCCGGATTCTTTTTAGTCTGGTAGATGGGCATGCGCGTACCAGCACGGAACTTTCCGTCGTAGCCAATGTCAGCCCGTCCACAACGAGCGTACATCTGGATCGGCTTAGGAGCGCACATTTGATCAATGTTTCGGTGCGAGGCAAGCACCATTTCTACAGTCTGGCCGGACCCGAGGTCGCTCGTGCTTTAGAGGGATTGACTGTTCTAGCCGGTGCTCGGCGCGAAAACACGATCCCAAGCACTTCAACGCGGATGAGGGCTGCACGCACCTGCTACGATCACCTGGCGGGGACGCTCGGTGTGCTGCTTCACGACCGCATGCAAGCGCTAAATTGGCTGACTCCAGGATCGAGTGAGGACGTGGCGTATCAGCTCAGCGCAAATGGGTTTCGTGCTCTCGAAACTGTGGGAATACAGGTGGAGTCCTTGCGAACGCTGCGTCGGCGATTTGCATGTCCGTGTCTTGATTGGAGCGAGCGGCGACCCCATTTGGGGGGTGCGCTGGGCTCTGCCCTGCTTGAGCTTGCCCTGAAACGAAAATGGGTGATACAGGATCTCGACAGCAGAGCATTGGATGTGACTCCGTTTGGCCGGCGGGAACTGGTAACTCGATTCGGTCTGCAAATTTGAATACGGCGACATCTCTCGACGGTGATCAGAAGAGTGCGGTCTCCGTGCTGCTTCCCATCACTCTAATTGTCGTTTCCAATGGTGGTGGTTGCGATAACGCGTTATCCCATTCCTGAAACACGCTCTTGTGTTCCATATCAGCAAGCGACACGAAGATCTTGTATGCGATGGTTACCCTTTCCTCGAAGTCCTCGCTTCTATGGCCGACAAGTGGAATTGCGCAGGCAGCACAGCAAATTGTCACGACAAGTGTGCAGAACTTCATTTGTGAGACTTTCCCCAGTTTTCCAGGATCATTGACCAGCTTGCTTTAAGGAACAGTATCCATGAGTGCATGCAATCTAGTTTCACGGCCACAGTCATACCAGAGATGTCCAATTTTGTGCGACATTCGCGACAGGTGTTTAGTGCCAGCCGCGTCGATCAAAATAGGCCCCAATCTCGGCGGCTGCGCGATCCGGGTTCTCGCGATGCGGAAAATGGCCCACATCCGGAAAGGGTGCGAGGTCCAGGTTAACGAATGTCTCGCCCAGGCGATCGGTCCACTCGTATGGCATGAGCGGATCGTGTTCCGGCCAGCGCACACAGGTCGGTACTGTAATCGGAGGCAACGGCGGCGCTTGCCCTTTTATCATCGCGATGCGACCGGCGTGGCTCGCTTTGTAATGAGCGAAACCACCGGCGAGATTTCCGGGCTTTAGAAAATTTTCCACGAAGGCAGATAGGACCTTATCAAACGCATTCTTGCGGTAAGCCCAGTGGCGGAGAAAATGGGAGGTGTAAGCGCGGCAGCTTTCCTGCGATGCACCTACCAGGGTCGGCGCCATCTCCATCTGATTGAAGGACTGATACCAGATTTCGTTCAGCCGGTCGGGCGCAGCCATGCGCGAGCCAATTCCGGGATAAACGAAACCGAAGAAGAACAGGCCTGCCAGACGCTCGGAAGCCGTGCGCGCAAGCGGCTGCATCGCCGCACCTCCCACATCGTGACCGACTACACCGGTGCGTTCGATGCCAAGCGCGTCCAACAATGCGAGTACGTCGGCGGCATGGTCCTGTGCGCCGAACGGTCCGTCCGGCTTGTCGCTTTCGCCGAACCCGCGCAGATCAGGCGCAATCAACCTGTAGCGGTCGGCTAAGCGTGCCATAACAGGTTCCCACGTCAACCAAAATTCAGGCCAACCGTGAAGGAGCAACAGAGGCGCACCATGGCCTGTTTCGGCGACATGAAAGCTGGCTCCATTCGCCCGAACCATCGTGTGCTTCATCCGATTCCCTCTTTCGTACATGCGTCGGGCCTTTTAGCCGTTTTCACCGAGCTACGAACCGCCCCTTGTCTCCAGCCAGTTGAGTATTGTGGTCTCGAGAGCAATGCGGTGATCCGAGTAGTTGTGATCGGTGGCGAAATGTATCGCCACAACCTGATGCCCTCCTTCTGCGTGGATGGCATTGACGAGTGTGTTCGTATCGGCTGCGAACCCGTCGTCTGCCGTAACCGCTAGAAGTGGGGTGTCTAGAAGGCCGGCGGCCATATTTTCGAATCGGAACTTGCTGCCGAGTGCACGCATCTGGTCCGCCAATCCTTCGGCAGTGACGCCCGCGAGCGGCCATGTACAGTCATCCAGCATTGCCTCCAGACGATCGTAAGGCCATTCACCCTGTTTGCCGACATCCGCTGCGGAGATGAGAATCGCACCTGCCAGGTGATGATCATGCGACGCTGTATGCGCGACAACCCATCCACCCATGCTGTGACCAGCCATTGCAATGTGAGCCGCATCGATACCGAGTCGCTTGGCATTTTCACTGTCGCGAAGATAGGCCAAGACAGCTTCGCCATCCTCTAGATTCTGCGAGAGGCGAAAATCTCCTGGGCTGCCCCAGGAACCCCGATAATTGAAGGTGACAGCGTTCCAGCCTGCGCGTCTCACCGCCTGCGCCACATCGAGGTTTTTTTCGTTACCCGGCAATCCGTGGCAAATTACGAGAGTGGGATGCGGGCCTGCACCGGACGGCTGATAGATCATGCCGTTCAGAAGCACGCCATGACTTGGAATGCGAAGCACTGTCAAACGTGCGGGATGCGCAACGTCGGCTGGCGGATCCGTAAATAAGGCTGCGGGCACAGATTGGGCCGGCATATTAACTCCGAAGAGAATGACAATACTTATTGTCATGTATGCTCGCATGCTGAAGTCGCTGCTGAACGTCATAGCGGCGTCTCTATCGACTCTGTTTCACGACACGTCCGTTGAGCGGCTGAATCGGCCGCGCGTCGTTTGGATAGAGCTTCGCAAATGCGTCGATCTGTTGGCTCGACATTTCGACCGGCTGCTTCAGGACGAACCATGTAACCCCTTCGGTGCACGGCGGCGCTGTCACCGATCCCATGTACTCGTAGTAGCCGCTGACCTGTTCGGCCGGAAGTAAGCCACCTGGACTGATTTCCACGCCCGTAACCTCGTTCTGGCCCTCCTTTTCTGGCATGTGCTGCCAAATCTTCTGCACTGTAGAGTTGCCGCTCCCGGGCCGAAGGAAAACGGTTACTCCCGCCACACCGCCATCCGTCGCCTGATACATCAAGTGAACTTCCATCGGATAGGACTTGCCCTCGATGTACTCCTCGCTCGGATGGTGAAAGTGGAATTGCCTGAGCTGGTAGCGTTTATCTCCCACGACTAGAAAATTGCCATTCCCGGGGTGGTAATTCACTCGAATCGTGTAGCGGTTGTTGATTACGTATCGCAGCGGGGCGGTCTTGGATTCGAACCGGAGCAGAGATAAATCAATCTGTTGCGCACTTCGAATATCAATCGGAGATTGTTCCTTTCCGCTATTACACATTGCATATTCCGGGTCCAGGTCGCTCCAATGTGCAGCTTGCTCATAAGTCCATGCAGTTCTCCACGGCGATGCATACTGCTCCCGCGTTGCGTCCTGTGCTGCCAGAAGAGCGCCGATCAGAAGTGCGCCTGCTCCACACAACACAGAGGACACACGGCAGTTTTTCATGTCGCGCCTTCTCACGCCGAATACTATAGTTTTCGCCGATGGTCCGCTACTTCGCTGTATATCGAAATGTTGAGGTAGTTCCCCCATTTTGAAACGTTGCGAAACAGGACAGAACTGGTTTTATCGTGACCTTGCAGGGCGAAGCGTACAGATACGGGGGAGGCTGCCGGGCGCGATTGTCCCAGCTGAAGCCCAGATCCGTGGGGAGCGATCCTACAGCAGGCGCTGAATATCCCTGGCGTTCTCCGATCGGCCTTGTTCAACTATACGAGCGGCGTTGCCAATCCAAATTCAGACTGGCGTCGTTCTTGATCCTATTTCAGGTATGCCCGCACAAGACCAATTAGATCTTCAGTTAATTCTTCGGCGGACTCGGTTCCACGGTCAGGATGTGTAACGTGCAGACGGATGTGATCTTCCAAAATTTCTGCCATGAGGCTGTTTACGCCGCCCCGAATTGCAGCCAGCAGCATCAGGATGTCGGCGCACTCATCCCCTTCGGTAACGGATCGCTGGACTGCGTCGATCTGTCCGCCGAGCCGCTTGATGCGGGAGACCAGTTTCTGTTTTTCCCGGGAAATCTCGGGGAGCTTGTCTTTCATGACTTTTCTTGCCTCTTTATGAACTTTTTAGTTGACATATACCGTAGGGGGGTATTATATAGCGGATTAGGGCGTGAAAGCTAGATTCACGTCGCCAGACTTTGAAAGGACGTATGAAGCGATGCAAAGGGTATGAGCCTCCGGCAATGTTCGGCGGCTTCCCAGGGTAGAAGAATCCGTAAGGTGTCCCGATAAGCTACTTCATCCCACCTATCGCCTCACCTCGGCTTCTTCTGCACAGAAATTACAACTGAAGAACGCGAAGGGTCGAGGCACCGCAGCACCAGAGCACTTCTTGCCTCCTCCCTTAACGCTCCTCAGAACTGTTGCGTTCAAGTACGCCGCCAGTGCCTGCGATCATTCGTTTGTGCTGGCCAGTTTCAGAAGAAACTTCAAAGAAAGGAGGAAACCACGATGAGCTGCATGACGCTAACTGCTCAAGACATCACGATGACGACAACGCAGTTCACGCGCTACCTTTGTTACGAAAGCTGCATGCCTGTCGAACGGCGATTCGTTCCACAGCATCAGCCGCTGCGCATGAATTGGGTCGTGGTCACCGATGAAAACGGAAATCGCCGGTTGCAGATCGACTGGCATGCGGACCGGGCTGACTGAACCCGGTCGGCAAATTTGCAAATTTATTCTAGGGCAGGACCAGCAAACGTTCTCTCCAGCATGTCTGGCGTGGTATCTATGTTGCGCCTGGCTTGCAACACATCAATGATCCGGGTTACAGCCGCGATCGCGGACGGGTGCTGGTTCCCCCACGTTCCAGCTTCAGGTTGAGTTGTAGGTGAGAACCGTCCTGCGTGCGATTAGTGGGTGCTGGTGTAGGCAATCGCCGGGGACTCGCAGAGATTGGGATGTACGATGCGAGCCTTGAGTTTTCTGCCTTGAGGAGTGTAGAGGGTGACCTTGTTTTTGCTGACGTCCAATCTGATGTCGAGGTCTTTGCCCTCAGAAATTACCAGATTTTGAATTTCATCCAGAATCACGGTTTCGTAGTCAACGCAGTAGCTTTTCTGCCGAGTGCGAAGAGAAAAGTACACATCAAAATCGTAGATTCTGGAATATCGCGTGGTGGACAGGAACGTTCCGTGCAACACGCTTCGAACACCGGAGATTCTGCCCGTTTCCCGCGCAGGTGTTTGACTAAAAACTGGCCCGCTTGCACCAAGAAGGCAAATCAACACCAGTGTGACAAGGTCGCGCACATGCAAGGCAACACGCCGTTTCGGGATACAGGCTTCATCTGCGTTACAGCGCACCGATTAGCCCCTTTTCCAGCAAGTTCATTTTCGTTCGTTCAAGCGGAAACAGCAGTGATCCGAGTCACATAGCGGATCGTTAGTGCGCATGCTGGACTCCAGAAAGTCATCCTCACTCATACCACCAACAGGCACTGAAAGAGTCGGCGTGAATGGCACAAAAGTCGATAAACCAGCCTAAAAGTTTGATTAAAAAGAGGGTCAATCCACCTTAAATCTTTATGCACATTTTGCGAGCTTTGTGTTGGAATCAGAAAGCTGAATTCCGGAGCAGAGGGCGCACTGCCGGCCTTCAGCTTGGGCATCATTTTCACGATGGCTATTGTCCACAGCGTTACACAGTATCTGCTCTTCATCGTTATCGTCACGATCCTGGTAAAGCCCCTGGGCGGCTACTTGGAACGCGTTTTTACCGGAAAGCGAACCGCGCTCGATCGCTTCCTGTGCCCGCTCGAGAAGTTCCTTTACCGCATGACGAGGGTTGATGCGACCGCTGAAATGACGTTCGGGCAATATGCTGGTTGCTTCATCGTTTTCGGACTTTTCGGCACGATCCTGCTGTATACGATTCTCCGCGCCCAGCGATTCCTTCCGTGGTTTTTTCCCGCCTACCTGATCACTCCTCTGACTCCCGACCTGGCTTTGAATACCGCGATCAGCTTTTCGACGACCACAACGTGGCAGGCTTACGCGGGCGAGAACACGATGAGCTACTTCAGTCAGATGGCGGGTCTCTGCGCACAGAATTTCCTCGCCGGAGCCGCTGGTCTGGCAGTCGGCATCGCATTCATTCGCGGTCTTTCGCGGCAACTCTCTGACACGTTGGGCAATTTCTGGGTGGACCTGCTTCGTGCCACTCTATGGGTCTTATTGCCGGCATCGTTGATCGGTGCCCTTGTACTGGTCGGGCAGGGAGTGCCAATGAACTTTCACCCTTACGCTGTGCTAAGCACGCTCGAGGGTTCGAAACAGGTAATTCCGCAAGGTCCGGTCGCCGCTCTTGAAATCATCAAGAACCTTGGCACCAACGGCGGAGGCTTCTTCAACGCCAACGGCGCACATCCCTATGAAAATCCAACTCCTCTCAGCAATTTCTTCGAGATGCTGGCGATCGTACTTCTCCCAGCGGCGCTAACCAATACCTTCGGCAGGATGGTCGGCCAGCCGCGACAGGGATGGATGTTTTACTACGTCATGGTTTTTCTCTTTGGCTGCGGCTTGCTCTCTGTGCACCGTTTCGAGCAGCGAGCCAGTCCCCAGATTCGGAATGTGGACTTTCGAAGCAGTCGACTTCAGCCGGGCGGAAACATGGAGGGGAAGGAAGTCCGGTTCGGCATCACCGGCTCTACCCTCACCGCGGTGGTGACGTCGAATACCGCAACCGGATCCTACAACTCCATGCACGACAGCTTTAGTTCACTTGGGGGAATGGCTCTGCTGGTGAACATGCTCCTCGGGGAACTGGTTTTCGGAGGCTTGGGCAGTGGTCTCTACAGCATGGTCATGGCCGCCGCGATCGCTGTATTTCTTGGCGGCCTCATGGTCGGCCGCACCCCGGAATATCTGGGCAAGAAGATAGGACCGCCCGAAAACAAGATGATCACCCTGTATGCCTTGGCGGCGCCAGTGCTGGTGCTTCCCCTCACTGCCATTGCCGTCAGCACTCATGCCGGACTTTCCGGTCTGACCACGAATAGCGGCCCGCATGGCCTCACCGAAATCTTATTCGCCTACACATCCTGCTTCGCCAATAACGGTCAAACTTTCGCCAGCCTGAATGCGAACACTCCGTTTTACAACCTGACAACGGCCTTTGCGATGATGGTGGGACGGTTTGGGCTTGCGATTCCAGCGCTGGCCTTGGCGGCGATGTTTGGACGTCAGCGAAATACGCCAGTTACCTCGGGAACACTCCCCACCCACTCCTTGGTGTTTGCTTTACTGCTCACAGCCTGTTTGATCGTCATGGTAGCGGTGAGTTACCTGCCGTCCCTTGCGCTGGGACCGATACTGGAACGTTTGCAGTTCGGAGCGTGAGATCTACGGGTCAAGTCTGAGGAAATCCGCCTTCAACAACCGCATCTGTTGGCCGACTTCTATGCGATGTAACGGAATAGTTTCAAGCCGGGTTGGGACGAATCACTGTTGCAACTACCACACCTTGGGTCTACCATGCTGCGAGCCCACTCCGTGGTGATTGGCTCCTGGATTCCAGCATTACTTCGCGGCGCGGAGCGCATCAAAATACTGCTAAACTCTGGTGCAGAGCAGTTGCACCATTTCTAGGGCAGGTTAGCTTATGCCATCTTCGGTCTGGTCTGGTCATTTAACCTTCGGTCTGATCTCCATGCCCGTGCGCCTGTTCTCGGGCGCGCGCTCGAGCGGCATTTCCTTCAACATGCTGCACCGGCCCGATAAGTCGAGGCTGAAGCAGCAATACGTCTGCCAGGCAGAGGGCGTTGTCGTCGATCGTAACGACATTGTCAAAGGCTACGAATTCCGCAAAGACGAATACATTGTCATCGAGCCGGACGAGATCAAGAAAATCGAACCGCAGACGGCCAAGACGATGGAGATTCTCGAATTCGTGAAGGAAAGCGAAGTCGATCCGGTGTATTTCGAATCGTCGTATTACATGATGCCCGAGGAAGCCGGACGGCGTCCATACGCATTACTAACCAAGGCGCTGGAAGAGAGCGAGTACGTCGCTATCGCCAAACTCACTATGCACAACCGTGAGTACACCGTCTTTCTGCGGCCACACGAAGGCGGCATGATGCTCCACACCATGTATTACTCCGATGAAGTCCGCAAAGTCGAAGGCTTCGGTGCGCCCGATGTCGAACTGAAAGATGCCGAGGTGAAAGTTGCACACCAGTTGATTGAAGCGCTGGCGGCCGAATGGGACCCGGAGAAGTACAAAGACGACTTTCAGGAGAATCTGAAAAAGCTCATCGAAACCAAACTCGAAGGCGGAGAAGTTACCGCTGTCGAGAAACCCAAAAAGCTCGCTCCGGTTGTGGATCTGATGGCCGCGCTCAAACAAAGCCTGGCTCAGATGGAGGGTCAGAAAAAACCCGCCGCACGCGCGGAGGGAGAACGAGCGCGAGCCACTGCCGGAAAATCGCGCCGCGGCCGCGGTTAGCCTTCAGCAATCTGCACTCAGCCTTCAGCTTTTCGAATCTGCCACCTCGGGGTTGATCCCGGGCATCTCAAGCGCCCATGCAACGCATCCTTCTCAAAATGCTCGACCCAGTTTCTGAGAACTGAGAGTTGGCAGCTGCGAACTGACAACTAACGCGGCAATCGTTACA
>JASHPL010000364.1 GCA_030038125.1 Candidatus Sulfotelmatobacter sp.
GACGACAATCTGCATGCGCCTAACGAGAAGTTCCACATCCCGAACTTCTACCGCGGGATCGAGACGAAGGTCAAAGTGTGGAGCAAAGGACCGGCATGCGTCGTCTCGACCGACAACAAATACATCGAAGCCGCAACCCAGGCCCTGCACGATACCTTCAAGAAAGATACGGTGTTCATCCGCAGCGGTGGATCGATTCCCATCGTCACCGATTTTCAGGACGTGCTGAAAATTCCCAGCGTGATGATGGGCTTCGGACTTCCCGACGACAACCTGCACGCGCCCAACGAGAAGTTCCACATTCCGAACTTCTACCGTGGGATTGAAACCATATGCCGGTTCTTCGAGAAGCTCGGTAGCTAGACCGCAAAATGGCTGAAGTAAACGATTAGTCCGGATCGGACGCTGGAAGCACGCTGTGCTTCGGCGCGGGCACTGGAGTGTTGCCCTTTTCGTCCTGCCACAACACCCCGTTCAACTTCGCGGCAGGCGCGGCATCCGGGCGCGAGAAATCCATCTTCGACGAGATCTTCGCCCCGGGCGCATCACTGCGGTTTCTCTCATAGATGAGTCCATTTTTCTGATTGCGATAGTCCGCTCGGTACGCCGGCTGATCACCTGCACCGGAGAACATCTGGCTCATGACGGGGGCATAGGCATCGTTCTGATTCATGGGCGGCAGACCAAGAAGTGTCTCGATCGTGTGAATCATGTTCACCGTTGTGTAGAAGCGATCTTCGATATACGGCGATGCCGCTGATCCGGGAGAATATTTGCTGATTACGAGCGCGATCGAGCGGTGTGCATCGACGTGATCGGCGCCATCCTGCGCGTCATCTTCCAGCACGAGGATCGCGGTATCATCCCAATAAGGACTGTGCGATACGGCATCGACCACGCGGGCCAGCGCCAGATCGTTATCGGCCACCGAAGCAGCCGGCCGCGGGTGATCGGGGCGCGTGCCGCCCGTATGATCGTCGGGCAGATAAAGCAGAACGAATTGCGGCAACTGGAATTGCGCCTCCTCGTTTTCTTTGCGGGCACGAGCGTAGGCGCCAAATTCATTGAGAAATTCGTCAACGCGAAGCTGATCGGGATAATCGGTATTGAAATCCGGATAGAGCTCGTCGTAATGATCGCGCAGATTCACCTTGGTGGGCTTTACGCCATTAAACAACGGCACGGCCCAGGGCCAGGGACTGTTCGATCCGTGCGGATCGCCCACGTTGGGAGGGAGTTCGCCTCCCTGCTCGACTTCCGTGTGCGGACAATGCGTTTCTTCCCCGGATGGAGTTCCCTGCTTGGGATTCGCAGCTTTGTGCCGCTCGTTGCACCACGCAGCATTCACGAACTCGCCGTAATCGCGAAAACTCACGTTGTTGCGAGCGAGATTGTCCCAGAGAAAGCCGGTGCCGGGATCGTCAATGTCGGGCTGATTATTTTCGAGCGGGAACTCGTCGGCGACTTGGCCCTGGAAGTCGTAAGTTCGTTCTTTGCCGCGATAGGCAATCTGCCACGTTTTCTCGTTGTAGTCGGAAGTAATTGCAGCGGTCGACCACTGATGCCCGTCGCCTGAAACTTCGCCGCTATCGTAGAAATTGTCGAGCACGCCGAATTGCCGCGCTAGCTTGTGCTCGTTTGGCGTGATGTCTTCTCCATAAAGCGTGAGCGATGGATCGCCGTTGCCGATCTTTAAATCGCCGAGGATCTGATCGTAGGTGCGATTTTCTTTGATGACATAGATCACATGCTTGATGGGATTCTTCCCGCTGGCGAACACGATCGTGCCGGGGTCGGAGTGGAGCAGGTTATCGTTTTCGACAACCTTGGTAAGCTCCGGCAATTTCGCAAGCGTAGAGGGGATGTCGAGCCGCGCAACCGATCCCCTGAGCAGCGTGGGAATGTACGGATGCTTGTGATGCTTGACTTCATAATCAGTCTTGCCCATGCCGGGGTTCGGTTCGGTTCCCTCGCCCTTGGCGGTTGCGATCAGCAGCTCGTTGCCACGCACGGCGAGTGCCGAGGGATACCAGTCGGTGGGGATGAAACCGTTCGCCGGATACTGAGTCTTAGAGCCATTCGCCGTTCCAGCCGTATCGAATACTGCGACGGCATCCAAAGACGAGTTCCCGACGAAGAGCTGATGACCACCGATCGATTCTGCGAGCGCCGTGGGGAAGTCGCCCGGTTGTTTCTGGGTCGGCGTGCCGGTCTCAAAGTAGAAAGTCTTGGGCGCAACATCGCCAGACGTCGTCGCAATAGCGGCGACTTCATCCAGATTCGACAGTGTTGCATAGAGCGTTTTTTCGTCAGGGCTCAGCAGCATCGCCGTCGGATGAGACCCGGGCATGAGCGGATCATCGGGTTTCTTGAGATCGATCCGGCGCACAACCTTCCCGCTCGTCAAATCCAGTTCGGCCAGCTGCGACGCATTCCACAAGCTGCACCAGGCCCTCTTCCCATCCTTCGTGGCCACGCAGGTGTATGGATATGATGACGGCACCAGATTGCTAGTGCTCAGATCGAAAGTTTCGAGGACTTTCCCGCTTGCTGCATCGAGCAGTACTGCATCGTCCGCGAGATTGTTCGCGACCAGCAGCTTGTCGTGGCCGCGATCATTGATGACGGCGAGTCCCGCAGGATATGGAATCGCCATGTGCGGAGGCGGCTTCAGCCCAATCGGTACGCGCTTTCCATCCGCGAGCGGCTGGGGCGCGATCGGGATGAATCTCTCGGGCGCAACTTTGCCTGTCTTGAAGCTGTAGACAGCGATGCCGTTTCCCAAATCGCCTGGATTCGTTCCAGTAACGTCAGTAAGCGATCCGACTGATGCGTACAGATGTTTTCCGTCGGAACTGAACGCCAGACCGAGGAACAAGCTCTGGTGATTTTCCGTACCGAAGCGCGAATCGGGATAATCGCTGATCTTGTTCGTCTTGAGATCAAGAACCGAGATTCCCTGATGCTCGTCATTCTCCTGCGTGCCATAGCCATCGTTGAGGAGCGCGGCATAGTGACCGTCGGGACTGACCACCATCGTCATCGTGGAACCGCCCGTGCTGCCAATGCGTCCGGGCGAAGGCTCGCTTAGCATCTTGCTGGTGGGAAGCATAATCGAGGAATGATCCCCCGATGCCTGTTGTGCCCAGACTAAAGCGGTTGCAACTAGCAGGAAAACACACGTCCAGCGAAGAAGACGAGTGATCACGATAGCCTCACAAGGAAAGCGTGTGACAACGTAGAAGGAATGAGGGTAATGCAGCGCGATGCGGACAGTCAAAAAGGAAGCGATCCAAGCACGGAATCTTCCGCCTCCTAACAGCGACGCCTCGCACGGATCGCCCAGTTCCTTCGGTGCGCAACATAGGCTTGATCAGGATGACAATCAAGGTTCGCTGGCGAGGGATCACGCCACACATTACACGCCTAAGCGCGGGTGGAAGGATGCTCCGATTCGTCCTGCTCCTCGACCGCATCCGGATGGACGTTATGCCGGACGTCCGAACCCTGGACCCAGAAAATGACGTCTTCAGCGATGTTGGTGGCGTGGTCGGCGACGCGCTCCAGATTGCGCGCCACCAGAAGCGAATCGAGCGCCTGGCGCACAACTTCAGGACGCTCATTCATCACTTTAACCAGTTGAATGAAGGCATCATCGCGCATGCGGTCGATTACGTTGTCCATTTCGAGTACAGCCTGAGCGAGTTCGACCTTGCCTTCGATAAAGGATTCCAGAGCGCGGCGCACCATCGCGCTGACTGCGGTTCCCATGCGCGCAATATCTACGGGCAGATCGGCAACGGGCAAATCCACCATGTCCATCACGCGCTCCGCGATATTCACCGCCTGATCGCCGACGCGCTCGAGATCCGCATTGATCTTCGTGACCGCGAGAATGAAGCGAAGGTCAGTGGCCATGGGCTGCTGCATGGCGAGCATGTCGAAAGCAGCCTCGTCGATTTCGCGCTCGGCTTGATTGATCAAGCTCTCGCCTTCCAGCACCATCTGGCAGCGCGTAAGGTCGCGATCCACATAGGCCTGGCGAGCGCGGTCGACCGCCTGCTCCGCTAGTCCTCCCATGCGAAGCAACCGCTGCCGCAGATCGTCAAGCCCCAGTTGAAAGCGCGTACGCATGATTGAAACCTTCCTTATCCAAATCTGCCCGTAATGTAGTCCTCTGTCCTTTTGTCTGACGGCTTGGTAAAAATCTTCTCCGTTTTGTCGAACTCGATGAGCTTTCCCAAAAGAAAGAAGCCCGTGAACTCGGCCACGCGCGCGGCCTGTTGCATATTATGAGTCACAATGACGATGGTATACCGCTCTTTCAGTTGAAAGATCAACTCCTCGATCTTACCGGTGGAGATCGGGTCCAGTGCCGAACAAGGCTCGTCCATGAGTAGGACCTCAGGTTCAACCGCCAGAGCTCGGGCGATGCATAACCGTTGCTGCTGACCGCCAGAGAGGCTTGCACCGGATTTCTTGTGGAGGTGATCTTTGGCCTCTTCCCACAAAGCCGAAACCTGAAGCGTGCGTTCGACAATTTCATCCAGTTTTCGGCGGTTGTGGAACCCGTTGAGCTTCAACCCCGAAGCCACATTGTCATAAATCGACATGGTGGGGAAGGGATTCGGCTTCTGAAATACCATGCCAATCCGGCGCCGTAATTGCGTAGCCGATGTACCGTCATAGGCGTCAATGTCGCCAATCTTCACCTTTCCCGTCACTCGGGCTTCGGGGATGGTTTCGTGCATGCGATTGAGGCAGCGGATGAATGTCGATTTGCCGCATCCCGAAGGGCCAATGAGCGCTGTGGCGTGATTGGCTGCGACTTTCAGGCCAATATCGTAGAGAGCCTGGCCTTTGCCATACCAGGCATTCAGATTCTCAACTTCGATTCCAACTCCCATAATTATGCCGTTCCAAAAGTTCCACGCCGTACCGCGTACCGCACCGCAGCCACGGAGCCGACGATCAGAATGATCAAAACCAAGGCGGCCGCCCACGCCTCACGATGCCATTCGTCGTACGGAGAAATCGCGTAGATGAAGATTTGCAACGGCAGGGCGGCTGTGGGTTGGCTGGGCTGTAGATTCCAATATTGATTTCCGAAAGCGGTGAAAAGCAACGGCGCGGTTTCGCCCGCCACTCTGGCAAACGCAAGCATAATGCCAGTGATCACTCCGGAGGTTGCCGTGCGCAGGGTAACAGAAAGAGTAGTTCGCCAGCGGGGAACGCCCAGTCCGTAAGCTGCTTCCCGCAATGACTGCGGGACGAGAAGTAGCATCTCCTCGGTGGTGCGGGAAATTGTAGGGACCATCATGATCGCCAACGCGACGCCTCCGGCCAGCGCGGAAAAATGTTTCTGATAGAGCACCACGATCGCGTAGGCGACAATCCCGATCACGATTGAAGGCACACCGTTCAGTACGTCGGCGGTGAATCGAATCAGGCCGCCCAGTCGGTTGCGTCCGAACTCCGCCAGATATATACCGGCGCCGACTCCAAAGGGAACGCCAATGATGCTGGCGATCCCAAGAATGAGCACCGAACCAACGATGGCGTTGGCCATGCCGCCACCCGCCTCACCCACAGGCTTGGGGATCTGCGTGAAGAATGCCCAGTTCAGCGAACTGGCTCCCCGATACACGAGATATCCAAAGATCGCGAACAGGGGCGTCAAAACCAGCAGGACCGTGAAAAATGCCAGCCCGGTCATGAGACGATCGGTCAGGCGGCGCCGCAAACTGATTTTCGATACCTTCGATACCGTGGATTGAGTCATCGTGGCCATCTCAGGCAGGGCCCCTCATTGGCTGTCCGCGGTTTACTGACCAAACCAGGAGGCGAGCGAGCCCATTCACCACGATCGTGACCAGAAACAACGCCAGGCCGATCTCAATCAACGCGGATAGGTAGACATCGCCCGTGGCCTCGCTGAATTCGTTGGCCAGGACGCTCGCCATGGTATATCCGGGAGCAAATAGCGAGTGCGAAATCTCCGGCCGGTTTCCGATCACCATGGTGACGGCCATGGTTTCTCCCAAGGCCCTGCCCAGGCCAAGGATAATCGCGCCCAGGATTCCTGCCCGCGCATTGCGCAGCACGCCAATGCGAATCATTTCCCAACGGGTCGCACCCAACGCCAGTGCGGCCTCCCGCTGATGCTGGGGCACGACTGCCAGCACTTCGCGGGTAATCGAGGAAATGATGGGAATGATCATGATGGCCAGGATAATGCCTGCAGCCAGCATGGAATATCCAAAGAACGGTCCGGTAAACAATCCGGTCCAGCCGAGCGTTTTAGAAAGGACAGGCTGAACGTATTGGATCAGCAGTGGCACAAGGATGAAGATGGCCCAAAGCCCGTAGATGACGCTGGGAATGGCGGCCAGCAATTCCACGAAAAACGAAAGCGGTGCTCGCAGCTTCTTCGGACACATTTCCGTAGTGAAAACAGCTACGCCGACCGACAGCGGAACCGCGATGATTAAAGCCAGAAGCGACGAAACCAGTGTTCCGTAAATAAACGGCAGGGCGCCAAAGTGCTCGTTCACCGGGTCCCATTCGCTCGCCGTGAAAAATCTCAAGCCGAAAGCGTGCCACGAAAGGTCAGACCTTAGCGTCAACTCGTAAATGACCAGCGCCAGTACGCCTAAAACGGCTAGCCCGCAAGCGGTGATGGCCAAATTAAACGCGCGATCGGCGATCTCACCGCTGGAAACGCGCGATAGAGGACTCGCAGATACCTGCACGGATGTAACTTTCTTTGCTTGAAGAGCTTGCGGACCGGGCATATCAGGCCGTGGAAAGGCAGGGTTGGCCATTCCCCCTCAAACTAGCAGAGCAGTGTTACAAAATTGTTAAAAACCGTAGAAGGTAAAGGCAGTGTGGTTGTACATCGTATTATGCCCGGAGAGGCAAAAATACGGGACAGCCACTTTCGAATTGCGCCGCAACGCAACACAAGCATACAGCCCACCGTGCCCATCGATCCAACCGGCACATTCCTTCGCGAGACCATGACGAGCGTAAGCGTGGCATGTAAACTGTGAGGCTTCCCCATGCCCACTTGTGCGGCAGTCGATATCGGTTCCAACTCGGTTCGGCTCAAGATTGCGCGTCTGGAAGACGGCCGCCTGCGGCCGCTTCACGAGGACCGCGAGGTAACGCGACTGGGCGAAGGAGTGTTTCGCTCCGGCTTTCTCACGCCCGAATCGATGGCGGAAACGGTAAAAGTCCTGCGCCGCTTTCATCGGGCCACGCAGCAAATCGTCACCGATAATGTGCGGGTAGTGGCGACCAGCGCCGTTCGTGACGCTCGCAATGCGCAGGCCTTCTTGGAATGGGTGCGCTCGGCGACAGGCTGGCGCGTCGAAATCATTTCCGGGATGGAAGAGGCGCGCCTGATTCATCTCGGACTCGTATCAACTGCGCGAGTGGACCGCTTGCCCACGTTGATGATCGATCTGGGTGGAGGAAGTTGCGAACTTACCGTTTCACAACATGGTCACATTCGCGATGCGGTGAGTCTTCCGCTGGGAGCGGTGCGTCTGACCGATGAGTTCTTGCGTCACGATCCCCCACGCAAAAGCGAACTGAAGCGCCTGCGCGGATTCATAGCACGCGAGGTGAATCGCGTTGCCCCTCGGATCGGCGCCGGGCGCATAAGGAATGTAATCGCAACTTCCGGCACCGCGGCGGCTCTGGCTGCGGTGGCAACTCACCTGCGGCGAGGTGCGACCCGACTAATCGTATCGCGAGAGGAGATGGCCCGAATCGCGAAGCGTCTGGCTCGGCTGCCAGTCGTCGAACGAAGAAAAATCGAAGGGGTTGGCCCGAGACGTGCCGAAATTATTGTCGCCGGCGCGATGGTTTACCGCGAACTGCTCGATCGGTTGCATCTCGGCGGATTCCGTTATTCTTCCCTTGGTTTGCGTGACGGCATTCTGGCACAGATGGCGGCGGATTACGACCGCAGTACGCGCTCGGGAAAGCAAATCGAGTCGGAGCGCTGGGAATCGATTGTCAAAGCTGTCGATCGCTACCAGGTGGATCGCAAACACGCGCGCGACGTCCGCGAATCAGCCATGCTGCTGTTCGCCCGATTACGTTCCCTGCACCGTCTGCCTCCGGAGTACCGCGAATGGCTCTCCGCGGCTGCCATGCTGTACGAAGTCGGCGATTATGTGAATCGCAACGGCCATCACCGGCACACCCACTACATCATTTCGAATTCTGAAATTCTCGGTTATACGCCGCAACAGAGGCGAGTCATCGCCGCCATTGCGCGCTATCTGGGGAAATCGCGCCCGACCGTGGAAGATGGCCCCATGAAGCTGCTCGATCCGGTCGAGCGCGTGCCGGTGCAAAAAGCGATTCTGCTGCTCCGGCTCGCGCGGGCCCTGAATTTGGGGCGCAGCCGAGCAGTGCGGAGCGTACGCATTGGATTGCATTCGGCGGATGTAAAGTTAACTCTATCGCCTCGACGAAATGTCGGCGTTGACCTGGAACTTTGGGCCATCGAGAAAGAGCGCGATTATTTCCGCGAGGTGTTTGGGCGGGAACTTTCGACCGCCGTGTCATGAAGTGTGCGCACCACCTTCGGCGTCAGACACCACTGCAATGTGCCTGAGCTGCGTCGCATCTCTACCTTGGCCACGGCGCCTTTCTTCAGGTCGAGTGACGCCTCGCATCCCGACTCGCTGATCACCGATCCCAGGAACTGGCTCAGGTTCGGATTGTGGCCGACCACCATGATCGATTCCTGGCGTGCGTATTTTTCGAGCAGCTTGCGAAAATCGCTCAGGGTTGCCTCCGGGCGAAGACCGTTATCCAGTTGCAGCTTGCCCTCAAATCCCAGTTCGTTGCCTAGTAAAAATGCCGTTTGCGTGCAGCGCTTTAGCGGGCTAGAAATGATTGCGTCGACCTGGACATCGAGAGCAGTCAACGCCCGGCCCAAATAACCACACTGCTCAATGCCCTCTTTGTCCAGCGCACGTTTCTCATCTTTCTTGGGATTGGCAAAGTGTGTCCCCGCGCTGGCGTGGCGCAGAAAATAGAGAATCATCGGGGCTTACCGTTCCTTCCCTGCTATGGCTCGTGCTTTGCGTCGGCGCGCGGGAACCGGGGTAGGCGGCAATGCGGGCGCTTTTCCTTCGGCCACGGCAATCAGAAAATCCTGAGCACTGAAAGCCGCCGCGCCGGTTGGAGGACGCCGATTCCGTTCTCCGTGTACGGGATGCCAGGCGCGAATGTAACTCGCATCGCGAAGCAGGACGCGGGCCTTGCGGTTGTCGGCGAGATAGGCGTCAAGGATTTCGCGCCGCACGCGCTCCCGCAGTGCTTCGTCGCGCAGGGGCACCAGCACTTCCACGCGCTCGTAAAGGTTGCGCGGCATCCAATCCGCGCTCCCGATGTAGATTTCTTCCTGCCCGCCATTCGCAAAATAGTAAATGCGGCTATGCTCGAGAAATCGTCCCACGATGCTGCGCACGCGGATGTTGTCGCTGACCCCACGGACTCCCGGTCGCAGTGCACAAATGCCGCGCACGACGAGATCAATTTGCACCCCGGCCTGTGATGCACGGTAGAGCGCTTGCACGATTCTCTTATCGAGCAGCGCATTCATTTTCGCGACGATATGCGCTTCTCTTCCCAGGCGGGCGTGCTCGGCTTCACGCTCGATCAACGCAAGATTCTTTTCTGCCAGATCGAGCGGCGCGACCAGGAGCGGCTCGTAGCTGGGATTTTCTGCATAGGCAGTAAGGAAACTGAAGACATCGTGCACGGCGCGCGTGATCTCCGGATTGGCCGTGAAAAGACTCAGATCGGTGTAGATTCGCGCCGTGGTCGCGTTGTAGTTGCCGGTACCGATATGAGCGTAGCTGCGCGCGATGCCATCGGGATCGCGTCGCACCAGCAGCGACAATTTACAATGCGTTTTCAGACCCACCAGCCCGTGAAATACCTGCACTCCTGCATCTTCCAGGTCCCGCGCCCAGCGGATGTTCGAAGCCTCATCAAAGCGAGCCTTCAATTCGACCACAGCGGTCACTTCCTTGCGCGATGCAGCATCGATCAAGGAGGGCACGATCAAGGAATGCTCGCTGGTACGATAGAGCGTTTGCTTCATTGAAAGGACCCGGTCATCTTCCGCTGCGGATTCGATGAATGAAATTACGGCGTCATAGGAATCGAAAGGATGGTGCAGAAGAATGTCGTGGCTGCGAAGCTCCTCGAACAAGTCTTTCGATTTCGAAGTGAGGCGCAACTCGCGGGCCGAGAAGGGACGGTATTTCAGGTCCAGGTGCTCTACTTGCTCATAGATATTGAAAAGCCGCAGGAGATTCACCGGGCCGTTGACGGGAAACACCTGCCAGGAATCGATCTCGAAAACGGTGCGCAGGCGTTCGATGATTTCCGGATCGGCATCGGATTCGATTTCGAGGCGCACCGCGTCGCCCTTGCGCCGGTTATGTAATTCCGTGCGCACCGACTCCAGCAGGCTCCGTGCTTCTTCTTCCGCGAGGTAAAGATTGCTATTGCGGGTAACGCGAAAAGGCGCGGAGGAGACGATGTCATACCCACGATACATCCGCTCAGCATGATGCGCGACGAGATCAGCCAGGAAGATGAAATCGGCAGTTCCCTGCGACGGCAGCCGCACCAATCGCGGCAGGACACGGGGAACAGACACGACTCCGGTGTAAGTCAGGGCCGATCGCCGGCGGCGGCGCAAAAGAAATGCCACGCACAGCGCTTTATTAATAACACGCGGAAAAGGATGGGCCGGATCGACCGTTACCGGTGTCAGCAGAGGATCCAGTTCCCGTTCACAGTATTCGTTGACGAAGCGCACTCCGTCGGCGTCCAGATCGCTCAAACTCAGCACGCGAATCCCATTCGCGGCGAGCGCGGGACGCAGGCGAACGTTCCAGCAGTCATATTGATCCTCGACGAATTCGTGGGTCAGCTGATTGAGGGCGTCGCGCTTTTCGGTGAGTGTGAGACCGTCCGGACCGGCATCGTTGACCCCGTCCTCGATCTGCTGCATCATTCCGGCAATGCGGATTTCGAAGAACTCATCGAGATTACTGGCCGAGATTGACAGGAATTTCAATCGCTCCAGTAGTGGATTCCCTTCATCCTCGGCTTCTTCAAGCACACGCCGATTGAAAGCGATCCAGGAAATATCGCGGTTGAGGAAGTATTTAGGATTGTCCAGCGAAATGCGAGCCATGACCGCCGCGTGCTTTACGATTGTTCTAAACTAAGGACGAAGCGCGTTCCGGCGACAGAAGCCGGATATTCAGTATAGAACAGGAAAGGCTGCATCGCTCGCCCATGACTCGCTCAAGGGCATCTAAACAATAAGGGCATCCAGGCCGACGCGACCTGGATGCCAGTGTGCAGGGCTAGTTCGGCTGAATTGCTCTTTACGGCAGGTAATAGCGGAACGAGGCGAAAATCATGTCGTCGATCCCGTGTGGCTGCAGTCCGCCCGTGCCCGACCAGGTCTCACGGTCAACGTAAGAGAACTGCGGGCCGAACTGCACGCGCCCGCGGTTCACTCTTTCCTTTGAACCGTCGTAGATGCGGTACCAGAATCCCGCCGTTCCTTCGATCAGCACGCGAGTATCGGCCGTGCAACTGGAAAGCGAGCCGGGCAGGAATCCGGTGCCATTCGCCGGAAGCGTCTCGGTGAAACAACCGGTATTGCTGAAGCTCGGCGCGCCGTATCCCACAACTTTGCCAGAAATAGGATCGAAGCTCGCCGTGCGGGCCGCGTACTCCGCTCCGGTGTTGAAGTAGATGTCGGAATTCAAAGCATGAATTTCGATTGTGGCAAGACCTTGCAGGTCTTTTACGAGGTGGAGCGTTCCGTTCCCGTTGATTGAGGCATCCGGCAGACCACCCGAGCCGTAGCGGCCGATCCCGCTGCCGCCGAAGCCATGCAATCCGAAATCGAAATGCTTGTCGATGAAGGACCAGCGGGCATTTGCTCCCACGCCTCCGCCATTGGCGGTCGGGTTATAGGCCAGGGCTGCGCTGGGCGACGTTGTCCCCGTGGCGCAGGGATTAGTCGCAGACGCTTCCGCGCAAGGAAATACTCGATCGCGGAAATGCGAGAACACGCCAAACACTTCATAGTGGCCAAAGCCGGGCTCAAACGCCAGTTTGGCGATCAAATCCGGCGACGGGTTGAAAGAGTATGTAGCCACCGGCGTGCAGGTGGTTACGGGCGCGCCACTGCTGTTCAGCGATGTACTGCAGGTCGAAATCGCCGAGTTGTACAGACCTCCACTTGCTCCCGCCGACCCGACCAGGAAATTCGCCGCATTGTTATGTGAGGTTACGGTAGCCTGTGCGTTTTCCATGGAAACGCCAAACCACACCTTGTTGTTGAAATTTTTCACCAGGCGCAACCCATACTGCCGCGTCCAACTGAAGCCGACGGAATATTGCGGGTCGATCGTCAGCGGGGTGGCTTCGGTCCGGTTGTCAAGGCCGTGCCGTGTTTCTGTGACCAGACTCCACATCTGGCCACCGGTAACGCTCCAGCCACTATCGAACGCAGCCTGACCCCAGAACTGGCGTTGCCGCAGTGAGTAGCTGTTGCTTTCGTTGTTGTTCGATGTCACCGAGGCGGAGAGAAAGTCAGCCTCTACATAGGAGGAGAGCGTTGCGCTCTTGAGTTTTCCCGACGCCAGCATGGAAATTCGCGACTGACGACCGGAGCCGAAGAACTCTGACATCGAGCTCTGCGACGCCCCCGGCATGGTCACGGAGTTGAATGGCGTATTGATATCTGCCCCCAGAGCCCGGGAACGGCGCACCAATTCTGCCGCCGCGAAGCCGCCCGGCGCAATGGTAATTCCACGGAAGTGGATCTCCGTCGGAGGTTCCGTTTTCTGCGTTTCCTCCATGGCTTGGGAGGCACTGGAGACACTGGCCACGACTGGTGCAGGCGCGCCCGCACTTGCAGAACCCTCACGACTGGACGACGATTCCCCGGATGTAGCCGAAACGGCGGACGCTGCTGTTACCGAAGCAACTGCTGCCGTTGCCGGGGCAGCACTCACGGGGGCAGGCGCCGATGCCGGAGTTGCCGAGGCGTTTGTCCCGGTTGCATTCGATTTCAACTGATCTTCGAGCGATTGCATCTTTTGCTGCTGCTGCTTGACCTGCTCGCGAGTCGCTGCGAGTTCCTTGGACTGGGACACAACCAATTCTCGAAGTTGCTCGATCTGATCTTCCAAGCTCGGCGGGGCAGCTTTTGCCGGAGCCCCCGAGGCAGAAGCATTCCCCTCCGTGGAGGCCGGTTGCTCGGCGCTGCTGTTGTTGGAGGTTGTGGCCGGAACGGCAGCCTTTGAAGTCGTGTTCGCTGCGTTTCCTTCTGCTCCGAGCCGCGCGATCTCAATCGTGCCGCTTGGCGCTTGTGCGGCGGGTGCGCTTTTTTCCGTTTCCGCGGCCTTTGCGTTAGTTTCGGGCGTGCTGGTTTGACCAACCAGCCCAGCCGCCAGAAGTAGAATTGCACAAAACGTCCATGCAAACTTCATTGGTCCTCTCCTTAATTTGGTTTGGCAGAATGAAACAGCCAATGCTGTTGGAGCCTTACTTGACCTGCTTGATTGTTTGTTTGACTTTTGCCGCAACGTTCTCGGGAAGTGGTGCGTAGTCAAGAGCGGTTGTCATCTTCTGGCCATCGGCTAACATCCAGTTCAAAAAGTCGGCCAGAATCTTCCCTTTTGCCGGATCTTTCGATTGAGTTGGAATCAACATCCAGGTAAAGCTTGAGATCGGATAGGCGTTCTTACCCGGGGCATTCGTAATTGACACGCGGAAATCGGCAGGCATCTTGGGCGCCGAGGCCGCCGCCGCAGTAACGCCGTCAAGCGACGCCTTGAGGAAACTCCCCGCGGAATTTCTCACACTGCCATAGGGAATTTTGTTCTGCACGGCATAGATCAGTTCCACGTATCCAATCGCTCCCGGCAAGAGGCGGACCGAGCCGGCGACGCCTTCGTTTCCTTTTCCGCCCATTCCCCTCGGCCACTTCACGGAAGTGCCGCTGCCCACCCGCGCTTTCCAATCGGGGCTAATTTTCGAGAGATAGTCGGTCCAGATGAAGGTGGTGCCGCTTCCGTCGGAGCGGTGAACCACAACAATTTCTTGATTGGGAAATTTCAGGTCGGGGTTGACACTGCCGATGGCCTGATCATTCCAGTTGGTGATTTTCCCCAGGAAGATTCCCGCAAGCACTTCTGGAGTAAACTTCAGCTCGCCAGTAACTCCCTGAATGTTGTAAACGGGGACTACAGCACCAAGAACAGTAGGAATATTTAAGACGTTGGTTTGCAGCTTGTTTTGAGCCTCCTGCAGTTGCTCGTCGGTCATGGGCATGTCGCTGGCGCCGAATTCAACAGTACCCTCCGTAACCTGACGAATTCCTCCCCCACTGCCAATGGATTGATAGTTGATCTGAATGTCGGAATGAATTTTGTGATATTCGCTGAACCATTTCGAGTAGATGGGATAAGGAAAAGTCGCGCCTGCTCCATTCAGCGTGGTCTGCCCAAATCCAGGCAGGGCCAGAAAAACGCACACCAACAGAAGCACGATTCTTCGCACTAGAAATTCCTCCTGTAAACCGCGGGATACTTTTCGGTTCTAGCGGCGCAGTGTTACAGGATGGTTACAAACGAGTGAATTTCTGGTGAATGCACCATGAATGGCCTGAAGAATTAGGCTCGAAGAAAAAACGCACCACTTCTTTTCACTGTCCGCTTTGGAGATGGTTAATTTCACGCGAGAAAAGCGGATTGGCGGGATAATCATGGCGCAAACCAGTTAGCACTTCGAGAGCGCGCGGCTTATCCTTCTCGCGAACATATGCTATGGCGAGCAGGATGCGCGCGAACGGCGCGAGATAGTGACCATGCTCGGCGGTCGTCTTGAGATCGGCGATTCCAGCTTGCTTGTCTGCCGGCAGGCCCCCCATGCGGAGAAGCCAGCGCACAGGAGCGGCCATGCTGCCAATGATGTACTTGCTGAATCCGGTCGCCAGCAACGCGTCATAGCAATTGGGGCAGATCGAGAGCAAACGCTGGGCAAAACCAGAGGCCTCTTTGGTGAAGACCAGAGACGACATATTTCGTTTCTCGATGAGGGCTTCGTAATCGGCCTGCAGGCCCGACGATAAGGTCATGGCAAACAGCGCATTGCGATCGTCCGCATCCTTCGCGAGTTGCACACGTGCCAGCTTCTGCGAGCGGTCAATCGCCTGCTGAAACTGCTCTCGCACGCCAGGATCAGCTTGCACCTTCGAGCGCTCGGCAAATTTGCGATCATTTTCATAGAACTGCGATTCCAGCACCCCTAATCGGTTGAACTCGGAGAATAGAAGACCCGCCGCTTCGCTTACCGGCCCGACGGGATCTTCCGGATGCTGCGCTTGCCACTGAGCAAAATCCTTCTGAGCGCCCGCGAAATCGAGGTTGTACAAACCCTGAAATCCTTGGTCGAGCGGCGATGAGCTTTGGGCTCGCGGGATGTCTTCCGCTCGAGCGGCACAGCCCACCACTAAAAAAATGCACAGGATTGCCACTTTCCACAATGCACCCACATCTGAGGATTTGTGCTGGAACATATGCTTGGCCCTCGCTTGGGCTATGATCACAATTGGCTCAATTTCAACGAACGGACAAGTGGCTCTTTCCACCGCTTGGATGCAATCGTATACCAAGATGTCTACTTCAAGCCGGTCGCATTTCTGTAAAGATCTTGTCATCGATCCGCTGCCGTGCGCGCCAAAGGGCTGCGCATGAGTGATCCAGCCATCCGATACGCTCCCGGCAGTCCCGGAATTCCGCCGCGTTGGACTTCAAGCGCCAAAACCGGAGCCGGAACCGCACTCAACCGGCATAGCAAGGTCTGGTTTACGCTCAGCCACGGCATTCTCAACGAAGTATATTTCCCGCGTGTTGATCAGGCCTGCACGCGAGACATGGGCTTCATCGTCACCAGCGGTCACGATTTTTTTTCCGAGGAGAAGCGCCATTGCTCTTTCGAGAATCGTCCATTCGAGCCCGGCGTCCCCGCATTTGAACTAACGAACTCCTGTCTCAGCGGCCGCTATCGAATTCATAAAGAAATCCTGACCGACCCTTATCGCAACGTTGTTCTACAAAAAGTGCGCTTCGAACCTCTGATCGGACAACTTTCCGACTATCGCCTCTATGCCCTGCTCTCACCCCACCTGGGTAACTTCGGATATGGCAACACCGCCTGGGTTGGCGACTATAAAGGCGTCCCCATGTTTTTCGCCCAGCGCGACGGCGTTGCGTTGAGTCTATCCTGTACAGCTCCCTGGAAGAAGAGATCGGTTGGGTTCGTGGGGGTCTCCGATGGCTGGCAGGATCTCTCCAAGCACTTTCAGATGGAGTGGGAATATGATCGCGCCGAAAACGGTAACGTTGCCGTGACGGGTGAGATTGATTTGACAGCCTGTGGTGGCGAGTTTCTTGTTGCTCTTGGTTTCGGCGCTATATGGACCGAGGCCGGGCAACAAGCTCGCTCCACATTGCTCGAAAACTACAGCGACATACGGCAGCCCTTCATCGCGCAATGGAAGAACTGGCACTGTGAACTTCTCACACTGGATGAACCGGCGCGCCAATTCGATCTATATCGGGCCTCGACCGCTGTGCTGCGCACCCACGAATCAAAAGATTTTCTGGGCGGCGTCATCGCCAGCCTGTCGATTCCGTGGGGTTTTGATAAAGGCGACGAAGATCTCGGTGGTTATCATCTCGTCTGGCCGCGCGACTTGGTCGAAACTGCGGGCGCGTTGCTGGCGGCCGGCGCCGTCTCTGACGCCGTCCGGGTGCTTCGCTACCTGGAGGCAACGCAAGAGGCCGAGGGAAACTGGGCTCAGAACCTTTGGCTCGATGGTCGTCCCTACTGGGGCGGCATTCAGATGGACGAGACATCGTTCCCCATACTCCTCCTCGATCTGCTGCGGCGCGAGGCTCCCGAGGCATTAGGCAACCTGGATCGCTGGTGGCCTATGGCTCGCAAAGCGGCTGGTTTCATCATCCGCAACGGCCCGGTCACTCAGCAGGATCGATGGGAGGAAGACGCAGGTTATTCGCCATTTACTCTGGCGGCAGAAATTTGTGCCTTGCTCGCTGCCGCCGATATTGCGGACCTCACAGGCCACGCCGAACAGGCGCAAACCATGCGCGATACCGCCGACGCCTGGAACGACAATATTGAACGCTGGGTTTATGCCACCGACACGGACCTTTCGCGGCAACTGGGGATCGAAGGTTATTATGTCCGCATTGCTCCGCCCCAGACAGATGGTGCAGCATCGCCCACCCAGGGTTTCGTTCCCATAAAGAACAAACCTCCCGGGCAAGATGGCGAGCGCGCCTATCACATCATCAGCCCCGATGCGCTGGCTCTGGTGCGTTTCGGTCTGCGCGCCCCCGACGACCCTCGGATTCGGAATACGCTCGTCGCCATCGATTCCTTGCTCGCGGTGGAATTGCCGCAAGGACCCTGCTGGTATCGCTATAACGGCGACGGTTATGGTGAACACGAAGATGGCTCCCCTTTCAATGGCACGGGAATCGGCCGCCCCTGGCCGCTGCTCGCTGGAGAACGCGCCCACTATGCTCTTGCCGGCGGCCATCGCGACGAAGCCGAAGCTCTGCTCACGGTTATGGAGAACTCTACGGCCGGTCAAAGCCGCCTGCTTCCCGAACAGGTTTGGGATGCCGCCGACATTCCCGCTCTCGAACTGTTCCGCGGTAAGCCTTCGGGATCGGCGTGTCCGCTCGTGTGGGCCCACTCCGAATATGTGAAGTTACGGCGATCGATTCGTGACGGAAGGGTTTTTGACCAGCCTCCGCAGACCGTGCAACGGTATCTGGTCGAGAAACACAAACGGCAAATCTTTGGCTGGAGATTCAACAACAAGACACGCTCCATCCCTCGCGGCAAGACGTTGCGCCTGGTCCTGCTCTCCCCCGCTACCGTGCACTGGAGCATCGATGGCTGGAAGTCGGCGCACGACACAGATACTCGCGATACCGAACTCGGCGTTCACGTTTTGGATTTGCCGACTGCTTCACTGCCGGCGGGGGGCAACGCTGTGTTCACATTTTTCTGGCCGGATCAGAAGCGCTGGGAAGGAACGGACTTTGCCGTGGCAATTGAGGGCTGAACGATTCGACCTCAAGTTTCGGCACTGGTGTAGCAGAGCTCAACCACAGTGCAATCGTCGCTCAACGGATTGCCGGCGCAGAACTCGGAAACCGCGGCGAAAATTCCTTCCAGTGTGGGAGATTTTGCGGCGGCTATTTCCAGGCGCGAATCTTCAAAGAAGTCTCCCATCGCGTTTTCCGCTTCCGTGACACCGTCCGTCACCATGATGAAACGATCGCCAGATTTCATCTGGCAACTCGCGGTCTCAAAAGTGGCGTCCGGCAAGAGGCCCACGGGCACATTCCCATGCGTTGGACGGATGACCTCGCCACAGCAGACCAGCAGCGGAGGCACGTGGCCGCAATTCACATATTCCAGTTCGCCATCGCGCCGCAGCCGCGCCAGCAACAAGGTGGCATACTTTTCACCGCCCATTTTTTCCGTGAAAAATCGATTCACTGCCGTTACGACTTCCAGCAGGGACATGCCCGCGATCAAATGCGAATAAATCATCCCTTGCAATGTGGAAGCTAGTAGCGCCGCCGAAACTCCCTTCCCG
>JASHPL010000365.1 GCA_030038125.1 Candidatus Sulfotelmatobacter sp.
TTCCGGAGGCGTAACGTCCCCGATTTGGTTATCGGAAATGATGCCGTTGCCGTCAGTATTTTGGGGAGAATTATCGTACATGCCGGAGATGATGTTGTTGGTGACGAAGCTGTGGAAGCCTGCGAATGAATCGTACCAGCCATGCTGGTCGTAGCTGATGGCACTGCTGAAGCCCTGGTTATAACCGCAATGGTAGATCAGGTTGTGATCGGCGGTGATGTAATCCGGAGCTTTTCCCGTACTCGAATCGGGGTAGGTTGCGATGCCGGCCGCACCCATATAGCTGATCGTGTTTCCAATAACCCGCAAGTGATCACAGCCCATACAAAAGACGGCGGTGCCGGAGCTATTTTGTCCGTCAAATTGCAGGCCATTGATTTCTACGTAGCGCACATTAGCAGGCAGGAGAACAAGAGGCAAATGTCCCGAGGCGGGAAGAATCTCGGCCGCGGCGCCGTTGTAGCTGGTATAGACAATCCAATTGCTAGCGGTGCCGGAGTTGTCGATTTCTAGCGGCGTGGCCACATAATACTGACCGGCCATGAGGCAGACAACGTCGCCAGCTCGGCTGCGGTGCGCCGCAGTCAGCAAAGGGATCGGGCTGCTGGGCGAGGTACCGGAATTCGTAGGACTGCCCGCAGGGGATGCGTACAACGTGCAAGCTCCCACGGCATTGGCAGTCGTCAGCGTGACCCCAATCGCGCACAACGCCATACGAACCAGGGTTAGACGCAAAACAGCTCGCATGACATCCCCCCACAAATAGATCTCCAACTCGGAACTCCAACCTGAAGCACCCTTACGCACGGGACGGCACCTCCTCTTCCTGGATGTCTTGAGGGCGTCTCCGCCACGATTCTCAATTCGCAGTCTGTTCGTGGCACTCGGAATAGCGGCGCTCTGCACTTTGGGCGAGTGCTCGCGGCTTGCAATGTTTCCGAACACAATGCATTCACGACTTATGCCAGTTTATGAGGTGACGGATGGGAATCACAGGTTACGAAAGTGAACCCGACGAAAGGCGGGATCGTACAATCTGTGATGGGCTGGTTTCTGGCGTCGGCAAAATTTTCAACCGGTGGTACGTGGGCCATCGGATTGTGCTGCTTCATTTGGCCAGTTCTGGTCTGCTTAGGAATATTCGGTCGGGCGTCAATTGAAGGCTGAACGCGCGAGAGAGTTTCTTTTTGCAGACGAGTGAGTTTCCGTTGGCAGCGCGTTGTTCAACGGTCGTCGAAAACCCTCCCACTTTATGGCTCGCGGGAGAGATCAGCTGATAGGAATTCTCGCGAATTTTAGCTTTGCTCAGCCGGTGAGTGTGGGCAAGGCTCAGTTGGTAGTTGGCCTGACGACTAGCGCCGCCATTCGAACTGTCCATCTCGCATCGCTCGCGTCATCGGAGATCTGAGGAATTGGTACCCCACGTTTCCAATCTGTACTTCCAATTTGGCTAAAACCATTAGGTATGGTGTGCAGGTTTTTGCATCATCAAGCGGAATTATCCCTGCCTGAGGCTAGAAAAGAGAGTTGGTGGTCGAGAAATGGAGTCCCATTTGCTCTACAATCTTCGCAGTCAGACGATCCCTCGCCCAAAAGAGGCCGACACAATGGAACTATCTGTTGTTTTGATCGCTAAGAACCAGGCGTGGAATATTTCTCGCTTGATCGAATCGGTCCTCCGTGCAACTTCAAGTGTCTCCTCGAAGGAAATCATCCTTGTTGATTCAGCCTCAACAGACGAAACGCTCACTCTGGCAAGCCTCTATCCTATAAACATCTTTCGTCTGAAACCTGGTCAGCGGCTCTCACCCGCGATTGGGCGGTACGTTGGATACGGACAGACTCACGGCGAATATGTCCTCTTCCTGGATGGCGACACTGAACTTATCCCAGGATGGATGCCACATGCTATTCGCCTGATGTTGGAGAGACCCGACGCCGGTGGAGTTACCGGCCGCGTCCTCAATCTCCCAACAGTTGCGGTGAATCAGCAGCCTGCTCCGCCGGTTCAAAAAATGCATCTTGGACCGCCCAAAGAAGTGCTCTGGTGTAGTTACGGGGGCGGTGGCGCCGGGATGTATCGACGCTCAACCCTGGAGCGGGCTGGATCTTTTAATCCTAACCTCTGTGCGGATGAGGAGGCTGAACTCGGTTTGCGCATTCGCCATGCTGGTTATCGCATGTTTGAGTTGGATTATCCCATGGTTTACCACTACAACGATGCACCAGTGGCGCTTTCCTCAATTCTGAGCCGGCGCAGGCGAAATTTTCATCTTGGCGGGGGTCAAGTCGCTCGTTACCATTTGGGTACCAAGCTATTCTGGATATATTTAGGCGAGCGCTGGTTCGCAGTAGGATCGATACTTTTGCTGGTCTCCTGCTTTGCGACCATTTTATTGAGTCTCATAATGCGTGACCCAAGGTGGTTCGCCGTATGGGTGCTCGTATTCGGCCTGCTCATTGCGCGCGGTGCCTTGCGAAAACGTAGCCTGCGTGCCCAGCTTGTTGCAGCGTTCAATTGGCTAGTTATGGCGGAGGGTTTCTTTGAAGGGATCATGATGAAATCGATTCCGCCAGAGAGCTTTCACGCGGATCTGGAGGTGGTCAAGGCAACTCGAGATGAACGGCAGATAATTTCACCGCCCATGATTTCTTCGCAGTGATTCCTCCCATGCCATGATTGGCACAACCGTCAAGGGACGCGGACTGACCAGCGGCAAACTCGCAAAGAACCCTAGCAGCATCAACCTCGGGAATGGACCACCGGGCTCGGCCAAGTGTGAGAAATTAATCGAAATTGGGACCGGCCACTGGTGCACGTGAACATTTCCTGGAAGCGATTTTTCGCCCGCCGTCAAACAATCGACATCGCATCGCGGACACTCCCCCGCCTGAGCATAATCAAATCTTTTCGGGCAGTCAAATCTCGGCGGATCTCGACCGCATCACAGTCTGGTAGGATGGAATCATTCAGATGCGAGCTCATCACGAGCGGTTCGATTTCGATCGCCGGGGCTCTTGGAAGTGCTAGGCTACGAGAAAAAATGTATCCAACCAGACACTAATTGTTGACCGGTCGGAATTGGCAGTCGGACGACCTGCCAATTGAAGCCGCCGTTTGGCTGTACAATAGAATTCGCCGGAGAATCGACGGAGATGGGGACACCTGTGCTCAAGCCCAGATGCGAATTGATCACAGACTTCGAGCAACTCAACGAACTCTCTGCCAACTGGGATCGCCTGTGGAGGACCGATCCGCATAGGGAGATATTTCAGAGCTTTGCTTGGGCGCAAGCTTGGTGGCGAGCCTACAGTCATGAATGCTCTCTTTATTGCCTAGTCATATACGATGACCGAAATGTTATCGGTATTTTGCCACTAGTACAGCGCGGGTGTGACCTCGAATTCCTCGGAGCTCCGCAAGCGGACTACACTGACATTGTGTGTGAAGAGGAGCGAACACTGGAGGTGCTTCTAACAGCTCTATCAGTACTGTATAACTCTAAGCAATGGAAAAAGTGCAAACTTGAGCATCTTCCTTCGCACTCCCGGATTGTGCGCCATTGGCAAAATCTCCCACACCGAGTTCGTCGTTACTCGCGCCTAGTATTTGGGTGCTACTGCTACTCGATCCGAGTAGACAGCACTCGCCCGAACTTATTGGCTGAGACCGCACGGAAGGGCAAGATGAACCAGCATGCAAATAAACTAAGTAGGCTCGGTGTGGTCAAGTCACGATTCGTGGATACGGAGGTGGAGGCACAGGAACACTTGTCTCAGTTTTTTCGTTATCATGCGCGCCGTTGGGCATTAATGGGCAAGAGTAGTGACAGTCACCTGCAACAACTACTGGAGGGCTTGGTAAGGAACCTTGACCTTCACAATGAACTGCGGTTTAGTACGATGGAGGTTGATGGAAATCCGGTCGCGTACCAGATTGGCTTCGATACTCCTGGCAAATACACTTTATACCAGCAGACATTCGATGTTAACTTATGGCAGCACCATCCAGGGAATGTGTTGATGCGACACATGTTGCTGTATGCCGCCGAGAAAGGTGTGCGCGAATTCGACTTTACAGTCGGGGACGAGACCTACAAGACACGCTATACTAACTGCATAAAACATGATCTCACGTTGCATCTTGGATCCCGGTCTGTGGGTGGGCTAGTTCGTTGCTACTGGGCCACAATCCAAAGCGGCCTGTATTACAAAGCGCTGCAAATCAGAGCGCGTCTCGAGCGTTATCCAAAGCTACACGGCAATTTGGAAGCTCTGCTCAAGTGGGTCCGAGATTCAGATCGGAAAAAATTAAGACGGCCTGGGATAATGGTTAGGCGCGCTTGGTCTCTGCTTGCTAGGGCGTGCAAGTCGATTTGGCAAGTGCAGGATCGAGTTCTTTATCGTATTGGGGGAAAGTCCTCGGTGGAACTTTGGAGTGCCGCCCGCGCTGGCGTCGAGATTAGTGTCGCTTCACAGTTGAGTGATATCGCGGATCTGGTGCTTGAAGGCTGTAACCTGCCCGGAAACCTCGATATCTGGAGGACAAGACTTACCAGAGGCGATCAGCTGATTATCGTCCGCGAGGGCGGAAAACCAACACTAGCGCTTTGGGCAACGAGCTCACCCATGGCCATACTACCGGCAGGACCAGCCGAGAAGAGCCCCGTTAATATTGATTCGAGTTGCATCGCCTACGAATACTGGTCTTCGGTCGACGCCGATTTCTCTCGATCGTACCGGGTGGCGTTGGCATTCCTGATCCGAGAGGCGGAAGAGCACCACCAGAGACTGTGGGTGTGTGGTTGTTCGAGGAACCAGGCACAGGAGCGCGAACTTTCAACCCTAGGGTTTGAGCCCGCATACCATATGCAAGACTGGCGAATTTTTTATTACCTTCGTTTCCACAGTGCTTCGTCCCCCCAGCGCGAGGTTGGGAAGATAGCATTTAGTCATGGACCCTCCGAAGAAACGGGATACACTACGAAAACTAACCCATGACTAGGTGGATTCACCACAGCTTAGATTTTGTTCGACCTTGACCTGGAACGTGGCACGTTCATGTCTGACTCGGTTCGCTCGTTAATTTGGAAGCCGGTCCGTTTTGCGCAAAGGCATGGATTACTACGGGCAGTATATTTTCTGGTCCACGGTACAATCAGTAGATTCAGGCTCGAAAAGTGGATTCGTTTTTCTATCTCAGACATTCTTTGTGGGAATGTATCGGAGTTAGTGCGCGAATCCCGAATGCCGAAGGCGTTCCGGATAGCGTTGGCAGCTGAGGAGGATATTCCTGCCCTCGCGGCGGAGGGGCGCAAACCCGAACTCGTAAGAGCCAGACTAGGGGAGAGCGATCTTTGCCTATTGCTTTGGTCCGGGTCGGAATTGAAAGCATACGAGTGGATCGCAGTAGGACCTCGGGAATACTGGGAGGACTGGAACGAGGCACGGATAATTATTCGGATTCCGGCCGGATGTTGTTGGACCTACGATGGCAGAGGCCACAGTCCTGGCGCCTGGGGCATGATCATGCGAACTCTGCCCAAGGAAGTCGAACGGAATAGCATTCGCAGGATCTATCAGCGTGTTGATTATGCCAGCCCGATTTCATGGCATAGTCATCGTTCGGCTGGCTATCTACCGCTGGCTAGAGTCTTCCATGTCGGGGTTGGCCACTTCGGTTTCACACTATGGCGGCAAGACCAGGGAAAATGGCATTCCCTACCGGCGAGAGTACAAGACTTAGAACTCGTGACACCATCTATAGAGAATATAAGTCGCCAGCTGAGACTTTTTCCTATGTATCTGGAGTAAATAGTCTAGATGCCAAATATTAGGGATATCGTCAGTCTCTTAGCCTCGGAAGAATCGTGGAGAGGATTTCCACAGATTAGACACTATCTACGTGAAAAGCGAACAAGAGGGGACGTTCGCGCGCTTGCAGAAATTCCTTGCAGATCGGAAGTTCTTGGACGGTCCGACTTTTCTACGAGGTGCTGCCGAGTCGCTCTGGCCGCTTCGAGGTCAACCGAAAACCTTCGCGATGCGATTGCGGTTCAGTGCCTCGACCGGGGAATGTTCTGTCAACAATATCACGCTCCATTCGGGCAATTGGGTCAGGAACTTCGAAATGCTGATAGCGGGCTCCATCGTTTTCAACCGGATGTAATCGTCCTCTCTCCTCATCCCGCCAGTTACCTACCAGAGAATGCGGTCCTTAACGAGAAGTCCGCATCGGAGCTGATCGATGCTCTGTGGATTGATCTAACTATTTTAAGAGATTGGTTTCGCGGACCAGTCCTGGTCCAGAACTTTCTCGCGCCGGAAGCCCGGCCATCAGGAATTTTGGACTGCAAGCAGGATCTCGGCATCTGCGATTTTGTCCGATATGTAAACTACTCTTTGTCGGGGCGAATAAAAGCGCTCCCCGGGGTGCTGGTGCTTGATGCCGCACATTTTTCCAGTTTTGCTGCAGTGCCATGGAGCACGCTTCACAAAGGACAATATCTCGCTGGTTTCGGCACTCCAGATCAACTTGCTGTGCATCTGGGCGGGGACATAGCGGGAGTTTGCGCCGCTCTAAAGGGATTCACGCGCAAATGCTTGGTTTTGGATCTAGATAATACTTTATGGGGGGGGATCGTCGGCGAAGACGGAGTTGGGGGTATCAAAATAGGTGGAAGCTTTCCCGGCAATGTGTACATCGGGCTGCAGCAACAAATCAAGGCTCTGCTAAACCGGGGGATTCTCTTGGGCCTGAACAGTAAGAACAACGAAGAAGACGTACGACGCGTTTTTGAAACGCGAAAAGAAATGATTTTGGACTGGGGGGATTTTGCTTGCAAGCGGATCAATTGGAAGGACAAGGTCAGCAATCTGAAGGAGATCGCTCAGGAAATGAATATCGGCTTGGATTCCATGGTCATCCTCGATGACAATCCTGTCGAACGCGAATGGATCGAAACCTGCTGTCCGGAAGCTTACGTACTCCCGGAGAGCGATCCTTTGGAGATGCTGCGGTTTTTATCAGTAAGTTCTCTGTTTGATTCACTCTCCATCACTGCGGAAGACCGCTCGCGACAGAATTCCTACTCTGCGATGGAGGCCCGAAGACGACTGCGATCCGAGAAAACAGACCTGGGTGAGTTTCTTCGTAGTCTGCAGCTAACCGTCGAAATCGGAGCCTCGAAGCCGGCACAACTCGGCCGAATCGCCCAACTCACGCAAAAAACCAACCAGTTTAATCTCACTACCCGCAGGTACTCGGAAGAAAGGCTGGAGCAACTCAGGCGAAGCGGTGATTGGGAAGTGTTCTACTGTTCCTGCCACGATCGGTTTGCCGATGAAGGCATAATCGGAGTTGCTCTAGTTCGAAAGCAAGGAAGAGAGTGGGTTATCGATACTTTTCTGCTGAGTTGTCGAGTGCTCGGTAGAGGCGTTGAGCAGGCATTTCTTTCTTGGTTGTGCGCATTCGCAGAACGCAAGGGCGTTCAGCGCATCATAGGTGAGTTTGTACGCTCTGCTAAAAACGGACTAACCGAAAGTTTCTATTTGGAGAACGGATTCAAGACCTTGACAAATGATAACGGCTGTTTGCGTTTTAGTTTGCAACTCCCGGGACGTCAAGACTGCTGGCCGGGATGGATCACCCCTTGTGAAAATTCCGTCGGCGAAGAGGCTGTCAGATGAATATTGATGACCTTCTCGGTCCCATCTTGCAAGCTGAGCGCCCGCTGCAACTAGACGATTCAGTTGAGAATCTAGCATCCTGGGACTCGATCAAGCAGGTCGACGTAATTCTGGCGGTCGAGGAAGCACTGGGTTCAGGTTTGACCACTTCAGAAATCGATCACCTAAGATCGATTCGCGACATCGTCGAATTATTTCGGACCCACGGAATCAAAATTGCAGTTTGCGAACCTGAGCAGTAAGCCGACCTATAAAGACGGTGCCGCAAATGTCGCGCAATTGTTCATCCATCCGTCGTAATCTTGTTGGTTGCCATTGCGTGCAGCATAATCATCGCTGATATTTAGCGCAACTTGACATAGAGACGTGCGAGTTGCTGGGCGGAGCTATGTGTTTCCGCAAAACAAGTGAAGCAAACGGCGCGGTAGCCAAGTGGTCAAGGCAGGGGCTTGCAAAGCCTCTTTCGGCGGTTCAATTCCGTCCCGCGCCTCTCCGTGCGTAATCGACGACTCGTCATGGGCTGTAATCTTCCTTACAGCTTCCTGCGGTTTACCGTATTACTGCATTTCCTTGCACAGCTGTTCTCAGAATATACCCCCTGGACCAAAACTCCAATGCTTTGCGTCTCCGACGAATGGAGACTAAGTTGCGATAAAGTGGCCCGATTGATTCTCTGGTCCAGGTTGCTAGGAGTTCGTCCGACCAGGACTACCCCCCAATCCAACTAGGAGTGAGTGTACATGCGATTTCGTGGTGCAGGACTGGCAATAGGGATACTAGCAATTGGCAGTTTCGTCGCGTGTGGAAAGAGTTCTACCAATTCGAGCCAGAATGCGACTTTGTCATCCGTTACTGTTTCGGGCCCCAGTGCAAATCTGGACCTTACGGCAACAGAGCAGTTCTCGGCGACAGGTCATTATAGCGACGGCAGCACGGAAGACTTAAGTTCGACGGTGACGTGGTCGTCCTCTGCGAGTTCGATCGCCAGCGTCAGTAATTCCGGCGTGGCTACAGGGCTTGCCGCAGGCTATGCGAGGATTATTGCCACTTACCACGAGGCGAGTGGCTCGGCAAACCTGACGGTGAATGCTCCAACCTCCATCACCTTGACGCCGATTGGTCCTGCGGTCGGCGTAGGCGGAAGCGTGCAGCTCCATGCGACCGGCAGCTTCAGCGATAATCCTTCTGGCATTAATCTTACGAATGTCGTGAGCTGGAGTTCGAGCGCGAGCAGCGCAGCCAGCGTCAGCAGCGCGGGCATGGTTGCCGGTGTAGCTGCAGGGGTTGCAACCATCACCGCCACTTCCGGCACGGTCAGCGGTTCCACCGCGGTCAACGTTACCAGCCCTAGCGGTCAAACTTTCGGTAACGGCAGCTTGACTAGTTCCAGTTCCTATGCATTTTTTCTCACGAGCATCGATAGTAGAGGCCAAGCCGTTGTTGTGGGCAGCTTCACGACCGACGGAAATGGAAATATCGTTTCTGGTAGCGCTGATTTCAATACGGCCACTGGCGTTAGTAGTAGCGGTCCGGTAAGCCTGACCGCCAGCCATTACAATGTTTGGCCCGATGGCCGCGGCGAAGCCACGATCAGCTTATCTAACGGGCAATCGTTCCATTTCGCTTTCATTCTTTCCGATCTGGTCTCGGGCGTTGCTAACCAAGGCAAAATGATTGCCTTCGACGCCAACAAGGCGCTTGGAACTTTTGAGTTGCAAACCGCCGGTGCGAATCTCAACGGCTCATATGTGTTCGCGCTCAACGGTCTTGATGCCAGCAACAGGCAGGAGGCAGAGATTGGTTTGTTTAGTACGTCGCCGAGCGGCACCAACGTCTTTGATGTTAACGATAACGGGACGGTTGACGGTGGCACCAACCCTCCTCCGGCTACAGGTCAGACTCTGAGCCCAGTTACGATAAATGCGGTCAGTGCAGGCAATCGCGGGACAGCCACTCTCGGCGCCGCTGGATACGCGTACTACACGATCGACAACACTAAAGCTTACTTTATCGAAACGGACGGAACGAGTGGCTCCACAGCCTTGGCCGGAGTCGCTGAGCAGCAAACTGCTGTCGAGGTGTTATCACCTGAGGACCCGACTTCGCCTTGCGAGTCCGGTGATGCCGAATCAACCTGCAATTATGCATTCCTGCTCAACCACGCGGCGAGCGCGCAGAATGGAACTTTCGAGAGGGCGGGCCAGTTTAACTTCTGCGCTTGTACTACTGGCGGTGGAATTGACCATGCCAACGAGAATGACTCGGACGGCAGCACTTGGACCCTTACCTCTGGCACTCGACTGTTCAACAGCTCCGGCCGAGGGGTGTTACAGTACGACGTTGCCAACACCGCGAATCCGGGAGGAGAAACACGTTACGCGATTGCGTATACTGTCAGCCGCACTCAATCATCGACCATAACTCAAGCTTCCGCAACGTTTTACATGATGAACACTGACAGCACGTCACCTGGCGTTGGCGAGGCCGACTTCATTGACGTTGACCTGACCACGCTGAACACTATGCCTGCGGCTGGTATATATGCTTTGTCTGCGAGTAACATCGGCAATACAAACCTATTGGAGTTGGGTCAAGTTGCCCTCGATGCTAGTGGAAACATGACTGGAATCAGTTACGTCAACAACAATGGAGTATTGTCTGCCGTAGCTGTCAGCGGCGTTTTCACCCCATCGACTGACGTCACTAATGGCGGCAGTGGACTGGGAACTATCAGTCCCTTCAATGGAATCACAACCTCGCTTGAGGGATACGTTGTTGGCTCCGAGAGCCTTGTCGTGCTCAATACTAAGTCGTTCATCAACGGTCGTCTGGAAATGCAGTAACGGAATTTACAATTGGCTGTTGACGCATGCGATAACTTAAACGGCCTCGATCATACGAGGCCATTATGTTTTCGTGTATGTGGCGCCGTCGTTATGGTACGGGCTTTGCTATCAATTATTCAAAAGTTGAGTGCCGATCATGAGGTTTGACTCGCTTGACCGATATTTGGCTGGAAGTCAACCTCCTCAGACTTCATTTGATACTTGCCACCAGCAGAATTTCTGACGAAATTGACTGGTTCCAGCGGGGTTTCAAGGTACATCATCCGTCGTAGTGCGGGGCGATAGCCGACGCGCCGACTTCTGGTTTCAAACCAGCGCTACAACTTAGTACAATAACTGCACCGCGCCTTCTCGTGGGTTCGATGAGCCTTTGCCGCATTTGGTCGCTGACTTGGTTGACTGGCAATATTCGCGACCGTTAAGGGTGCTCAAGGCATTGTATATTGCCCGAGTGAGAGAAAGGGGGCGTCGGGTTTGTGCTGTTTTCGAACTCGAAAAGGAGTGTTCGCACCAAAATGTCAAAGGATCTGCGGTTCCACCATGTAGGTATGGTAGTAGATTCTATCGACAAGCATTCAGCTCTGTATGCCGACAGGTTTGGCTACGAAATTAGGAGTGAAATTATTCATGACCCGAAGCAGAGGGCGTACGTCCAGTTCCTAGCTTTTCCGGGAGAGAGTACTTATCTCGAGTTAGTCGCACCGGATGCCCCCGGCAGTTTCCTAAGCAACGCATTGCAAAAGGGAGGAGGCCTAAATCATTTGTGTTATTCCACTGAGGATATTGACGCCGCTTGCCGTCGTCTGAGATCAATGGCAATGCTACTGATTCATCCTCCCACCGAGGCAGTTGCTTTCGATCAGCGCCGCATTGCGTGGATGAAGGGCAAAGATAATTTGCTGGTTGAGCTGGTCGAGCGGGATAAGGAGCCCAATCGGTTTAGCGGACGCCCGAGAATTGCGTAACAGCGAACTTACGCTCTAAGGCCGATCTCGGCAACGCACTGTTAGAACGGCACCCGAAGATGGGGCCTCTTCTTTTTTCGGATCCAGACATGCATAAGCACGATGAGGATGAAAAACGAGAATACGGTTTGCAAACCGAGGACTGTCTTCAATCCAGCTCCTGACGCGGTTTCCCTCAATCGATTCGTGGACACTTCGCAAACGGTGTAGGCCGAAGGCTTACAATCCAGGCACTGCTCCGAACTTCTGCAATATGTTTCCCATGGCCTGCTGCGCTGCGGGATTGGTGCACACCCCGTGATCTGTTCCGTTGTAGTCATCCAATCCCCAGCTCCATTGGTTGGTTCCTGTTGCCACGACTGTAGCTCCTGACTGAGCGGTATAAAACGTCATGTCCGCGAAGCCACTGAAGTTGTCTTGCGGGTCAGCGACTGGAGAGTGGGCGACAACAGTCGTCCCTGGAGGCGAGTATTGTGATAAGCCGTCCACTTCGTAACCCACTAGACCGAGCAGGGAATCGCCATTGCTCAAACCGGTTCCCTGGAAGATGAAGTTCGACGTATCCTTTACCACCATGGCCGTGTTATATCCCCAGTCCTCCCCGTCCTCGTACATGACGCCGATCAGCGCCGCTTCAGGCATATTCACGGGAGGATCTCTCCACAGGGTAGTGGTGAGATAAGCCTGCGGGCCGTTGGCGAGTGGATCCATGCTCAGAGCATCGGTTTTGTAGCATACGATAGTGCGATTGGGGGCGCCGGTGACGGGGCTCGGTTCGAAGCGAATCTGCCAATAGCACGCGTCAGCACCGAGGAAGGCAAGGTTCACGTTGGCGTCGCGGGCCGCAGTTACGTTTTGGCGCATCTGCCAACTCCAATACTCGTCATGGCCGACTGACAGAAAAGCTTTGGGTAGGAGCAGTTCACTTGCGTTCAGGTGAGTATCGAGGTCGGTGTTGTATTTGACGTCGTATCCTTGGCGTTCCAGAAAGCGCACCAGGTTCAATTCCCAGGACTGAAAGTGGCCGCTCCCTGTGGACTGCCCCCAGCCCGGGATGTACGGGCGATTCAACGATACTTTAAAAGCGCGCGGCGTCGTGTACAACGAACTTCCAGCCCAGTTGTTGTAGGCGTGGTAAGTGGTGATGCTGGTTTGAAACAAGAGGTCGGCACGGCGACCATCATCCCGCACCACAAATGGGACATATGCCTCGTGTCCGCTCGAACCGGTTAACTTCGCCAGATATCCACCACTGCACCAATCGGTCGGATCTGACTGATTATTCGGAATGGTGAGCACATAGGGATTCGTCCAGTTTCCGGCATCTGTTAATAGAGTCTCTGGATCTATAATGGGCGCGGGCTGGACAGTACCTGGGAGTGTTACCGCCGGTCCCATGCTGCGCGCCCCCGCTCCGCCATACCAACCCGTACGGAAGATCTCGATCGTGAACGTCGCATCGGCGGTGTTGACAAAAAAGCTGATCTGCTCACCACGGTTTGCACTCGGAGCGGACGCATACCCTTCGATTTGACCTTGGGAGGCCGGTTTGACGAGGACCCAGGAAGGATCACCCGGCTTGGCGTTCTCCACTACGATGGGATTGGATGCGCTTGCTGTAGTCTGAGGATCCTTTACCCCACCGCAACCAACGAATCCACTCGCACCCGCCGCAACCCCGAGCGCAACAAATTCCCTCCGCGTCAACGCCATTTGCTTACTGCTCCTTTCGTAAGGGAGCGCGCAATTGGGTCGTTAGATGCAAAAACAGTAAGTTGGGGTTATATCCCACCTGCGACATTTATCCCCCCCCACTAGCGGTATACACGAGCCTTCAGCTCTAGGTTTTATGGCAGATTCTAAAACAAGTAGTTGAAGGAACTCCCAGTAGGGTTCAAGATGGGGCGACGATGCGGGAAGCGGCAGAATTGCCGCAACTTTTTGTGAACGAGAGAGATTCTGCGACTCGCCGCGGTACGATTCGCTCCATCGAGCGAACCCGGGAGAAGAGACTTTTGCTCGTGGGGCAAAGCCTGTGATTCAGCACCCTACTGAGAGCCAATCGAAATACTCCGGGCCCGGTGTGGGCCCGGAAGTAGCTATTCGGTGATGGCTAGCTGTGGTTTCATGTAGGTAACTCTGCTGGAATCTAGGAAAAGGGACTCGGACGAGGAACTGAAGATGGCAAATGACACCAGTTTGCCGACGTTGTCTCCTACTTGGCTGGTGACATTAAAGTCCACCCATGTATTAGCTGGTGGGTCAGTAACACTTGCTATCGCGGTGCCATAACTCGGCCTATTGGAATAAGTGATTCCGGTGTTAGTCCACGAGGTGTTAGAGACCGAGCCGATCGAATAGGCTCCACTGGCAGGGTTATAAACCCAGAGCCTCAGGTGAGCAGAAGATATAGTTTTGCCGGCAAGCGCAGAAAGATCACATGTCAGATAAATAATTCTGACACGCCCTGAGCCACCAACTATCATTTCAGGGTTTGTCCCATAATTGGTGTCGGGGGTGGCACTATCTACATAGGTATCTGCTACTGGAGCCAGCGTGGTGGACGTCGTCGGTGTCGTCGATGACGTTGAATACGCGTAGGCGCCGAGGTCAAAGTTGGAGCCGGGAGTCCGGGGGTTTCCGTCGATGTCAGTATACACGTATTGCTGCAGTCCGCTGATGATCTCCGATGAAATCCCGGGAATGGTGGTCGGATCGATGCCGGCTGCGATCGCCGGGCTGCCAGCCTGCAGATGGAATTGATTGCTGATCAGGTCGGGTTGTACTGCGTTGTTGTACTGCCCTGATGCGCCGGGCGAGACATAGGGTGGATTGACGAACAGGGGATTGGCCTGCTTGAGGTCGTCGGGATCATTTAAGGCGCTGGAAGGAATGACTACGGGCTTGCCGGTGCCGCTGGTGAACCACTGGTTGTAGTAGTACTGCGTATCCGCCCCCAGCGGTG
>JASHPL010000366.1 GCA_030038125.1 Candidatus Sulfotelmatobacter sp.
GCTCATGATATTCGCGCGGCAAGGCGCTTTCGATCACCGAGCGCACTTTTTCCATCAGGCATTCGCGGCTGCCGAAATCTTTGGGTTCAATGGGCGGATGAAAAATAAGCTTCACGCGGCCAGGCCTGATGGCGAAACGTCCTTTTGGCATCGCGGAATGTGTGCCAACAATGGTCATGGGAACGACCGGAAGGCCGCATTCCATTGCCAAATAAAATGGGCCTTTTTTGAACGGAAGCAGCCTGCCGTCAGCTGAGCGCTTTCCCTCAACGTAAATTGTCATATTCAGGCCCTGCGCAACCACTGCTTTTGCCGCTGCCACGGCTTCGATTCCTGCATCGCGATTGCTGCGATCCACCGGGACCAGCGCTCCCATGCGCATAGCCCGACCGAGAATAGGAACTTTGAACAACTCTTTCTTCACCATGACCGAGGTGCGCCGTGGGATGCGCGGAATCTGTATGGGCGGGTCGAGGTTCGAGACGTGGTTGGTCATGAAGATGTAGCTGCGCGAGACATCGATCCGCTCAAGGCCAACGGTTTCAACACTCACACCCGTGAGTTGCACTCCGACTTTCGCGCCCCAGGTGAAAAGTTTGTACAGGACCCCAACATCCCCGGTTAGGAAAGTCCAGGAAAATCCGACCAGTGCCGCTGCGGGAGCAGCAATCGCCCAGAACGTGAGCATAAGGAGCGTGCGGATCATCGTCCACTTATCCCCGCATTATCTGTGTTACCCGACGCAGAATTCGCTTGTCCCACTAGCGCTTCGCCCTTGAGCCAGACGGCACGCCGGGCGCGTTGTTCAGTAGTCACTGCTTCGAGATCTTGCAGTTGATACGAGATTTCCTGTCGGCTGCCCACTTTCCATTTCAACTCGCGCTCTCCGCCGCGATTACGGATTTTGAGCGTGAGCTTATCGCCCGGGTGCAAACGGAATAACTCCTGCCATATCTCTTCTCCTACTGGCTTGCCTTGCAGTTCGAGAATCGTGTCCCCGACTTGCAACCCCGCCTGTCCCGCTTCGCTGCCGGGGCTAACCGATTCCACCAGCATTGGACCATCGAAATTCCGCGAGGCCGTGAAGCCTGCGTCTGGAATGGTGCTGGCAGTTTGTGCGACGCGCAGACCGACCGGCCGCAGGAAGTCATCCCATGGGATCTCTTCCGTTCCGGCAACATATTTCGCGAAGAACCAGCCAAGATCGGAGTGGCTCACAGCTTCCGCAGCTTCGCGGACGCCCTCGGAACCATCGAAGAATCGGCCTCGCTTGGCGTAATTGGTATTCATCCATTGCAGCACGTCGCGCAGGCACGCCTGGTCGTGGCTGGCCTGGCGCACCGCTAGATCGAGCATCACACCGAGCAATTCGCCTTTGTTGTAGTAGGAAATGCTGCGCTCGGGACGGCGGTAATAGGGATTGCCTTCGAGCCAGGCGTCAAGACTGGATTCTTCTGCCGACTGCGTGAGGTGCGCGGGACGGCGCTGTAATTCCGAAATCTGCTCGCTCAGTTCGTCGAGATATTGCTTCTCGGAAATCAGCCCTGCCCGAAACTGAATTGTGTTTTCTACCGTGCTGGTCACGCCTTCGCTGAACCACAGAGCACGCGTGTAATTTTCCTTTGTGTAATCAACCGGTTCGAGACCCCGCGGGCGAACGCGCTTGACGTTCCACAGGTGGAAGAATTCGTGCGCGCTGACCGCAGTGAGAGGATAGAAATTTCTCTTAAGGACTTCAGCGTTGATATCGATGGCCGTAGAATACGCGTGCTCCATACCGCCCCCAGCGGGCCCGCGCGGAAAATGATAAAGAAACATGTAATTATCAAAAGGACGATCATCCATCCACGTGATCGCGGCCGCGACGATCTTGTCGAGGTCGGCAACGATTGTGGGCATGTCATAGTCGGTCGGGTCGGCGTCGACGATCACGCGAAAATGCCCGCCGGACTCATCGAAATCCGATTCCTGAAAGTTGCCGAGTTCGACAGGAGAGTCGACTAGTCGGTCGTAGTTTTCTGCTGAGAATCCGCCATCGGGGAGTAAGTTCAGAGGCGTGGCTTCGTGCCATCCCTCGGGGACATGATCAAAATTGAGGTGCATCTCAGCGCTGCGACCGTCGACAGGACACATAAGAATCTGAGCCAGATTGAAAAATGCATGATGCGCGTTCAGTTGCGCCCCAAAGGGACCGGGAGAGTTGGCATAGATCTGATATTCGAGGATCGCACCATCTTGCACGCCGTTAACCTGCCAGCGGCTGGGATTGATGGCGTCCACGCGTAGTTCTTTACCTGATCGGTCCTTGGCGCGGATCCAGTTCACATATTGCGCGAAGTCACGAATCTGGTAGAGCGCGTTCCAGACCGGAAGTTGCAATTCGCGCTGCGCTGCTCCGGAAGGCAAAGTTATTTTCACTCCGATGAGATGCTGCTCAGGGGAAGAGAGTGAGATCGTGTAGCCGACAACCCCTGATTGGGCTGAGACGCTTAAGGAACTAAGAAGAAGTGCACCAAGAATCGCCAGCCGGAGCTTCCGCAGGAAACAGCTTCGGAGACGTTTCATTTCGTGTTCATCGCTTCGTGGGGGGCTAATTCACGCAAGCGAGCCGGCAGTTTTTCATAGATTCCGCCGAATCCGCCGTTGGAAAGGATGGTGACAACATCGCCGTCGCGCATCTCAGGAGCAACGGTTTGCACGATCGCATCCGCATCCGAAAAGAGCCTGGCCCGCCGGCCGTTTCTAGTGATCTCAGCCGCCAATGCCGGCAACTCCAGACGTTCCGACTCCGGAATGGCCTCGGAGCGGAATACTCCGGCAACCACGATTTCATCGGCGAGCGCGAGACTTCGGGCGAGATTCTTTTGCAGGACACGGCGGCGGAGCGTATTGGAGCGCGGTTCCAGAATCGCCCACAAGCGCGCTCCCGGATAGCGAGCCCGTAAGGCTCGCAGCGTTTCTGCAATCGCGGTCGGATGGTGCGCGAAATCGTCGATAATCGTGATCCCATTGACCAGCGCCTTCACTTCCAGCCGCCGCTTCACACTCTTGAAGGTCTTCAAGGCGGCGCCGATGACCTCGCGCGAGATTCCGCAGGAATGCGCCAGAGCGGCCGCTGCTGTCGCATTCCACACATTGTATTCACCCGCCAATGCGAACTGGAAATCCGCCCATCGCGTTCCGTTATGCAGGACCATCCACGACGTGCGCTCCGGTTGCAAGTCTAAATTACTCACTTTCCAGTGGGCGTGCGGCCCAGCGCCATAGCGCTCGACCGGACAGAATGCTTTCGCGAGCGTGCGCTCCAAACTGGGGCTTTCCGTCGCTCCACCAGAAGCTCCGTCAAAAGCGACAATTCGTCCCCGTCGCGGAACGAGATTCACCAACCGCTTGAATGCTGTTTCCACGGCCTCGAGGTCTTTGTAAATATCCGCGTGGTCGAACTCAACTGAGGTAAGAATGACAGAATCAGGGAAGTAGTGCAGAAATTTCGGGCCTTTGTCGAAAAAAGCAGTGTCGTATTCGTCGCCTTCGAGAATGAAATGCTTGCCCTGCCCGAGATGAAAGCTTGATGCGAAATTTTCTGCAATCCCGCCGATGAGGAACGAAGGATCGAGTCCGGCAGAATGAAAAATCCACGAAAGCATGGAGGTGGTGGTGGTCTTGCCGTGTGTTCCCGCCACCACCAGCACTTCTTTGCCGCGCAGGAACTCATCGTGCAGCAATTGCGGCAAGGAGCAGAAATCGAGCCGTTCATCGAGGACGTACTCTAGTTCAACGTTACCGCGCGAAATCGCATTACCGATCACGACCAGATCGGGCCGAGGTTCAAGGTTTCTGGCATCGAACGGCTGCGCAACCGGAATACCCAATCCGCGCAGGAAATCTGACATGGGCGGATAGGCCGCCGCATCGGATCCGGTCACATGGAACCCGCGCTCCTTCAGCATTCCGGCGAGCGATGCCATCGCTGTGCCGCAGATGCCGATCAGGTGAATGTGTTTGTTCCTGCCCATGCCTCACCAAGAGACCGCTTCTAAAGAGAGACCGCAGATTCCAGGATTTTCAATCCAACCTCTTTGCCGTTCACTTTGAGCTTAGCGCGCACGCCGAAAGGCAAAGTAATATTTCGTGAGGTCACGTGCCCGGAACGAACGCCAAAAGCCACGGGCACTCCCAAGTCACCGACAATCCGTGCGACCACCTCTTCAAGAGTGTAGCCTTGGTTCGTCCTTTGCACACAATCGAGCATTTGGCCGAACACGATTCCGCGCACTTGATCGAAGTGCCCCGCAAATTTCAATTGCATCAGCATACGGTCAATCTGAAACGGCTTGGCGGCCACATCCTCGAGAAACAGAATTTTTCCTGTCGTGTTGATTTCATATGCGGTCGCCAGAGAAGCCACGAGGATCGATAAACATCCGCCGTAAAGAATGCCCTCAGTCTCGCCGTCTACCAAGCCTCGGACTTCCGCGTTTAGCGGTACATCCCACGGTGAGGAAGAGCCGAGCGCCTCCTGCCACGACCGCAGATCCACTCCATCTTCGTGCGCCCAGTCCTTGGCTACCATCGGACCATGAAATGCAACAAAGCGGCCGGCGTCGGCAAAATGAGTGAGCAGGCAAGTAACATCACTGTAGCCCAGGAAGATCTTCGGATGCGACTTGATCTTTCTAATGTCTATCGCGTTCAAGAGATAGTTTGCGCCGTATCCACCCCTGGCGCACACGATGGCGCGAATGTCGTTCCGCTGAAACATCTCTTCCACTTCCCGAACTCGCCGCTCGATTGAGCCCGCAAAGTAGAGATCTTGTTCAAGAATGGAATCGAAATAGAATGGGCGGTAACCGGCGCGCCGAAGCGCTTCGCAGCCTGCTTCCAGATCTTCGCGCTGAATGTTGCTAGCCGGGGCAATGATACCGATGGTGTCGCCCGGACATAGCACCGGCGGCTTCACGCGAGGCTTTTCGTTCGATTTTTTGCGAACCCGTTTGCGGGAAGGCATTTTCGGTCAATCACTCGCTCAATGGAAAAAGGAAGATAACGGTCCCCTAACTCAAGAAAAATTCTCCGCGGCAGACCAGCCGTGCCGTGCCCCGCAGAAAAACATTTTTTCCTTCTTTGCGGACGGTCTGCGTGCCACCGGGTGCATGCACTCGAATTGGCGAGCTTGCTCTTCCGATCGCAAGCGCGGCGACTGCGGATGCGCACGAACCCGTGCCCGACGATCGCGTCTCGCCCACCCCGCGCTCAAAGAAGCGGGCGTTGATGTCATTCTTGCTTTTCACCGCGACAAACTCTACGTTCACGCCTTGCGAGAAATGCGAGCTGCGCTGAATTTCCGCAGCCCGGGCCTGCCAGTCCGGCGGGAAGTCTCTCACAAATACAACAAGGTGCGGATTTCCCGTCGACACCGGCATTCCCCGTATTTCGCCGCGAGCAAGCTTGATTAGCATTTCTGGTTGCACGTTGGCTTCGCCCATCTCCATTTCAAACTCATACTCTGAATCATGACGAGCCGTTAGTGCACAAATCTTCATCCCTGCGCCGGTGAGAATCGAAATGCGTTCCTTTCCCTGGGTAGCGCAAACGTAGGCCGCTACGCAGCGCGTGCCGTTGCCCGAGATTTCGGCCGGCGAACCATCCGCGTTGCTCAGCTTGACTTCCACATCCGCGGAAAAGTGCGGGGACATCCACTCGACGCCATCCGCTCCAATGCCCTCATGCCGATCGCAGATGTGCCGACTAAACGCCGCAACGTCCTGCGGTACTAAAGACCCATCGATCAACAGAAAGTCGTTCCCGCAAGCACTGGCTTTGACGAAGGGAATGCTGTTGTCTATGACGTTCACACGTGCTCCACACAATCACAAGAGGTGGCGGAACTCAACGCGGGCTCGTCATGATTTCGCGGCGCAATCGACCCATGAGATGTCGCCAGCACATACGAGTTGCGGTCCTCACTTCTGTCCGCGGATGGCCGGATTCTACCATCCGCTCCCGTAGCGCTCTCGTTAACCCCGTTGATTACCGTGTGCTGTAAATAAATGCCCTCGGCTGACCGGTCACGTGAATCTCGACGATCGCCTTGAAATGATCGTCCTTCACCTTTTGCCACACGGGCCCACCCTCGAATGCAACGACGTAATCCGCATATTTCGACGGATCCGCCAGCGCCCGTTCCCATAATCCGTCGGGATCATAAGGTTGTTTCCACACGCGATGGTTGCCTTCATTGATGACGTGTTGGAGAGGGATTCCTGCTTGCTGGACGGCTCCGACGTGGTCGCCCAGGTACATCAGCAGTGTGGCATTTGTGGGCAATTTTTCCAGCCATCCTGCGAGCTGCGCTTCCAGCAGATTGCGGCTCCGCATATTGATTTCGGCTTCTTTCAGGCAGATAGGCCCGGCGTTCCAAGCAGACGCATAACCTGCGCCAACCAAGGCCATCACAGCCAACACGATTGCTCCACGCCACTTCTCATTCCACTGCTTTGATCGTGCCGCCCAATACGCAAGCACGCCAAAGGCAGCGGCGAATGCGGGAAGTAATTGCAATCCATAGCGCACGTTGTAATAGCTGAATGGCCAAAATTGTGGGACAAAGATCGGCACTCCTGCGAATGCGACGGAAAGTGCATAAAACGGCAGCGGGATCAGCAGAAAAAGCAATGATAATCGCGCTTTGCCGCCTGATCCGCTGTCCGACAGGCCCTTTTTACCAGCCGTCATAACGGTCACGATCATTCCAACTGCGCCAAACAATAGCCATAGACGTTGCAGCCAGGGATTGTTGGCAACATTGTCTTCCGCAGCTTTGACGAAGTACATTCCCGCAATTACAGGATGTCCAGTTCCCGGATGTCCCGGTTCGCCGGAAGTCTGCGTCTTTCGTTCGATGGCTTTAGCAGAATACGGCCCATTCTCAAATTCCAGAGGATTGCGGTAGATGACTCCGTTGTACCCCAGCCAGAGAACCGGCCCGGCGGCAGCAAGCACGACGAATTTTGCGATTGCTCGCCGCTGCCATGCCAAGCGGGACTTAGCATCGCCTGTCTTCTGTCCTGCGGTAAACTTCAATGCTAGAGCTGTCGCAACCATCGCAGCGGCCAGAAACCATCCATCGTAGCGAGTCAGGCATGCAGCGATAAGACAAAGGCCGCATTTTGTCAGTGCTTTTCCATCGCCCCGCAACGCCTCGCTGAAATACGCAACCGTCCAAACAAAGAACGCGAGATAGAGCGACTCGCCCATCGCCGTGGTCTGCATGTAAATCAGATTCGGGTTGGCCGCATAGACAAAAGCGGCAATCCAGCTCGCGAAAGGCCCGGCTAGAGTCGGCTCGCCTTCCGACGCTAAGCTGCCTCGCACCAGGCGCAACATTCCGACAATGCCGAGGACATAAGCAACCAGAGAAGGAATCGATCCCCCGGCGCCACGTCGCCACAAATCGTTCGAGACCAGAAACGGCACCATCAGCAGATGCGGAAGCGGGAGCCAAACCGTTCCGAGTTGCAGCAGCCCTGGGGTCCTGGAATCGAATACCCGCCGTGCAATGTTGATATGAGCGACCGCGTCGCCATACAGAAGGACATCCCCATTTTTGAAATAGAAAAGGAAAGAAACGACGCCGACGCAACTCGCAAGCCAGAGCAGAAGCCTGGTCTGATCGTCCCAACGCGAATCAGCCGGTGAGACCAGTTTTCTCTTGGGCTGATTCATGCTCCTGGACATGTGAATGAGTCAAAGCCGGTTGCCGTATCTTTGCTTGATTCGGCAACAACTGCTCTCAGCAGACTAATCGAGGTGGGTCAGTTCGCGAAAGACCTGGAATCGGGCATCGATTTCTTCGCGCGTCAACGATTGCAATCTTTCGGTGCCGAAACGCTCGACAGCAAACGATCCCATGACCCCGCCGTAGAATAGCGCCCGCTTCAAGACTTCGCGATTCAGTTCGGTCTGCGATGCGAGGTAGCCCATGAATCCCCCGGCGAAGGAATCGCCCGCGCCAGTCGGATCTTTGACCTCTTCGATCGGCAGCGTGGGAGCCCGAAAAGGATGGGTCCCAATCCCGAATGAGCCTTCACGAAAGAAAATCGTCGCCCCGTATTCGCCGTGCTTGATAACCAAGGCCTTCGGGCCCATTGCCAGCACTTTATTCGCAGCCCGAGGTAAGTTCGGTTCGCCTGCGAGCATTTTGGTTTCGGTGTCGTTGATCAGCAGCAAGTCGACCAACTTCAGGGTTTCGGCAAGTTCTTTCCGCGTGCGATTGATCCAATAATTCATCGTGTCGCAGCCGGTCAGGCGAACACCATTCATCTTACGGCGCACATTCGCTTGCAGCGTGGGCTGGATGTTGGCAAGGAAAAGGAATTCCGTGTCCTCGTATTCCTTCGGAATCTCAGGGTGAAAAGTTTCGAACACGTTCAGGTCAGTAAAATCGGTTTTGGCTTCGTTCAGATTGTCGAAATATGATCCGCCCCAGCGGAATGTCTTTCCTTTTGCGCGCTCGATGCCGCGGGTATCGATTCCGTGCCTGCGAAACACGTTCTCATGTTCAGGACCAAAGTCCTCGCCCACAACAGCCACGACGCGAACCGCTGAGAAATAGCTCGCGGCTAGAGCGAAATAAGTTGCCGCTCCGCCCAAAATGTTTTTCACACTGCCGGAAGGCGAGGTGATGTCGTCGAACGCGATGGATCCAACTACCAGAATGCTCATCTCCGAATCTTGCTCCTGAGCGTTTAGTTTTTCGCAGCGCCTTGCGGAATGTATTTGCCGATGATTAACTTCAGCTTTTTCTTTGTCGCCGGTGGAACCTTCTTGGGATCGCTGAGGATCGCATGCGCCAGCGCCGATCCGCACCGGCAAGAGCGTTCCCGCGGCATGGCCCCCACCGTCTCGCGCACAACTCGGCAAGCATTTTCTGCATTCTTCAACAGCACGGCGACCACCTGATCCACGGTTACCGAATCGTGATGCGGATGCCAGCAATCGTAGTCCGTGACCATGGCAATCGTCACGTAACAGAGTTCCGCCTCGCGAGCCAATTTGGCTTCCTGCAGGTTAGTCATACCAATGACATCCATGCCCAGGCCACGATATACGTTCGATTCGGCTTTCGTGGAAAACTGCGGGCCCTCCATGCAGAGATAAGTTCCGCCATGCTTTCCGACGACTCCGGCCTTCTTACAGGCAGATTCCACGACGCTCGCCAGTTCGCCACAGATTGGATCCGCGAACGCGATGTGCGCCACTATTCCATCGCCGAAAAATGTGTCGACACGATGACGGGTGCGATCGAAAAACTGGCTGGGAATGACGAACTCGAGCGGTTTGTGCTCCTCTTTCAGCGAACCCACGGCAGACATGGAAACAATACGTTCGGCGCCGAGCTGTTTGAATCCGTGAATGTTGGCACGGAAATTCAACTCGCTCGGCAGCAAACGATGGCCGCGTCCGTGCCGGGCCAGAAATGCCACCCTGTGTCCCTCCAGCATCCCGCAAACATATGCGTCGGAAGGCGCGCCGAAAGGCGTCCTTAGCCGAACCTCCTTGACTCGGGAGAGCCCTGGCATCGTATACAATCCACTACCGCCAATGATCCCGATTTCCGCTTGTGGCAAGGCTCCTCCGCTTGCAACCATTCCAAAAAGTCAAACCCCTGATTATACAGGACGAGGTTCTGCGAACTTTTCTGACCTGGCTGCGTCTCCCGAGCTGAAGCCTTCGCTCGACCTGCCAGTGGTGAAACTCTGCAAAGGGTTTCATCCATTCTTCTTATTCCAGCTTGAAAGGGAAAGATAAATCTTTATAAAACAGCGAATTCCGAAGCTCAAGCAGCGGTCCTGAAATTGCACAGCTCACCCTGATTCTCTCAGGCTGGACTGTGCGGAGCCAACCCCAGTCCAGACCTTTGCGATCCGAGTTCCAATCCCAGGGCGACACTCGCGATGGCCTACAAAGAGATCTTCTGGATGGCGTGTGATTCTACCGAGCAACTGCGGGCCGAGTATGGACCCTTTCACACCCGCGCCGAGGCGGAGTTAGAGGCGAAGAAGCTGGGTTTTGGCTATCTGCTTCGCTACGAGCACATCCTTGGGGAGAATGAAGAAATCGAGGAAGTTCGTTGTATTTTCATCGAATTGCCGGGGGCCCTGCCGGTCGGAACCGAAGCTAATCCGGTGAGCCTTCACACCCGTTGCGCGACTTGTGGCGAGTCCGCCGTCCACGACAAGGGCTGGCAGGCCGAGGTTTGGGCCGACATTCACGAGTTCGAGCATGCGCGGCACCGCGTGCGTCTCTTCCAGCACGCTCGGGGCAAGGGCTTGAAGGAGATTTGCGATTGGCGTGGATAGCTTCATCAAGCGGCAGTCGAAAGACCACTTGCCGCTGCCCGATCCAGTAACCAGATCAACTTACCATTGGGTGGCCGCACCAGCTTCGCCGGATATTTATCGCCCGGAGCGTCGCTTTGCAGGACGGACTGCAAAGGAATCGCCTTGTCCGATCCGCTTACCAAAAACACCACGCATCGTGCGGAATTGATAACGGGAAGTGTAAAGGTGATTCGATGCGTCTTGAATTTTTCTACCCAGTTCGCAACTACCAGCCTTGATTTTTCCTGGAGCGCAGCGGTATCGGGGAAAAGCGACGCCGTGTGACCGTCTGGCCCGAGCCCTAAAAGAATCAGATCGAAAACCGGCAACTGCCCTGGGTCCAGGGCGAAGAATTTTCGCAGGGTCGCTTCATAGGCTTCCGCAGCCAAGCCCGCATCAGGATTTTCGGCGGGAATACGGAAGACATTTTCCTGCGGCACAGGAACCTTCGCCAGCATGGCTTCATTCGCCATTCGATAGTTGCTCTCTTCATTTGCGGGAGGCACATGTCGTTCATCGCCCCAGAAGAAAAACATGCGATCCCAGGGCAGGGAAGTGCGGGCATTCGTGGCAAGCAGGTTGTACATGCTGCGAGGAGTCGAGCCGCCGGAAAGAGCAATTGTGAATCGGCCGCGCTCATCGACAGCTTCCTTGGCGGCGTGTGCCACCAATTCCGCTCCCGCTTCGAACAATTCCTGCGGAGTGGTCAAGGTGCGAATTTCTACCGAGGAACTCAAAGTAATCTCCCATCTCAGCGGAGCTTTGGCCCAGGGATTCCTGATTAATGCTGACTCGCTCGAACCGCGGCGCAGCGCGCCGCCCCAAGAAGCCCGGTTTTGTCGTTCGTCACCACTTGCACCGTGATCGATTCCAGCAGCGGACGCATTCTCCCCTTATCCAGAAAAGACTGCATAAACAGCGGCCCCTTGAGCTTGTCTAAAATCTTCGGGGAGATGCCGCCCGCCAGGAACAAGCCTCCGGTCGCCATCACCTTCAATGCCAGATTGGATGCTTCCGCACCGTATACCGAAATCCACAAATCAAGTGCCTTTACCGCCAGCGCCGATAAGCCTTCCATGGCCGCCCCCGAGATCGCCGCCGCCGGATCTCCGGTTGCCATTCTGGCTGCCATTTCCGGACATTCTTTTTCGGTGCCGCTCTCCTGCAGGAATTCGTAGACATTCACCAATCCCGGGCCCGAGAGAATGCGTTCATAGCTGACGTGCCCGAAACGCTTTTGCAGAAAGCGCAGCAACTCGATTTCAAGTTCATTCCGCGGAGCGAAGTCGGTATGTCCGCCTTCGCAGGCAAAAACGTAATGCAGCTTTCCGTCCCAGAACAGCCCGGCTTCCCCCAGACCTGTCCCGGGTGCAATCACGCCTTGATTCCCCACCCCCGGTCCGCCGACTTGATTCAGCGGAACCAGATCGCCAGAGCTCAATGCGCCAATGCCCCATGCGCTTGCCTCAAGATCGTTGATCAGCAGTGTCGCGGGAAGATGAATCTGCTTGGCTAACCGCGCCTGCTCTACAATCCAGGGCAGGTTCGAGGTCTCCACTCGCCCGTTGCGGACCGGTCCGGCAATGCCGAAACAGGCCGCTTCCGGCCGCGTGCCGGAATCATCGAGGAATCGAGTGACAATTTCGCCTAGTTCTTTGTGTTCGCGGCTGGGAAAAACGCGCTCAGAGACGAGGCGAAGATGACCATTTTGCGGTTGAAAATATGCCAGCCTGGCATTGGTGCCACCAATATCGCCGGCCAGAATCATTTTTCGAAGTTCCTCCAGCGGCGGCCGTCGCGTTCCAGCAACTCATCGGCCTCCTTCGGTCCCCATGTGCCCGAGGCATAGTTGGGGAAGTTGCGCGGCGGAAGCGCTTTCCACACGTCCAGAATCGGGTTCACCACGGACCAGCCTGCTTCCACCATGTCCGCGCGTTGAAACAGCGTCTGGTCCCCAATCATGCCATCATGCAGTAGACGCTCGTATCCCGTGCTGGGCTGCTTGCCAAAGTATTCCTGATATTCGAAGTTCATGTCCACTGTTCCAAGCCGCATTACCGGCCCGGGAACTTTGGCAGCGAATTGCAGAGAAATGCCCTCTTCGGGCTGAATGTGCAACACCAGTTGGTTCGGCATTAAGTGCTCGACCGCCGTATCGCGAAATAGCACGAACGGCGCCCGTCGAAACTGTATCACGATATGGGTATTGCGTACCGGCATACGCTTTCCCGTGCGTAAATAGAACGGAACATCGGCCCACCTCCAGTTGTCGATCAACAGTTTCATTGCTACAAAGGTTTCAGTGCGCGAATCTGGCGGGACGTCGGGTTCGCCGCGATAAGCCGGGACGCGCTTGTCATCGATCACTCCTTCGCCATATTGCCCGCGCACCGACCGGCTCAGTACCTCTTCATCGCTCAGGGGCTGAATGGCGTGCAGAATCTTTGCCTGCTCGTCGCGTACCGCATTGGCATCGAACGAGATCGGCGGCTCCATAGCGGTGAGCGAGATCAGTTGCATGATGTGGTTCGGCACCATATCGCGCAGGGATCCGGCTTGATCGAAATATCCGCCACGGCCCTCCACACCCACCATTTCTGCCACCGATATCTGCACATGATCGATGTAGCGCCGGTTCCACACCGGTTCGAAAATTCCGTTGGCGAAACGAAATGCCAGGATGTTCTGCACCGTCTCTTTGCCGAGATAGTGGTCAATGCGATAGATCTGCGTCTCGTCCGCGACTTTGAGAAGATGCTGGTTGAGTTTTCTGGCCGATTCCAGATCATGTCCGAACGGTTTTTCGATAACTACTCGCCGCCAGTGTCCGTTGTTTTGCTCCATCAGTCCCGATGCCGCCAACTGCTCAACAATCTCACCAAAGAAGTTGGGCGAGGTGGCTAGGTAGTACAGGAAATTTCCTTGCGTTCTGTGTTCCTGGTCGGCCTTATTCAGATATTCCTTGAGCTGAGGATAAAGATTCTTGTTATTGAAGTCGCCGGTGTAATAGTAAAAACAACCGCTGAACCATCGCCACAGATCGTCCTCGACGCACTCTCCGCAGTAGGTCTTTACGTCGTCGTACACTCGCTTGCGGAAGTCCTCATCCGAGATCTGTGCCCGCGCCACTCCCACCACCGCAAACTCGTGCGACAGCAGACCAGCTCGGGCAAGGTTGTAGAGGGCCGGAATCAGCATTCGCCCCGTCAAATCCCCGGCGGCGCCAAAAATCACCATGATGCAGGGATCACTCTGCTTACCAACCCGAGGCAATGTGGTCATTGGCTGTTCTGCTAATTGAGCCATAAATCAAAACCTCGTCGCTCATTTTGCAAATGATTTTTTTCAACGCTCGATCGATCTATGCGCTCTTCTTGGCCGTAGCCGATCCCGGCTCGACGTGCCCGCCGAACTTTTGGCGCATGGCCGACAATACCTTTTCTGCAAAAGTATGCTGTTGTCGCGAGCGAAAACGTACGAAAAGAGCGGCGCTCAGCACATCCACTGGAACTGCTTCGTCCACCGCAGCTTGGATCGTCCAACGGCCTTCGCCTGAATCTTCCACATAGCCCTCATATTCGGAAAGCGTCGGATTTTCGGTCAGCGCGATCGCCGTTAGATCCAGCAGCCAGGAACTGATGACGCTGCCACGCCGCCACACTTCCGCAATGTCTGGCAGATTCAGATCATAGCGGATATCTTCCGGCAGCTGCTTGCTGGTCGAATTCTTGAAAATATCGAACCCCTCGGCGTAAGCCTGCATAATGCCATACTCGATTCCGTTGTGCACCATCTTCACAAAATGGCCGGCGCCCGAGGGCCCGCAGTGGATGTACCCCTCTTCCGCCGTGCCGCCGAGTTTCTCCCTTCCCGGGGTTCGCGAAATATCCCCTTTCCCCGGCGCGAGCGTCTTGAAAATCGGATCGAGCCGCTCCACCGCTTCCTTCGGTCCGCCAATCATCATGCAATAGCCGCGTTCCAGTCCCCACACTCCTCCGCTCGTTCCTACATCGATGTAGTGAATGCCTTTGGGACTCAGATTATGGGATCGGCGCACGTCATCTTTGAAGTACGAATTTCCCCCGTCGATAATCGTATCGCCGGCCTGCAGCTGTTGCGAGAGTTCCTGCACGGTCTGTTCCGTCGCTCCACCTGCTGGGACCATAATCCAGATCGCGCGCGGCGGAGTGAGTTTCGAAACCAGGTCCCCCAGGGAACTCGATCCTGTCGCGCCCTCGCCGGTCAGATGTTTCACGGAGTCTGGGCTGAGATCGGAAACGACGACATGGTGTCCATTGCGCATCAGACGGCGCGTCATGTTGGCACCCATCCGGCCCAAACCCACCATGCCAATTTGCATGCTTGCTCCTTACACTTCCAGCGAGATAACGCGGGGTGCCCCACTTCTGGCAGGTTTTGCTGGAAGTGGGGATTCTAAAAAAGCCTTCTCAATCGCCGACTCAGGGTCGCCAATCCTGATTTCAGATTGCTCCCAAGATACACGCGCAAGGCAGGCCGCGGGCAGGGAAGTTTAAATCTTTCACCTAGCCTTCCTTTTTGGCTACTTGCTCTGAGGCTGCGTGTTCTTGGCAACGGCGGCCAACAACTTTTCGAACGCCTCGGCGAACAGCTCGACCCCGTCAGCGGTCAGCTTGTCCGTGGCCTGTTTCATGGAAATTCCAGCGCGTGCCAGATCGTCCATCACTTTCTGCGCTCCCGGCACATCTTCCGTCAGGGTATTGCGCACGATTCCATGATTGCGGAAGGCATCGATCGTCGCCGGAGGCATCGTGTTCACCGTGTCCGGTCCGATCAGTTCTTCGACGTACAGCACGTCGCGATACTTCGGATTTTTGGTGCTGGTGCTGGCCCAGAGAACGCGCTGTGTGTGCGCTCCCTTCTCTGCGAGCGACTGCCACCGCGGCCCGCTGAAGATCCTCTGATAGCGCTGATATGCCAGCTTTCCGTTCGCAATCGCGACCTTTCCTGGCAGGCTATTCAGCAGAGCTTGCTGACCCGGATCGGAGGAGGCCGTCTTTAGCTTTTCATTCAGCAGAGAATCGACCAGCGTATCGATACGGCTGATAAAGAAGCTCGCGACCCCGGCCATCTTCTTCAGATTTCCCCCGCGCTTGGCCAAGTCCTCCAATCCCGCGACATACGCTTCCGCAACCGTTTCATAAACTTCCTGGGCAAAGAGCAACGTCACGTTGATGTTGATGCCCTCGCCGATCAATTGCCGGATCGCAGGAATTCCCTCTGCCGTTCCCGGGACTTTAATCATCACATTATCGCGCTGCACCGTCTTCCATAGGCGGCGCGCCTCGTCTATCGTTTTCTGCGTCTCGCGCGCCAGAAGTGGTGAAACCTCCAGGCTCACGTATCCGTCGCGGAACTTTGACTCTTCGTAGACTGGGCGCAGCGTGTCAGCCGCCGCTTGAATGTCGCGAATGGCAATCTGCTCATACTTGCCCGTGGCATCAAGATCTTTGCGCTGTGCCAGCGATTTCAAAATGTCGTCATAGAGCGAGCTACCGTCGATCGCCTTCTCGAAAATAGATGGGTTCGAGGTCATTCCCCTCAGCCCGTCTTCTTCAATCATGTGTTTCAATTTTCCTGTGGTGAACAGGTCGCGCCGGATGTAGTCGAGCCACATCGACTGGCCATAGCTCAACAATTCTTTGAGTGGATTCTTCGTCGCCTTTGAACTTTCCAGAACTCCCGTTGGTTGCATAGTCATCTCTCCAAATTCTGTTCTTGTTTGTTAATTCGTCGAAAGTGCCGCCCGCGCCTCAGCAACGACGTGGTCTACCGTAAAGCCGAAGAACTTCAAGACATCTTTCAGCGGCGCCGAGGCTCCAAAGCGGTGCATTCCTAACATTCTTCCCTTGGGACCAACGTATCGCTCCCATCCCAACGTTGCGGCCATCTCTACCGACACCCGCGCCTTTACATCCCGCGGCAACACGCTTTCCTTATACGCCGCGTCTTGCTCCTCGAAAATCTCCCAAGACGGCATGCTCACCACCCTGGCCTTGATTCCTTCGGACTTCAATTTTTCGTACGCATCGATACAGAGGGAAACTTCACTGCCCGTGCCCATGAGGATCACGTCCGGTTTCCCGCTCGAATCCGCCAGCACATACGCTCCCTTTGCCACGCCCGTCGCAGGAGCATATTTTGAGCGATCGAACGTCGGGACGTTCTGCCGCGTCAATACAAGTGATACCGGCGTATGCTTCAATTGCGCAATGATCTTCCATGCTTCAACGACTTCATTCGCGTCGCCCGGCCGAAGCACGATCATGTTCGGCATCGCACGCAGCGACGCCAGTTGCTCAATGGGTTGATGCGTCGGGCCGTCTTCTCCCAGGCCGATGGAGTCATGCGTGAAGACGAAAATCGATGGTATCTCCATCAAAGCCGCCAGCCGCATGCTCGGACGCATGTAGTCGCTGAAATTAAAAAATGTTGAACCGAAAGCGCGAATCTTCGACACTATGAGCCCATTTACGCTCGCAGCCATGACGTGCTCGCGAATGCCAAAATGAAGGTTGCGCCCTGCATAGTCCTTCGCGTCGAAATATCCCGCTCCTTCAAATTTCAAAGTCGTCTTGTTTGAGGTCGCGAGATCCGCGGCCCCGCCGATCAGCCAGGGAATGTTCTGCGCCAGAGCATTCAGCACTTTCGCCGAGCTTTCGCGCGTGGCAACGCCTTTTGCATCGGCAGGAAACACAGGTAAATTCTTGTCCCAACCAGCTGGTAACTCGCGACTTTGCATATGGTGCAGCCGTTCCGCAAGTTCCGGGAACTTCTGCGAGTACTCCGCAAAGGTCTTCGACCATTCTCCGTGCAGATCGCGTCCGCGCTTACCGACGCCCTCGCGGAAGTGTTCGCGCACGCCATCCGGCACCAGAAACTTCGCGTCTTCCGGCCAGCCATAGAATTTCTTGGTCAGCCGAACTTCTTCTTCGCCCAAAGGCTCGCCATGAGCCGCGTTCGTATCCTGTCTATGAGGCGAACCGTAGCCGATGTGACTGTCTACAATAATCAGGGTGGGCCGATCGTGTGTGTTCTGAAACACGTGGAAGGCTCGGGCCAACATTTCCAGATCATTTGCATCCACCACCCGTGTTACGTTCCATTCGTAGCCCATAAATCGCGTTGCCACATCTTCGCTGAACGACCACGATGCCGGGCCATCCAGCGTGACGGAATTATGATCGTAGATCCAGCAGAGGTTGGAAAGTTTGAGATGGCCGGCCAACGAAGCCGCCTCGCCTCCGATCCCTTCCATCAGATCGCCATCGCTGCAGATCGCGTAAACGTTGTAGTCGAAAATCTCGAACCCGGGACGATTGAAGGTTGCCGCCATCCACTTTGATCCAATCGCCATTCCCACGCTGTTCCCCAAGCCTTGCCCGAGCGGGCCGGTTGTGGTTTCGATCCCGGAAGCGAGGTGAGATTCAGGATGTCCCGGAGTGCGGCTTCCCAATTGTCGGAACCGTTTGATCTCCTCCAGAGATATCGCTAATTCCTTCGTGATCTCGCCGTGCTCGTTCACTTGCCTCACTTCGGCCAGGTAGAGCAGAGCATAAAGCAGCATGGAAGCGTGCCCATTCGAGAGCACAAAACGGTCGCGATTCATCCAGGTTGGGTCGGCGGGATCGTAGCGTAGAAATTCTTGCCACAAACAATATGCGACCGGCGCCAATCCCATCGGCGCTCCCGGATGGCCGGAGTTCGCCTGTTGCACTGCGTCGATCGCAAGAGTTCGAATGGTATTGATGGAAAGCGTGTCCAACTGCTGTGCGGTGGCTATGACTTGCTCACTGACTGCCATGAGACTCAACTCCTTGCGGATCACGAAAATGCGTCACATCTGACGCGCTCTACCCCTTAGAGTCCCCAACAACAGAAAAGGTTCGTATGTTCAAAGTGTATCAATTTCTCGTGCGGGCGTGGATCAAAGGTCGGTGAAAAACTCACAGGCAGAAAAATCGCCGTGAAAATGCGGAGTGGATTCGAGGATTTACTTCAGCAGTTGCAGGTACGTTCTCTCGCTCTGCGAGGCTCGAGTCGTGTCCTGCACAAATTTGAGGAATTGCCGCAAACTGTCGCGCTCCGCCGGTGTTAGCGCGTCGAAACGCACGCGTATTCCTGCCGTGCGGCCGCTGCGAATGACGACTCCGTTCAAGGCAAAGCCTTTCACCCAGATCTTGCCGTTCGCAAGCCACAGTCCTACCTCAACCTTGCATCCCGGCTCCACGGGGGTGGCAATCTCGACCAGACATCCTCCAACGCTGGTGTTGGAGAGATTTCCCCAAAGTGGCGTTGCCTGATCGTCGATCCGGATTTCGACCGCTACGAAACACTTGATTCGCGGATGCTTGCGCCGATCCGTGCCCCAGCTCGGGCTGAACAGATCGGGCTCGAATGGAGGGGTTTCAGAAGCAGGAGTTGCAACCGGCTGGGGGGCCGAGAAACCGCCCGCGGCCGAGGACACGTTTCCGCCCTTGGCTGCTTCGGCCTTGACTTCGCGCATGGCCGCGAGCAAAGCCTCTTCCCGTTTCTCAGGCGGAGCTTCGCGATACGCTTGCAGCAGCTTTCCCACCTGCCGGACCAGGTCCGGATCCGATAATATGCGAGTCCAGTCGGTACCCGTCGCCGTGCTCATGAAATACACTGATTCCGTTCGTAAAGTCTGGCTTCTAGCTTGGACTGCCAGGTCATCTTTGTTCAAGATGACCTAAGTCACAGGTCGCAATTATTCCCGCCTCATTGCCGTCCCAAAGTCGCTGTCCTCGCGCTCCAGAGTGGGTAAGTAGCGGCCGAGGATCCTGCCTTGCTCATCGTTCAGCGAAAGAAACTCGAATCCGTAGTGATACCCACGTCGATGCCGAAGAACTGCTCGGACCTCCCAGGGGTCCGGCGAACCTGGCAGCGAGAAGCTCAGCGCCGCAACTTCGCCAGGCGTGAGCTCCTCTGCAATCAACATCCCGATTCCCGCCGCCGACAGATCCCGGCAATGGGCCTGGAAGCGCTGCCGCTCGCCCTGTGCCAGTAGCGTCAGAATCACAGGAAATTCAACCCGATAGCGAGCATGCCGGCGTTGTCGCCGCTCGCTTCGAGCCTTTGCCGCTCTGGCTGATTCAGCTGACATTGCGTGGGGTTGGCTTTCCTCGCTTTGTACTACCTCATTGCGCGACGAACATTAGTTGAATGACTTCTTTGGTTTCGTTCGGGCCGTTCTCAAACTTCCATTTGCTTACGGCCTCGGTGGCTGCGTCCACCAGCACCGGGTTTCCGCCGAGGGCGCGCGTCTGTTTTACAGTGCCGTTTGGCCGGACGATGGCCTCCAGTTTGACGGTGCCCTGAATGTGCAATCTGCGGGCCAGGTCCGGACACCTAGGAGCGATGCGTACAATGACTTTTCGTCCCGAATCTACAGTTTCTGCTACGTTTTGGGCTTTTCCTAGCGAAACCAATCCAACGACGGTAAAAAAGAAGATAGCTGTCGATGCGATCACTTTCCGCATGAGATTCCGCTCTCCACTGTTAGCTTACTTGGGCTAACTTCAATTGCACAAAGTACCAAGGTACTCGCCCTGCGGAGAGAAATTCTCCAACCCCGCCTCGTTCACATACTCTTGTCTTATTATGGAGACGCACCCGTGCGAGCGGCATACTGTCGTCGTCATTCTGCATCGTAGTTGGTCGCAAGCGAATCAAACTGAAGCGCTTATGCTATAGACGAGAAAGGAAGTCACGCATTCGCTCGTACAGGCTTTGTGCGGGCGTTTTCATATAGGCATGCCGGGCCCATCGAAATTTGTTCCCATAATATTTTTTTGTGCCAGCATCACAATTATTTCTGCGCCTTTTTGTGGGGCCCAGTCCACGAGGGCGGGCTCCGCCGCTCCAACCGTATCTCTACCGGGTACGCAGAGCCCTTTTCTAGGTAGCGCACCGGTTGGCCAACCAACCGGCGAAGTTCTGCAGATTGACTTCAAAGCGGCCATCGATCTTGGCCTCCAATACAATCTGGGGTTGCTTTTGGCCTCGGATCAAAGCGAAACAGCCCACGGCCAGAGATGGCGGGAACTCAGCAATCTCTTGCCCAATGTGAATGGCGGTGTGATCGAGAACGTCGAGACCGAGAGCTTTACTGCTTTGGGATTCAGCAAAATCGCTCCTTTTTTTTCGTCTCCGGGCGCGCCTCTCGCGAAATTTCCCAGTGTCACGCCGGCCTTCAACTATCTGGATGCCCGCGTTTCGCTGAGCCAATCGCTGTTCAATTTCGGAGACCTCGAGCGGGAACGGGCCTCAACCGAAAATCTTAAGGCCGCCAATTTTAGTTACAAGGATGCTCGCGAAGTCGTCGTGCTCGCCATAGGCAACGCCTACCTCCAAGCCATAGCCGCTGCCGCTCAGGTCGATACCGCTGAAGCCCAAGTCAAGACTGCACAGGCGCTCTACACAAAAACGGCCGATCAGCAGAAGGCAGGCACCAGTCCTGCAATCGATACGCTGCGCGCCCAGGTTGAATTGCAGACTCGCCAGCAGCAGCTCATCGTCTCGCGTAATAATTTGGCCAAACAGACTCTGACTGTGTCACGGGTCATCGGTTTGCCTCCCGGCCAGCCGTTTGTTCTCACCGAGAAGGCGCCGTATCAGGAGCTTACGCCACTTCCCCTCGAGGTTTACTTGCAGCGGGCGTACAGCTCGAGGTTCGATTTCCAGGCGGCCGAGGCACAAGTGCGCGCGGCGGAATTGTCAATGAGGGCGGCATCCGCCGGACGGTATCCTTCCCTCGATTTGAGCGCCAATGTGGGTGAGATCGGTACGAACCCCGGACAAGCTGGAACCACCTGGCAGTTGACGGGAGGGTTGAATATCCCGATTTTTCCGGGCAATCGTGTTCACGGTGATGTGCTCGAAGCCGAGTCTCAGCTGAAACAGGCTCGCTCGCAACTCTCCAATCTTCGGGGGCAGATCGATTATGACGTTCGCACCGCGCTGCTCGATTTGAAAGCCGCGGCCGATCAGGTCGAGGTGGCGAAAAGTTCCGTCGACCTGGCGCAGCAGACTTTAACCCAGGCTCGGGACCGCTTCGCCGCCGGCGTCACCGACAATCTGGAAGTCGTGGAAGCGCAGGAGAGTTTGGCCACCGCCCACGAGACCTACATCGAGAGCTTGTATGCTCATAACCTGGCCAAGGTCGAGCTCGCGCGGGCCATTGGCGACGCTGAAGCCGGAGTCAAGCAATACTTGAAAGGCAATCCATAAGTTATGGCAGAAACGACGCAAAGTCCTGATGTCGAGCTGGGTCATTCGCAGCCTGCGAAACCGGTGCACGCCGGGGAGGAGGATTTTCGCCGCCCGTCACGAGCCAGCAGCAAGGGATTTCGCATTGGTGTCGCCATCGTCATTTTGGTTCTTTTGGTCGTCGGATTTTTTGTCTACCGTTATATCACCAGCTATGAAGACACCGATGACGCTCAGGTCGACGGCCACATCAATTCGGTTAGCGCGCGAATCTCTGGGCATGTCAGCAGCCTCGATGTCCAGGACTATCAGTACGTGGCGTCTGGAACTGTAGTAGTCCACATCGATCCCGCCGATTACCAGGTTGCGTACGATCGCGCTAGAGCAGATTTTGAAGACGCTCAAGCCGCAGCCGAAGCCGCAGGAGTTACTGTTCCTATCACGTCTGTCAGCACCACCACCCAGGTCTCTTCGACTCAGGCCGACGTGAACAGCGCCCGTGCCGGTATTCAGGCTGCCAGGCAACAGTTCGAGGCTGCGAAGGCGCAATTGCAGGAGGCGGAAGCCAATAACACGAAAGCGCAAAGTGATCTGGTGCGATACAAGCAACTGGTCGAAAAGCAGGAGATTTCTCAGCAGCAATACGATCAGGCTCTCGCTGCTGCCCAGGCTGATGCGGCCGCCGTCCAGGCCGCGCACGCCAGTGCCGCCGCCGCTCAGCAGCAGGTGACACAGGCGGAAGGAAAGTTGGTTCAGGCGCAGGAGAGTTATCGCTACGCCAGCACCGCTCCGCGGCAGATGCAGGTTACCCGGGCGCGCGCCGCCGAGGCTCTTGCCGAGGCGCAGCTCAAGAAGGCCGCTCTGGATCAAGCCGCTCTGAATCTGGACTACACAAAAGTTCGTGCTCCTATCGACGGCATCATCAGCAATCGCACGGTCGAGGTCGGACAGAACGTTTCGCCGGGACAGCAGTTGATGGACGTCATCAATCTTGACGACATTTGGGTCACCGCCAATTTCAAAGAAACCCAGCTTCATGACATGCGAATTGGGCAACCTGTCACCATTCATGTCGATGCCAACGGTCGCAGCTACACCGGCAAGGTCAACAGCATCGCCGGCGCCAGCGGGGCCCGCTTCAGCCTGCTTCCACCCGAAAACGCAACCGGCAACTACGTCAAAGTCGTGCAACGCATTCCTGTCAAGATTGTGCTCGATCCGGGCCAGAACAAGGACCACGCCTTGCGTCCCGGCATGTCGGTTGAGCCCAAGGTCTGGGTTCGTCAATGAGTGCGGCCACGGCCACCCTGGATCACGAGGCCTGGCGTCCTGCGGTTAATCCTTGGATCATCGCTTTAACAGTGACGCTGGCGACCTTTATGGAAGTGCTCGACACTTCCATTGCCAATGTTGCGCTGCCACACATCGCAGGCGGGCTTTCAGCCGGGGTAGACGAGAGCACGTGGATCCTGACTTCCTACCTGGTTTCGAATGCGATCGTCCTTCCTCTCAGCGGCTGGCTCTCCTCGGTCCTCGGCCGCAAGAACTTCTACATGGGCTGCGTGGCCCTGTTCACCATTAGTTCGTTCCTGTGTGGACTTGCGCCCAACCTCTCCATTCTCATTCTCTGCCGCGTGCTTCAGGGCGCGGGGGGAGGCGGTTTGCAACCCAGCGAGCAGGCCATTCTGGCCGATACGTTTCCTCCGGCAAAGCGCGGCATGGCATTTGCCGTTTATGGGATCGCTGTGGTCACCGCGCCCGCGATCGGTCCAACCCTCGGGGGATGGATCACCGATAACTTCACCTGGCGCTGGATTTTCTTCATCAACATTCCGGTCGGAATAATCTCGATTCTGCTTACCTCGCGGCTGATTCAGGATCCGCCATATCTGCGCCGCCGCAAGCTCAGTGAGACACACATCGACTATATTGGTCTCAGTTTTGTTGCCCTGGGTCTGGGAACGCTGCAGGTGGTCCTGGACAAGGGCCAGCGTGATGATTGGTTCGGCTCCAGCTTCATCACTTGGTTTTCGGTGATCAGCGTCGCCTCGCTGATTTTTGTGATCTTCTGGGAGTGGAGGAACAAAGATCCCATCGTCGATCTGCACCTGTTCCGCGATCGCACATTTGGGATTTCCAACCTGCTGATGTTCATGCTCGGATTCGCCCTGCTGGGCAGCACGCTGCTGCTCCCGCTGTTCATGCAAACTCTCATGGGATGGACGGCCGAGCGGGCTGGCTTGGCCCTGATGCCCGGCGGTTTCGTAATCATGGCGTTGTTGCCGTTGGTGGGATTTCTGCTGTCGCGCTATTCGCCCCGCTGGCTGCTCTTCTTCGGGCTGGTGGTGCTGTCTTTTTCGCTCTTTCATATGACGCATTTTGATCTGCAGATCGATTTCGATACCGTAACGACGGCTCGTATCTATCAGGCGGCAGGCATGGCATTTTTGTTCGTGCCCATTAACACAGCGGCTTACGCATTCTTGCCCCGGGAAAAGAACAACGCCGCTTCCGGGTTGATGAACCTGGCCCGCAACGTCGGCGGCAGTGTCGGAATCTCGGTCGTGACCACCCTGCTGGATCGTCGGACTCAAGTGCACCAGAACTACCTTTCGAGCCATCTAACTGCGAACAATCCCACCTTGCAGGCCCGCCTGAACGCGCTGGGTCAACTTGTCCAAAGCCACGGCGGACCACCCGCGGGCACTTCTTCTGTGCCCTGGGCAATGATTCAGCAATCCGTGATCGGGCAAGCGACAATGTTGTCTTATATTGACTGCTTCCGCTATCTGGGGTGGGCGATTCTGCTCATGGTGCCGACGGTTTTCCTGATCAAAAAGCACAAGCCTACGGGGGGAATGGCAGTACACTAAACGGTGGGATGTTTCGGGTCATCACCATCGAACGCGAGTACGGCTGCGGTGGAGGCTCAATTGCCGAACAGCTGGCGAAACAACTCGGATGGAAACTCTGGGACCTCCTGCTCACCGAAGAAGTTGCGCGCCTGGCCAATGTCCATCCTTCTGCCGTCAAGCGCTGCGACGAACGAATGGATAGCGGTCTTCATCGTTTTGCCAAGGCTTTCTGGCGCGGCAGCTACGAACGCAGCTCCCCGTTAGGAGCCCAGGTTTTTGACACCGATCGCATGATGATTCTGATGCAAGACATCATGAATCGCATTGCGCGCGAAGGAAACGCTGTGGTGGTCGGGCGCGGTGCCCCCTTTTTCCTGAGGGAAGATCCAGATGCCTTTCACGTCTTTCTCTATGCGCCGCGCGCGGAAAAGATCCGCCGCACCATGGCCGACGGCCAAACTTCAGAAGCCGCCGATGATCTTGTCGACTCCGTTGACCGCGAGCGCATCGCCTTCATCAAGCATTACTTCA
>JASHPL010000367.1 GCA_030038125.1 Candidatus Sulfotelmatobacter sp.
TTAGGCGGGCTGCGCATCGTCAATATTCCCGTGCTCTTCGGTAATCGCGATTTGCCCTGGTATATCGGGCTGCCTTTTACGGTCTTGTGGGTTTTAGCCATCACCAATGCCTTTAACCTGATTGACGGTCTGGACGGACTGGCAGCGGGTTCGGCTCTTTTTTCGACATTGGTCGCATTTGTTGTGGCGTTGTTGAACGGGCCTTCGCTGGTTACAGTCATGACGATCGCGCTCGCCGGCGCGATTCTGGGCTTTCTCCGCTATAACTTTAATCCCGCAACCATTTTTCTCGGCGACTCGGGAAGTCTGTTCATCGGCTTTGTTCTCAGTGCGCTGGCTCTCGCTGGCGCGCAAAAAGCGCCAACCATTGTCGCCATCGCAATTCCCATCGTTTCCTTCGGATTGCCGATTCTGGAAACTGCCCTTTCGATCATGCGCCGGCTGATCAGCGGACGTCCGGTGTTTACGGCCGACCGCGAGCATATTCATCACAAGCTGCTGGAACATGGCCTTACTCATCGGCAAGTTGTTATCGTCCTGTACGGTGTCTCCGCCATCTTCGCCTTACTCAGCCTGTTTCTGCTCTGGCCGACAGGAAGTTCGTTGGGATTGGTGCTGGCAGTGCTAGGAATTGGAATTTGGATCGGAGTGCAGCACCTCGGCTATCTCGAATTTGGGGAGTTGGCCCGCGTGGCTCATCGCACTTTCAATCAGCCGCAGATATTCGTGAATAATCTGGCCATCCGCCGCGCCACCGAGGAGCTCAAGGTCGCCCGCGACTATGACCAGGTAAGACGCATTCTCGTCGCAGCTTTCAGCAGCAACGATTTTGATAGCCTCGAATTGGCGGTCGATCTGCCGCCTGGCAGCAATGGGGTGGCTGACGATTCTCAACCTGTGCGACGTGGCCCGTCTTTGTTTCGGTGGAACAAAGTCGCCTTCTCGAGGTCGCTCGACGGTCTCGCGGTTTGGACCGTCGCCCTGACACTGCTCACCTCGAGCAATCACCCGTGCGGAACGCTCACCCTGTACCGGTTATATTCCGATCGCGACCTTCAGCTCGACATTAATCTGCTGACTTCCGAATTTCCGACCGCCCTTGCTGACGCATTGGAGCGAACGCTGTCTCATGCCGCTAATGTTATCCCGCTGCCCGCGCAAGATTCCACCTTTGTGACTGCCCAGGCTGGATAATTCGCAGACTTCTGCGGCGAGGAATCTGCTTTTTTTGTTTACAGCGTCGCGCTGGCGTAGGAATTGATCTCGCAGTTCAGGCAAACTTCCTCAAAAGCCGGTGCTGTCCACTCCATGATTCCCCCCAGTTCCTTTCCGGCGGGACAGCCGGAAAAAGTAACAAAAGAATAGCGTAACCTGCAGGCCGAATCAACTGCCTGCTGGAAGCCCGTGCCATCTCAGATGAGTCTCCCATACAACAGGTTGCACGATTGCTCCTGAAGACATACGGGGTCTTTCATGCTCAAACACATTATCCTCGAAAACTAATGTGCATTGGCTTGACCATCATTCCCGTGAACTAGCGTCGTGATCTCCTGCTCAAGAACCGACAACTCTGTCGCGCCGATGTGCTTAAAATAAATGCGCCCTTCTCGCCCAATCAAGAATGCCACTGGCAACCCAAGGACGCCGCCGTAGCTTTCGGCAACCTTGCCTGTACACATGACCACGGGATAATTCATCTTGAACTGCTGATAGAAATCTCGGACTGGCTCCGGTCCATCGTCCATGGAAACGCCAATAATCTGCAAACCCTGGTTGCGGTACAGGTTCTGAAGATCGACAAAGTGAGGAATTTCTTCTCGGCACGGCTCACACCATGTCGCCCAGAAGTCCAGCAAGACAACCTTTCCGCGAAAGGAGGAAAGCGCAAGTTGCTGCCCAGACAGCTGCGGCAAAGAAAAATCGGGAGCGTATGAACGCGCACCCGTCGTGCTCGGCGTTACAGATCGGTGATGCCGAAAGAAAACCGTGGCGCCGGCAATCAGGCACAACGCCCCGATTGTGATGATCGCTCGCGAACGATTGGAATCGAAACCCAGTTCTTACTCTCCCTTTGCCGTGGGATATCCCTGAACTACCCAGTTCGCGCCGAAGTTTTCTGCGATATACAGCGCCTTCACCTTGGTGAATCCCATTTCGCGCAAGGCATCGTGTGCCGGTTTGACATTAGGACAATGATTCCAAGGGCAGCATCCACAATAGATGACGATGAACTCGCCCCGTGAAAGGGATTGGACTCGCGTGCGCAGTCGCTGCACTCCTTGCGGGTCCGATGCCGAGCCAATGTACTCTGCACCGGGAATGTGCGCCTGCAAATATAAGATGTGCGGACCAACCTGGAGGATCAGCGGCTTGGTAGCTTTTGTGGATTGCAGGATCTTTACCAGTTCATCTGGGTTGATCAAATCTGAACTTGGAATCAGGCTTGCCTGGTAGGCATTAGCCGCCAGCGCCGCCATGATAGCCATGCCGGCGATGATTGCCGCCGTTCTCGGTAAGTGTTTCATCTGTTTCTCCCTGTCGGTTCGTAGACAATCAACCCGTCGTTTCGAGAAGGAGGGTAAATTAATGCGGGATCCGGTTTCTCGATTGTGGAAGCCACAGCTTCGACTTACTGCTTTGTGCAGAGAAACCCGGCTCGCCGGCAAGCTAGAACACCGTTCGTTGCGAAGCCGTAGCGTCCGCCTGCTCATGCGCATGATAACTGGATCGAACCAGAGGACCCGACTCGACATGGCGGAAACCGAAGCGCAGCGCTTCATTCCGCAGATACGCGAACTCCTCCGGTGCATAGAAGCGAGCAATCGGCAGATGATCTCTCGAAGGGCGAAGGTACTGCCCGATAGTGAGAATGTCAACGCCACGCGATCCTAGATCGTGGAAAACCTCGATTAGCTCCTCGCTCGATTCCCCGAGTCCTACCATCACCCCGCTTTTCGTGACCATTCCGGGTGAGATCTTCTTCGCATTTTTCAGCAGGGCCAGCGTGCGTTCGTAACGGGCTCCGGAGCGGACGGCACGATACAGCCGCGGCACGGTTTCAGTATTGTGATTGAGCACGTCAGGTTGGGCGTCGAGCACGATACGCAGAGCTTCTTCGAGTCCCTGAAAATCCGGGATCAGCACCTCAACCCGGCAATCTGCGGCCAGTTCGCGAATCTGGCGAATGGTCTCGGCAAAAATTTTCGCGCCGCCAATGTTGTCGTCATCGCGATTCACGCTGGTGACGACCGCATGTTTCAAGCCGAGCATGGCGACGGCTTCGGCCACGCGTCGAGGCTCATCCCAGTCGATTGGCTGCGGGCGGCCTTTTGGCACCGCACAAAATCCACAACGGCGGGTGCAGATATCGCCCAACAGCATGAACGTCGCGGTCTTGTGATTCCAGCATTCGCCGATGTTAGGACACTGCGCCGACTCGCACACGGTGTGCAACCCAAGACCACGAGCCAGCCGTTTGAGGTTATGGAAGTTGTCGCCGACCGGAGCCTTCGCCCGCAGCCACCGTGGCTTTGGCGCCCGCGGCGGAGGGCTGAGCTCAATCTGGATCAGTTGGGGCAATCCCGCCATTCGTGTTGATTTTATCAGTTCGGGTTTGTCCGGCAGCTAAGCCTTGCGTTCGAACGGAACTCCGCCTGTAAAACTTCCCTCAGCGAAAATGATACGCTTATGAACATCCCCTCGATTCGAGGACAGAAGACAGTCTGAGGAGGACTCATGATCAGCGATCTATTTCTCTCTGAGTTCGACGAAGAAACCAAGAAAACGCGGGCCACGCTGGAACGCGTTCCCATCAAGGCTGATTTCAAGCCGCATGCCAAGTCGATGCCGCTGGGCAAACTTGCGCCGCACGTCGCGCAATTGCCGGAATTCGGAGTCACCGTCCTGACGACGCCCGAACTCGATTTCAGCAACCGGTCGTTCACGCCCCTAGCGTTCGAATCTGCCGAACAACTGGTAAAGGCGTTCGAAGACGGAGCGGCGAAAGTCCGTTACGCACTCCGCAACACTCCTGACGAAGCCTGGAAGCAAAGCTGGAAACTGAGCTTTCAAGGCAAGCCGATCTTTAGCGGATCACGCTTTCTTGCCTATCGGCAGATGTTCCTGAATCATCTGGTGCACCATCGCGCGCAACTCGGCGTCTATCTTCGCCTGAACGACAAGCCCTTGCCGGCAACTTACGGCCCGTCAGCCGATGACACTATGGGATTCTAGTTCGCCAATCATAAAGATGACTCCCGTTCCGATATGATGGACTGACTTGGCAGGAGGGACTCTATGACATGGAAATCGTTCATCGCGGTCACATTGTTGTGCCTGCCATTGACAGCAATAGCCCAGGTCACCGTCGACGTTGCTCCTGACGCTGCTTCGCGCGAAGACGTGCGCAAGTTATTTGACGTGATGGCGAGCCGCGAGCAGATGCGTCAGGTCATGCAACAGGTTTACGCTCAGATGCGAACCTTCAGCCAGCAGGAATTGAAAAAGGCGCATCCCGAAATGACCGACGCCGATCTGGCGCGCGCCCAGCGGCAATCCGATGAATTCGTCAAGAACTTCCCTCTGGATGACATTCTCAATGACATGATTCCGGTCTATCAGAAGCACTTCACAAGAACCGATATCAACGGCCTGATTGCATTTTATTCGTCACCGACCGGCCAGAAGTTTCTTCACGAGATGCCCGCGGTCACCGCTGAATCCATGCAGTTGATGTACCCACGAATTGAGCGCGCAGTTGGGGCGGCCATGGAGCGCACCGGTCAGACCGTCGGGCCCCAGAAGTGAACCAGAGACCGCGCCGGGCTTGTGCCCAGGATCACAGTCCCGTTCGGCTTACTCAATAGATACTTCTTATGAGGGATCCGTCTTCATCCGCGTTCATCCGTGGCGGACTCTTTTGAAGTAGCCAGCAGCCAGGAGCTGAACTTGTCCCGTCCTAAACCGCTTATTCTCATCATCCTCGACGGCTGGGGATATCGTGCCGAAACCAAGGCCAACGCTATTGCGCTCGCCCGCAAGCCGACATACGACCGCCTGCTGCGCGACTATCCCAACACCCTCATTCATACCAGCGGACCTTATGTCGGACTGCCCGAGGGACAAATGGGCAACAGCGAGGTCGGCCATCTCAATATCGGCGCCGGGCGCATCGTGCACATGGACATCACCCGCATCGAGCTGATGATCCAGAACGGCGAACTGTTCGAGCATCCCGTGCTGCTCGAGGCCATGAAGCACGCGCGAACCGGCGAGCGCCGGTTGCATCTGTTTGGCCTCGTCTCCGATGGCGGTGTCCACTCTCAGCAGGTGCATCTTTACGCCTTGCTGAAAATGGCGAAACAAAATGGCCTCGAGCGCGTCTTTGTCCATGCCTTCATGGATGGCCGCGACACCTTGCCCACAAACGGCGCCGGATATCTCGAACAACTACAGCAGAAGATGCGCGAATACAACTGCGGCAAAATCGCCACCGTCAATGGCCGCTACTACGCCATGGACCGGGACCGCCGCTGGGAGCGCATCGCAAAGGCGTACAACGCCATGGTCTTTGCCGATGCGGAAGGTGGCAGGAAATCCGATCCCGTGCAGGGAATGAAGGATTCGTACAACAAAGCAGTGACCGACGAGTTCGTCGTGCCTTTCGTCTGCACCGACAATCGCGGTGAACCGTTGGCCACGATTCGTGACGACGATGCCTGCATCTGCTTCAATTTCCGCGCCGACCGCGTTCGCCAGATCACCCGCGCTCTCACCCGCAACAGCGGCCTAAACAATAAAGCCGGCACCGATCTGCCCGGCGCGGCCGATCTCGATTCCACAATTCCCCGCGATCGCGTGCCCAAGAATCTGCACTACGTCTGCATGACGCAATATGACAAGAACTTCAGCCTGCCGGTCGTCATTCCTCCCGAGTCGATGGCGAACATTCTTGCCAATGTCATGGGCAATCAGCGCATGCGCAATCTACGCGTCGCCGAAACCGAAAAATACGCGCACGTGACATATTTTTTCAACGGCGGCGTCGAGCAGCCATTTCCTGGCGAGGACCGCATTCTCGTGCCATCCCCGAAAGTAGCGACGTACGATCTCAAGCCGGAAATGAGCGCCGCGGGAATTGCTCACGCCGTTGTCAAAGCCACTGAAGACGGCACATTTGACGTCATAATCGTGAACTTCGCCAACGCCGATATGGTCGGCCACTCCGGCAAGATCGAGCCAACGATCGAAGCCGTCGAAACGGTCGATTCCTGCCTCGGCCGCATCGAAGCGGCCGTTCGCGCCAAAGGCGGTGCGATGCTCATTACCGCCGATCACGGCAACGCCGAATTGATGATCGACCCCGCGACCGGAGGCCCGCACACCGCGCACACCACGAACCCAGTGCCCTTCATCGTCGTCTCAGAAAATTCGAAACAGTTCACGCTGAAGCCGAACGGCTCCCTGCGTGACATCTCGCCAACCATTCTCGGAATGCTCGGCCTCGACGAGCCGAAAGAAATGACGGGAGCGGATCTGCGAATGCCGGTGAGGGAAAAATAACTAGACGGGAGAGCCCCATGTCTCAGGAAGACGTTGGTACTGCCTATCTCGCCGATGCGCTGAACAACCTCCGGAGTTATAAGAAGCTGGCGGAAGAGGCCCTGACGCAAACCAGCGACGCCGACATCTTTCGCTCGATCGATCCCGACGCAAACAGCATCGCTATTCTGATCAAGCACATGGCTGGCAACATGCGATCGCGCTGGACGAATTTTCTGACCAGTGACGGCGAAAAGCCAGATCGACACCGCGATCGTGAGTTCGAGATCGATCCTGGCACGACTCGCGTAGAAGTTATGCAGTGGTGGGAGGAAGGCTGGAGATGCGTATTCGACGCGGTAACACCCCTCACCGCCGCTGACCTCCTGCGCACGGTAACCATCGCCGGTCGCGAGCACACGGTCGTGCAGGCCATCTCGCGTCAGTTGTTGCATTATGCAGGGCATGTCAATCAGATTGTCTTACTGGCCAAGCACTTCCGCGGTCCCGAGTGGAACTCGTTGAGTATTCCGAAAGGTAAGTCGGAGTCCTTCGCTAGGCAGTTTGAGCTGAAGCATGCGGCAAGATCGCGGGCTTGAGCGGGCAGTCACCGCGCTCTGACCCCCGCACAGTGCAATTTGGCCTAACTTGCCAGTAGCGCTGGTGCTGTCGCAATCAATCCGGCGGCTATCTCCAGATCATGCAGGTCTTCGCGGCTGAAATCCTGCGCCAGCTTCGCGTCCAGTCCCTTGCGCGAAATCTGGATCACGCCTACAACGTTCGATTTGGCGTCCATGACTGGAACCGACATCAGCTTCTGAATAGGAGCCGGCGGCGCCATCTCTTCGCCGGAATCGCCCGATTCAGGCTTGATGGTTTCGAAGATGCTGGCGTGCTTCACGCGGGCGAAATTGTTGAAGATCTCCGCTTTCTTGCTCAGAGCCGTATGGGCCGCGACCGCCTTGCTCGAAAGCGGAATCGCACCCGTGGTCCGCAGATGTTCCGGAAAGACAAAGCGCAGCAGGCCTTTTTCCAACCGCAAAAGCGCAACTTCGTTGTACTGCACGCGGAAAATCTTGGCCAGGACCATGCACAGGTCCAGCGGGCTCACCCCTTCCCCCAACACCGAACCGAGGGGGAGCAGATGCTCCGGAAGAACGACTTCTTCCATCATCGCGTGATCGTTGTTCTGGGTCATAAGCATGTCTTGCGTACCGGCAGGACGCATTCACTTTATCGCATTTTGCCCGCCAAAAGGCACTTCCCAAAGTAACGCATCTCACGCGACAAACTCCTTTGTTTTCAGTCCAAATAAGCCTTAAGAATGCGGTTTCGCACAGTAACCATCAAGTTCGAGCTAGCCGCAAACCATCATCACGATGACAGATTTTGTCACCTAAGGCATTCTCCCCACGGGACGCAGAGACCCGGCGAAGAACGTTAGGAAACAACTTCTTATCACTCTGTGTCTTCGTCGTGAGAATCGCGCTTGCGCACTGTTCTCATTTACACTTCCAAGCGTATGACTCTACCAACGCAACCGAACGTGAAGCTAACCAACGCCAGTGAGTATCGGGAAAACTATGCCAACAGCGTGCAGATGCGGGTCAACATCTGGGACTTTTTTCTGGTTTTCGGCACGCTCCAGCAGCAGAGCGAAACTCAGGTCGAGATACGCAATTTTCAGGGGATTTATCTCAGCCCGCAACAAGCCAAGGCCTTACTTGGATTGTTGCAGCAGAATGTGGCCGGCTACGAGACCGCTTTCGGCGAGATTAAACTCGATCCGCGCATGGCCCCGCACGGACCAGTGCATTAACCTCTGAGGTCCTAGCCGCGCATTTCGTGGATTGCCACGTATCAAACGAATTTGCATGAAACAAATTTGAAGATGGCTCTCGCATCCACGAAAATTCGTAATAATCCGTGGCGGATTTCGGATTTGGTCCGTCAGCCCTCCCTGGTCTTTGCACTTCTTTTCATTGCGATTTTCCTGCTGCACGTGCCGTTGCTGCACCTTCCTTATTTCTGGGATGAAGCCGGATACTACGTTCCGGCCGCGCGCGACCTTCTGCTACACGCCAGCCTGATTCCACATACTACGGCTTCCAACGCTCACCCCCCGTTGGTTATGGCCTGGCTTGCCTTGTGGTGGAAATGCTCTGGGTACGCCCCCATGGTGACGCGATCCGCGATGTTGCTGGTAGCGGCATTCTCTCTTTTGGGATTGTTCCGTCTGGCTGAATGCGCCGCCAACATCGAAGTGGCAGTTGCCACCACTGTGTGTACGGCTGTGTATCCAGTGTTCTACGCACAGAGTTCGCTGGCGCAGGTCGATTTGGCGGCGGCTGGACTGATATGGTGGGGCTTATTCGCCTATCTGGAAAATCGGCCATTCGCTGTTGCCGCCTGGTTTTCTCTCGCGGTGCTGGCGAAAGAAACCGCGATCATTGCCCCGCTGGCGTTGGCTGGTTGGGAGCTTCTTCGTGAGATCCTGCCACGGGTCAGTCACCGCGCCGGGATAAACGGGATGAATGGCGTCTATGGCGGGGCCGCAACTCCCGGCTCTCCGGTCGAGCGAGGCCCGACAAGCTCGGGCCGACGATTTGCCCTCTTGATCCCGCTCATTCCGCTGACTGCCTGGTACTCCTATCACTACCTCCGTACCGGATACGTTTTCGGTAATCCAGAATTTTTTCGCTTCAACGTGGCGGCGACTCTGACCCCGCTTCGCTTCCTCCTCGCCCTCGCGCTACGGCTCTGGCAGACATTCGGATACATGCACCTTTGGCTGCTTACGCTTGGCATGCTCTTGGCCATCCTTCTTCCGCCTGTGAAAGATGAAGGCAGCGAACGCCTGCGCATCGCCATTCCGATACAGATAACTTTCTTCGTCGTGATCGCCGCCTATGTCGTGGCGATGGCCTTAATCGGCGGAGCGGTGCTGGCTCGCTACATGCTGCCCGCGGTCCCCCTGGTGATCATTCTGGCTGCTTCGACTCTGCGACGGCGCATGCTCTACTGGCGTTCGGCCATCGCCGTGACCGCGATCGCATTCGTAATTGCATGGTATTGGAACCCTCCCTACGGATTCGCTCCCGAGGACAATCTGGCTTATCGCGATTACATCATCCTGCACCAGGACGCTGAGCGCTTTCTGGAGGCACGCTATCCCATGGCGCATGTTTTGACAGCGTGGCCGGCATCGGATGAACTCGCGCGTCCCTGGCTCGGCTATGTGACACGCCCGGTGCAGGTTGTACAAATCGAGGACTTCTCAGCAGAACAGGTAATCTCGTCTGCGGATTTCCGCGATCACTTTGACGTCGCGCTTGTTTTCTCTACCAAATATGAACCGGGATATCCGCTGCTCGAGCGCTGGATGGCATCATCCCACCCCAGCGAATGGAGGGCCTCAGTTTTTGCCCACTGGCAGGCATGGAAGCGCCGATTTTTCAGCTATCATCGCGATCTGCCGCCCCAGACTGCGGCACAGATTCTCGGCGGACGAATCGTTTTCTCGGAAACGCATAAGGGGCAGTGGGTCGCAGTGGTTGAGATGGAGAAACAAGAAATATTGGACGCGGAAAATCCCCGCGCCCAATAATATAGATGAACGAAAACCGTTGCGTTTCTTCGCATTCTTAATGATTTGCGAATTTAAGACATGACTGCTTTTGGTCCGAATTGAGCTTCCCCGATCAAAACCTGCTTTGTAGGGGAACGCTTCTGTGATAACGTCCCATTGAATTTTTGATTATTCTGTAGAGAGGCCTCATTCTGGCGGAAAGGAGGCGCTTTCATTATGGGCGGCTACATCGTGCTCGGCATCATCGTCCTTATCGCGATCGCGGTGATGCTGATGTATAACGGCCTGGTGCAACTGCGCGTGCGTTGCGACTCGGCTTGGTCCGATATCGACGTGCAGCTCAAGCGGCGCCACGACCTGATCCCGAACCTCGTTGAAACCGTGAAGGGCTACGCCACTCACGAAAAGGGAACGTTTGAAGATATTGCGAAATTCCGCTCGCTGGCCATGCAGGCCACGACTCCGGCGGACAAAGCGGCGGCCGAGAATCAGCTCACCGGCGCGCTGAAAACTTTGTTCGCCGTCGCCGAGAATTATCCCCAACTCAAAGCCTCGGAGGAGTTCACGCAACTTCAGGGCTCGCTCAACGAGATTGAAGATGCGATTCAGAACGCGCGCCGATATTACAACGCGGTTGTGCGTGATCTGAACACCAAGATTCAAGCTTTCCCCACGAACCTGATCGCGGGAACGTTTGGCTTCACGCAGCGGCAGTTCTTCGAGGCAGCAGCGGCCGACCGCGAGCCTGTTCAGGTTAAGTTCTAGCCGATGAGCGCATTTCCTGCGGAGGAGAAGATCCTCGCGACGGCTGCTATCCATGGCGCAAAAAGAAGCAAGTCGCATCTTTGTGCCATCCTTGCCGTTGTTGTCGTTTTCTCAGCCATCGCGCAGGCGCGTTCCTGGCGAATCAGTGATTTCCATGACGACATCGACGTCGAAAAAGACGGGAGCGCCTTCGTCACCGAACGCATCACCCTGGTCTTTGTCGGCCAATGGCACGGCATTTATCGCCAGATTCCCATCGAATATCCCGGGCCGGATGGAACGACCTACAAGCTATATCTCCATGTCATCAGCGTCACCGACGCTCAGGACAAGCTCAAATACGACTCTTCTGTTTCCCGTGGCGAACGCAATCTGAAGATTTACATTCCGGGCGCCGTCGATGCCACCCGAACCGTGGTCATTACGTACGCAGTCCGGAATGGAACTCGCTTTTTCGACAGCCACGACGAATTCTATTGGAATGTGACCGGCAACGACTGGCCGGTGCCCATCGAGCACGCCTCCGCCACTGTACACTTCCCTGACAACGCGGCCGGTTCGCTCAGAGTACAGGCATTCACCGGCGTCTACGGGTCGGCGGAGCGCGACGCAACCGCCGCGGTCGAAGGCGCGGACGCTAGTTTCGAGACCAATAATTCGCTCCCTATGCGCGGCGGCCTCACCATCGACATCTACATCCCAAAGGGAATTCTTGCCGAACCCAGCGGTTTTACGCGTTTCTTATGGTTTCTGGGTGGCAATCCCGTTGTGTTTCTTCCTCTGGTCACGCTTATCGTGATGTTTTCTCTGTGGTGGACGATGGGGCGCGATCCCGACCCCGGCATGTCGGTTGCACCAATGTATGAGCCGCCCGCCGGCATATCCCCGGCCGAAGCAGGCACGCTGCTCGAAGACGAAATTCATCCTCGCGACATTACATCGACCATGGTCGATCTTGCCGTGCGCGGATACATCAAGATCGAAGAAACCGCCGACAAAGGTCTGCTGTTCACCCACAAGGATTACATCTTTCATTTGCTGAAGCCGCAGGACCAGTGGGCCAACGATCTGGCTCCGCATGAGCGCGTGATGCTCGAGAACGTTTTCGCCGGAGGTCAGCAGACGCGGCTTTCCGATCTCAGGAATCGCTTCTATACAGCTGTGCCGGTGATTCGTGAAGACATCATGTCAGAGTTGAAGACGAAAGGCATGTACCTGCTCGATCCCGAATCGGCCAACGGATACAGCATCGCTGCCGGAATCGCCATCCTTATTCCTTTCGCGATCATCCAGTACATGGGTTGGTGCAATTTCTTCGACTCGATTCCGCTGCTGATTGCCTGCGTTGCGATCTCGCTGCTGATCTGGTGGCTGTTCGCGCGGGTGATGACGGCGAAAACCGTGAAGGGCAGCCGCGCTCGCGTGGCTGTGCTCGGATTTCAGGAGTTCATGAATCGCGTGGATGGCGAACGCCTCAAAGTCATGCCGCCGACCACGTTTGAAAAATATCTTCCTTACGCCATGGCGCTGGGAGTAGAGCATCATTGGGCGCAGGCATTCGCCGGAATTGTGAAAGATCCTCCCAGTTGGTACGTCGCGCCTGGGGGCTACTATCCCGGAATGATGTTCAATCCGATTTTATTTTCCAGTTCCATGCACAGCATGGCCACGGATATGCACCAGGTCTTTGTGTCGGCGCCACGAGCCAGTTCCACCGGTTCGGGATGGAGTGGAGGCGGATTCGGCGGTGGTGGCGGATTCTCCGGCGGCGGATTTGGTGGCGGTGGTGGCGGCGCCTTCTAGGCAACTCTGCAGTAAAATCAACTGTTGCCATTTCGAGCGCAGTAGGATTGCACGGGAATGAGTGGCCCATTCGAGCCCGTTTTTGCTTGAGTGGGAAGAAGTGCAACCTTGTTGGAGTTCTATCATGACTGTCGCCGACTATCTTCGACAGTTTTCCTATGATGAATGGGCCAATAGCGAGGTGCTGGCTGCAATTCGTGGCGCCGGCGCAGATGAGCGCTCCCTGCAGTTACTGGGGCACATCCTTTCCGCCGAACGCCTCTGGCTGGAACGCCTGCAGCAGCAGCAGCCGAGCTCTCCGGTGTGGCCCAACGTCAGCTTGGAGCTTTGCGCGACACAAATACCCGAGATCGGTCGCCGTTGGCGCGAATATCTGGAGCAGAAAAAGGACGCCGATCTGACCGCGGCCATCTCTTACAAGAACAGCAAGGGCGAACCGTGGACAAGCACGATCACAGATGTCTTGACCCATGTCATGATGCATTCGGCCTATCATCGCGGACAGATTGCCAGCCATATGCGCGAGACGGGCAAGACTCCCGCCTACACGGATTTTATTCACGCCGCCCGCCAAGGCCGGATCAGTTAAAGTGTCCACTTTGCCCCCGTCCGGCTGGAGGACGTAATATCTCAGGCATGAAGAAGCTTCTGGTCTCATTGGTTCCCGTCTTACTTCCCACCCTGTGTGTTGTTTCGGTTTGGCCCGCCGATTTGGAGTCGAAAATCCCTCTCATGCCTGCCGCCGTCACCAGTAATGCGGTAACCACGCTGCGCAACGGTCTCGAAGTCGTTTCTCTGATGGGGATTGGTCCAAAGCAAACATGGGATGACGTCAGCAACAAGGTTTACATTCTGCGTCTCACATCGGCCAAATGGAGCTCCGCTCCACCTGTCCCGGGCGTTGGTGGCCGACTGGGCGCCTCTGCCACCAGCGCGAAAGACAAGATTTTCGTTTTTGGAGGATTTCTGCTCGACGGACACGGCAATGAGTTCACGGTTCCTGACGTGAACATCTATGTGCCAAGCATGCAGAGATGGTATCGCGGCACCGACATGCCTGTTGGCGTCGATAGTACGGTAATCGGCATTAATCACGATCGCTTCGTTTACATCGTCGGTGGACGATCGAAAAACGGGCCTGTGAATAGCGTCCAGGTTTACGATCTGCAAAAGAACAGCTGGAGTCAGGCTACTCCCTTTCCTGGAACAGCTGTGTTCGGGTCGGCCGGAGGATTGGGGGACAGCACCATCGTGTTCGTGGATGGCGCAAAGAAGAACTCAGGCAGCGGCGCGAATTATGTCCCCTCAGATGAATGCTGGATGGGCAGGATCGACAAGAAGGATCCCAATAAAATTGAGTGGGTCAAACTTCCCCCGCATCCTGGAAAAGCCCGTTTCGGCATTGTGGCCGGAGCCCGGGAGAAAGATCGCCAGATTCTGTTTTCGGGTGGATCGGCTAGCGTTCACAACTACAGGGGACTGGATTCTGAGGGGAAGCCAGTCTCGTTTTCGACGGTGACTTTCTCCTACGACGTTCGCGCAAACAAGTGGGAAGAACTTACAGATCAAACCAATGATGCCCACAGCGACGTTCGCGGAATTGTCTCGACTCCCATCGGTCCATTGATCGTCGGCGGCCTGCTCCGGAACAACATCGTGACGGCGCGGGTGGCCATCGTGCCCAGGTATTAGAGAGGCGGGAATTGCCCCGTTTTGATCGCAGATGTCTATCGTGCTCGCGCCAGCACCAGCGTGACATCGTCGGGCTGCTCTTTGTCGCCGATCCAGTCATCCACTGCCGTCGTCACGATGTGAGTAATTTCGGTTAACGGCCGTTGTCGATTTTGGCGAACCAGTTCGGTCAGCCGGGCCTCGCCGAACTCGCCGAAATCATTTTCTGGTTCGGTTACACCGTCGCTGTAGGCGACGAAAACCTCGCCGGGCCGCATGTCGACGGCGCCTTCCTCGTAGCACATGTTGTCGAACAGCCCCACCACCGTTCCACCCGCTTCCAGCTTGCGAACTGCGCCATCTTCCGAAATCAGAATGGGCGGCAGATGCCCGCCATTGCTGTAGGTCATGCGGCGCGAGCGTCCATCATAGACTCCGAGGAACAGCGTGGCGTATTTTTCAGGCGGAGTACTTTCATAGAGTTGATGATTCAGCAGGCTCAGAAGAGCCGAAGGAGAAACATCAATGCCGTCCGGCCACGTGGACATGAGTCGGCCGGATCCCGCAACCGCGCCCACCGCTACGGGCTCGCGGATCTGCGGCAAACTCTCCACGCTGTAGGCGCGCACCGCCGAGTGAATGGTTGCCATCAACAAGGCTGCGGAAATTCCCTTCCCACTGATATCGCCTACTGCGAGGATCATCTTGTGTGAACTTGCGGCAAGAAAGTCGTAGTAGTCCCCGCTGACCGTGCGAGCAGGCCGGCAAAATCCATGCACCTCGAGCGATTCGATTTCTGAGGTCTGGCGGGGAAACAGTTGCGCTTGGACTTCCTGCGCAATGGCGAGTTCGTTTTCCATGCGCTGCTTTTCTTTTTGCTCGGCAATCAGCTTCTCGATTGACGCGGTCATCGAGTTGAATGAGATCGCCAATTGCGCCAACTGGTCCCGCGACTTCACAGGAATGCGATGGCTGAAATCCGCGCGGTCGACGTGGCGCGTGGCTTCATAGAGCTGCGCCACGACCCCAGTCACCGTGCGCGTCATGCGCGTGCCAATAATGATCGCGATCAGTTCGATGATGGCGAAGAAGATCGCCAGACCGAGCAGGATGTACGCCATCCCGCGAACAAACTCTCCCCAGGCTGCGAAAAGATGGCTGTACAAAACGTCGACTCGGGTCGTGACCTGCAAAACGGCGCCCACTTCATCCGGTTTGCCGGTTTTCCAGTCAACGATCGGAAGTGGAGTTCCGAAGGTAATCTCGCGATCGAATGTTCCGCTGCGGATTGGAATGACGCCCACGGTGAAAGTGGAAGGCAAGACCTCCTGATTCACCTGACTCGCGCCACCCGGCATGATAACGATCGCGTTCTGGTTTTCCTTCGGTTTCATCGCCGAGGCGCCCGGCCCCGGTGCCACCGTCGAATCGTTTTTCGACTTCGCTGCTGGCTGGTTGACACCGATATTGGAAGAATAGAGCGTAATCTCGCCCAAGTTCGCGGCTATCTTTGCCACCAAGTCTTTGTCGAATGTTTCGCTCGTGACCACAATTAGACGCGACGATCCGGACGGCACGGACGAGCCAACCCGCAAGAATAATCGCCCGTTATCGCGGGCGATGTCGTGAAACGCGCCCTGCAGAAAAGAGGGGAATGCGATCGCGCTGCTCCCAAACTCGCTGCAGAGCGGCAGCGGCTTCTCTCCATACCAGGCACAGACTCCACGCCGCTGCCATGCCGGATCGCGTTTTCGCAGTTCCGCCAGCGTTTCCGAAACCGGCTTCTCTCCGCGTCCCAGATGCGCCAGCATCTCGCTGCTGATGGCGGTGTTGACACCGTCCAGAGTGCGCAGTTGAGAGTGTATTTCCGACGTCACCACGTACACTGCGAATTGCCCAGCCAAGCCGTATAGCGTGATGAGGGCCATGGCCAGCAGCAGCACCGCCGGAATCACGCCAATGAAGACGTAGGTGACGATCAGGCGGTTGCGCAGCCGCCACAAGATACGGCGTTTTACCCAGCTAAAGGCAAGAACGAAAAACAGAATGGCGGCGAAAAACGTCAGGAAGTCTACCCAGCCGCTCAGATGTTCGCCCCAGGAAGCGGCAAAGAGCCCCAAGAGCTTTTCCAGTACGAATAGGGCCACAGCCAGGCCAACCAGATAGCAGGCCAGCCGTGCCATGCGGCCTTGCGGCCACAACTCGGCTTCCACGAGCCTGCGTCGAAGTTCTGGATACGGCGATTCCATTGCTGGTTGATTGCTACATCGCTTAGGGTTCGGATTATACGGTCTTCGGGATCAAATCCCACGCGCTTTGGCTCGGTGTTGCTCGCTAGATCTCAGGGTACAAATCGAAAAACGCTTCCAGACTTGTGCGCAACTGCTTTTCGATCTCTTCCTTACTGCCTTCCAGCACGTGCATGGTGACGTGCGCCTGACGGCCATTCTTTAGCTTCAGCGGCGCCTCACCCACTTCCGTTACCTCGTCCGACGGCAGCAGCCGCATCCCATACACCAAGGTCAAATTCGCCATGAATTCATTCTAAGTCTTGCCGGCTGTCCCCACGTGAATTTTCGCCAGACGAACGCCATGGAGCCACGTTCAGCATTTCCAAAGCTTTTTCAATCTATCTCGTTTAGAATTCCGGCGTGCCCAGAATCCCCGTTTCTCCCTCCTGGATCATTCTCATTTCCATACTGACGTCGCAGCGAATCACCGCGCAGGAACAGCCCGCAAATACTCCTTCCACGCAGCCGCAGGTTCAGGTTCACATGCTGAACGTCTGTACCCCGCCGGCGGAGGAACAGAAAGAAATCGCATCGGCCCTGGCTCATATTCCCAAGCAGCCGCTTTTCGGCACCGATTTCGAGGTTTCGCGCGGACGCTCTACTCTCACCGACATGCCAAGCTTTCTCCGGCCGGGCGCGAATGCTCCTGTCGCCGGAGACCCACCGGTCGCGAACTACGTGCGAATTCGACGCGAATTCGCCGTGCAAGCCTTGTTTTCCAGCTTGCAGTATTCGTTCAGCGACGACGGCGAGCACATGGTCGAGACGCTGGTTATGCACGTGCGCGATCCCAAAGACCTGATGGAGGTGTCGATCGAAGACAGCGCTTCCTCGGTTACCAGCGCCGAGACCATGCTTGCGGCGAACACGCCCGCGAGCCGCATTCATCTGGAGCGGTTTGGCAGGTCTTCGATCGCCTTGGCCCGCTGCTCGGCAAGCGAAGGCGGCCCACCGCCGGATCAAAGCGCGTACGAACCCCTGTTCGGCAACGCGTCGGAGGTGTTAGCGAATTATCGCGCGCTCTTGCGAGTAAAAACCCTGGTTCCGCAAGAGCTGACGAGAATCGGAGGAACGTCAAAAACGAAGTCCGCTGGAAAAAACAGAGAGGCTGCACGCGCCGCACAAGGAAAGTAGCCAGCAGTGTGGCACGCGCACCAAGCAGCGGTGTGCATCAAAATCTTAGATCGGCCATCTAATCGGGAATAACAGAAATATCCATGAGCGAAACTCGCAACGTGGTCATCATCGGCTCCGGATGCTCGGGACACACCGCGGCCCTTTACGCCGCCCGCGCCAACCTTAAACCGTTGGTCATCGAAGGTCATGAGCCTGGCGGACAACTCTCTCTGACCACTCTGGTCGAGAATTTTCCTGGATTTCCTGAAGGCATTCTCGGCCCACTGCTGGTGGAGAACATGCGCAAGCAGGCGGAACGTTTCGGAGCGGAGTACCGTCTGGCGCACCTTACCAGCGCTAATCTCAGCCAGCGGCCGTTTGTTCTGCATATTGGTCACAATGTCTTGCATACGCAAACCTTGATTATTGCCAGCGGCGCCTCGGCGCGCTGGCTGGGACTTCCGCACGAACAGCAACTGATCGGCCACGGCGTTTCCTCGTGCGCGACTTGCGATGGATTCTTCTTCTCCGGAAAAGAAATCGTGGTCGTCGGCGGCGGAGACTCGGCCATGGAAGAAGCGCTGTTTCTCACGCGTTTCGCTACCAAGGTGACGATTATCCATCGCCGCGATACGTTCCGCGCGTCGAAAATTATGCTGGAGCGCGCGCAGAAAAACGAGAAGATCCAGTTCCTCACCGATACGGTTGTGGAAGATGTCCACGACGCAGGCACGCAAGAAGTCACCTCCCTTAAGTTGAGGAACGTCAAGACAGGCAAGGTGTGGGATTTCCCCACCAGCGCTCTGTTTCTCGGTATTGGCCACGTGCCTAACACGAAAATTTTCGAAGGGCAGCTCGACATGGACGCGGATGGTTATCTCAAGACACACAATTACGTCTTCACGCGCGTTCACGGCGTCTACGCCTGTGGGGACGTGCAGGACCGCCGCTATCGTCAGGCGATTACGGCAGCAGGGACTGGTTGCATGGCCGCGATCGAGGTCGAGAAATTTCTGGAAGACCACGGGAAATAGTCCCAGCTTGGGAGTGATCTCATAATCCGTGATCGCGGTCGCATCTGTTGCGGGCCGTTTGTGATACAAAATTCTGTGATCTTCGTGCGAGGATCTCGCGCTGTTTTTCTTATCCTTCCCGAGCGCATCCTTTTCTTAGTGGCAGGTCTTTCATGCTGAGGGCGTTCTTTGTTCATCTTTCTGAAAATCGTTCTCTAAGGAACTTTGCCGAGCGCACCGCGTTCGGACGCCGTGTCTCCGGCCGCTTCGTGGCGGGCACCGAAATTGCAGATGCGGTGCGCGTTACACAAACTGTGAATCGCACCGGGATGAGCGTAAGCATCGACAACCTGGGCGAGAACGTTACCAATCCCGACGAAGCCCGCCAGAGCGCGCACCTTTACCACCAGATTCTGGACGCCATCGCCGCCAATAATCTGAATGCCAACATCAGCCTCAAGCTCACCCATATGGGACTGGATGTCGACGAGAAGCTGGCACAAGACCAGGTTTCGTCGCTCGTGGCCAAAGCGTCAGCCATGACGCCTTCCGGCTTCGTCCGCGTCGATATGGAAGGATCTCCGTACACGCAACGCACGCTCGATTTTGTTCACGAATTGCATCGGATGCCGGGCAATGGAAACAGCGTTGGAACTGTGATTCAGGCCTATCTGAAACGATCGGAGAGCGATATCGAAAAACTGCTGGCCGAGGGCATCCGGATTCGCCTATGCAAAGGAGCCTACAAGGAGCCACCCACGATTGCCTTGGAAAAGAAGGACGACGTCGACGCGAATTACGTCAAGCTGATGAAGGTCCTGATGAAAAGCGGGATTTACCACGGCTTAGCCACCCATGACGAGAAGATCATTCGCGCGGCCCAGGTGTTTGCTAGGCGCGAAAACATTGCGCGCGATTCCTTTGAATTCCAGATGCTCTATGGCATTCGCCGCGACTTGCAACAAAGCCTCGTGCGTGAAGGGTGGCGCGTGCGCGTTTACATCCCGTTTGGAACTGAATGGTATCCCTACTTCATGCGACGGCTGGGCGAGCGCCCTGCGAACGTTTTCTTCATCGCCAGGAATTTGTTGCGGAGGTAGTCTCAGCCGAGGGCAGCGTCACGACATGGACTTTATGGTGAGCTCTCCGGGGGCGCAAGAGGTAGCCGCGCTGCGCCACGAATGATATCGAGTTCATGATCTGAGAACATGCCGCGGAAGCGGTCGGAGTTGATAATGCGCTCGCGCTGATCCGGCGGCATCGCCGCCAGGTCGCGGACTGCGGTTCTCACCTGGCGCTGGCGATCGGGCGGCAACTGGCGCATTTGATTGAAAGTTTGTCGCGCCTGCTGCTGTTGCTCGGGCGTCAAGTGCTCCCAAGTCTCCATGCGATTGAGCACGCGCAGTTGCTGTTGCGGCGGAAGATTCGAGAAATGCTGTAAGCGCTGGCGCAGCCGCTGCTGTTGTTCGGGCGCTAATCGGCGAAATCCAGGGTCGTTTTGCAGGGCGCGTTCCTGCTCAGCAGGAGGCAAGTCTTTGTACCGACGCAGCCAGTCCCCCGCATGCCCGCGTTGCTGCCCATGGACTTGAGGTCGAGATGGCTGTGAGCGCTGTGCTGGACGATTTTGCGCCGGGTGAGTCTGTGGAGGACGCGAATTCCCTCGCTGTGCTAGACAGGGAACGCCGCTGGCGACCGCGAGCACGGTGGCCGCGAGCCAACCCGTAATTTCTTTTCCTTGCCTCACCTTCCCGATTCCCCATGAACTTCGCCCAAGTTGCCCCGACCCTCGAACTAGCATTACGGGTTGGCAGAGACACTCTGCTGCACGTCCAAGTCGTCGAGCAATTCAAAATCGGATAACAAATCGTGGTTCTTGTCGAGAGACTGAAGATCGCTCACGGCGCTTCCCGGTTCCGCCAATTCGGAGTTGGAGGCTTGCTCTCCGGGGTTATAAATTCCGTTGTCGTGAGTGAAAAACAGTCCAACGCCGATTCCCATCAGCACAGTAAGAGCCGCCGCCAGCACCGGGCGGCGGAGCCAATATCTCCAGCCGGACGGAACCTTCGCCATTTCCTCCCGCAAGCGCGCCTGCAAGCGCACGTCGAAATACGGAGAAGGCTCCGGCGTGTGCCACTCGTCGAGCACTGTCATGGTGGCGCGCAGCGACTTCCACTGCTCGGTACAAGCCGCGCATGTTGCGATATGTTTGGTTTCGTCTGCCGTGGGCTTGGCCAATCCCGCCGCCGCATCCAGCATCCGTTCGCGAATCTCCTCGCACTTCATAACCGCTGGTTCCTCAGTTCCCGCCCTTCGCTCACAAAAGTACTTCCAAAACTACTGCTATACGTATTCTTTTAACTGTTCCCGCAAGGTCTCATAAGCACGGAAGAGAAGCGACTTGGTCGCGGACTCGCTCTTCTTCAGCACCTCGGCAATCTGCCGGTAATCCATCTGTTGGTACTTGTGCATAATCACGGCTAATCTTTGTTGCTCCGGCAGAGCCTCAATTTTGCGCCGAATGGCCAGCAGTCGCTCCCGCCGCAACATGGCCTGTTCCGCCGTGAGATTTCCATCCGGCAGTTCGATGGTCGTGCCAGATTCCGGATCCGGTTCGTCCAGGCTGACCGTGACTTCAGGCCGTTCGTGACGCGTGTCGCGAGCATGATTCACCGCGAGATTGGTCGCAATTCGATACAGCCACGTCGTAAATTTCGCGCTGGCCTCGTAACTCTCGCGAGAACGATACACCCGAAGAAAAACTTCCTGCGCCAAGTCCTCCGCCACAGCCGCGTTGCGCGTCATGCGGTACATGAAGCTCAACATCGGACGGCGGTATTTTTCGACCAGGTAATTAAAGGAGGCCTGATCTCCTGCTTTGACGCTCAGCATGATCTGAGCGTCAGAACCGGCCTCGGCACCAGCCGCCGAGTCCGGAAAGGCCGGTGGCACCTGCGTCGTAGCGGCTATCAGCATGCTCGAATCGAGTGCAGCTGTGCTCACACTAAATTCAACCCCGTCCTGGCCGGAAAGTTGCACCACATTACTCTCCGGAGCAGCAGAGGAACTCTCTGCATTTAAAGGAGTTAGCCGCCCTCCCGACGGATTTTGGTCGAACCCCATTGCAAAAGGAAAAAAGAAAACGCTGGGACGCAAAATCCTCCGCAGCGAATAGGCTACCACGCCCGCAGCCGTCCGGAAACTAGCGCTCGCCAACCTACGCTCCCGGTGGGGCATCCACTGAATTCCAAGGTGTGCCTCATCCGCTCGCAGTTTTCCGCTAAGATACTGAGGATCACTTTTGCAGCTTTGACCGGACAAGCCGCTCCTTATGAATGCCGATTCGCAGGTTCTCGCTATGACGCAAGCCATGTCGTCGCGAGCGCCCCAAGTGCGGGAAGCTCGCTTCAGCGACCATTCGGAGGTCGTCGACATCGCTTTGAAATTCGATCTGTACCTGGAGGACTATGCGGACTGGGCGCATCTTTGGATCGACAATCCTACCTATCGCGAACTCGGAGGCAAAATTCCCATCGGCTGGGTGCTGGAAAGTGCGGAGGGCCGCCTGGCCGGATATCTTGGGAATGTACCGTTAAGCTATGAACTGAACGGCCAGAGAGTGATGGCCGCGGCGACCCGATCGTGGGTGGTGGATCGCTCTCATCGCGGGTATTCGCTCATGCTGCTGAGCCCCTACTATCAGCAGTCGCAGGTTGACCTGTATCTGGGTACGAGCGTGAATATTCACTCGGCGGTCGCTACCGACATTTTCCGGAACGTCCGCGTGCCGGTGGGGGCCTGGGATCGCACCTTATTCTGGATTACTCATCCGCGGGGTTTCGCCGAGAGCTATTGCAGAAAAAGGGGCTGGGTTTCGGCGAAGTTTCTGGCGCATGCGATGTCGTTGGGCTTTTCGGTCTATGATCGATCGCGAAACGGCCGCTTCCGAAAGATGGCCGGTCAGCTTCCGCTCGATTCGGCGGAGGCTTTCGACGATCGCTTCGACGCGTTCTGGGCTGTATTACGGAAGAAGAAATCGGGCGTCCTGCTGGGCATTCGTGACCGTGAGACTTTGGATTGGCATTTCAAAATTCCTCTGCAAAAGAAGAACGCGTGGATTTATGGGCTGAAGGGCGACTGCGGTCTGGCGGGTTACGCCGTGTTCCTCCGGCAAGATCGCCGTCAGGTCGGGTTGAGCTGCGTTTCTCTGGCCGACTTTCAATGCCTGGAGCCGGAGAAAACCGGCGCTTTTTTCCTGACGGCGGTGCACGCCGCTTTGCAGCGCTGCCGGGAAGAATCGATTCACATGCTGGAACTGATCGGCCTTCCGCCGGCGCTGGAGAAAATCGCGGAGCAGCTCTCTCCCTATCACCGGCAGCTTCCCAACTGGACTTATTTCTATCGGACCAACAACCCCGCTCTGGCTGAAATCTTGAAAAGCCCAGAGGTTTGGGAGCCTTCACTTTTCGATGGCGATTCCAGCCTATAGTTTTGCGCAACCAAATAGTGCTGCCACTGGGCAGCAATCACCGAACATTCTCGTTGAGAGCTAACTTGCAGCGACTGTTGCAAAGTGTGATCGGGTTTTTCTTCCGAGTCATTCCTGGATTGGCTGCGGCTATTCCTGGTGATGCACCTCTCTCGAGCTGCGATGCTCGGCAGAGTACCTAGAGACGTTGACCTTAGTGAAACTGAAGTCCGGCGATCCTCGGCAAGTGCCTACGAAATAACTCCCCGTGACTTTAATTATTGCACCTCAGGAATATCGATCGAGCCACTCTGAATCTTGTAGAGTGAACGTATAACCCTGTGCACCGTGCGTCGCGCTATAACCACAAACCATGCCATCCTTCCGATCGAGTCCTGTTTTGCCGAATTCCACATTGATCTCATCATTTTCACGCGTGCGATGTCGGACATTCTGACGCTCACGCCTTTAGCCGCAATTATTTCGTAAGTTCTGCTCTCGCGCCACGCTGACCGAACATCCTTGATCAAACACTGATACCAGGAAAGCTCGATTCTGTGCCGCACCGTTGCATCGCGTACAAAAAAGGGGAGTTCTCCTCTTCGGATCAAGTCCGCCAGCAGGAGGGTATCTTCCGCTCTCAGCGCGAGCGGATCAAAAAGTCGTGCATCAGGGCCGACAAATGTCCTTCTAACGGCAAAGCCGGCGGTATTCAGATACCGAATGCGACCGTCTGCTTGAAGGGCATGCTGTTGAATGCCGATCAGTCGCAATTCTTCCGCTCTGCCGAGCAGGTTCGAACGCTCGCCAGCCAGATGAAGTTGAAAACAATCATGTTGCCGAAACCTGGACATCGCGCTCGCAAGTGCGGAGAGACAGTTGGATTGCATTTCACAGTCGGCATCTGTAAATACAAGAATTGATCCGCTTGAGCTGTGAATTCCTCCATTTCTCGCAACGGAAATTCCTGCGTGTTGCTGACGCACGATCGTAATTGGAAACCGCTTATGCCAAACACGGATCGATTCCGGAGCCTCATCATCGCTTCCATCATCGACTATGACCGCCTCGAATGGGGGAGCATCCATTTGTTGACTCAATGAGCGCAGACATCGTTCGAGTGGTTCCCAGTCGTTGTACACTGCAACGATGATGCTGAAATGCGGCACGATAATGGACATTGACTGCCGGCAGTTACGCGCTACTGATGGCGGCAGAGATTCCACAATGCATGATTGCAAGTGCAAATCGCAAGTCTCAATCGGAACTCGTCTGGTCCAGCCCGCTGAAAGACCAGGACTTTAGAATGGGAACGCCGATTGAGGTGTCCGGAATGTCCGTGCGGAAGAGGCCGAAGCGCGCCCCGGACCTCATGAATGAATTAGGTAAAACCGACAGGCCCAAGAGAGCGCTAGCGGTCGCATCTGGCGGCGGACATTGGATGCAATTGATGTGCCTGGTTCCCGTGTTGGATGGCTATGACGTGGTTTTCGTTACCGTCGCTGATTCGTATCGCCGTGTTGTTCCAGAGAACAGATTCTATGTTGTCCGAGACGCCAACCGCTGGAACAAGTTTCTATTGGTCGCGCTGGCGGCAAAGATAGCGTGGATCATTTGCAAGGAAAGACCGGATCTTGTGATCTCTACTGGGGCGGCCCCGGGATATTTTGCTGTACTGTTCGGGCATTTGTTGGGAGCGCGGACGATATGGGTCGACAGCCTTGCAAACATCGAACGACTTTCCCTGTCGGGAAGACTTGCCGGAAAATGCACCGATCTCTGGCTAACCCAATGGCCGCACCTCGCAAGAACTGAAGGACCACAATACGCTGGAGCTGTTCTTTGATCTTCGTGACCGTCGGTTCCCAAGGACCATTCGATCGGCTAATCCACGCCGTCGATGAATGGACTGCACTACGGGGCCGGTCTGACGTTTTTGCCCAGATCGGCAAAGCAAAATACATTCCCAAGCACATTCGATTTACCGAGTTTGTCGACCCAGTGGAGTTTAAGCACCTAGTCGAATCGGCACAGCTTATCTTGGCCCACGCGGGGATAGGGTCAATAATCTCGGCTCTCGAGTCGGCCAGACCCATCGTTGTGATGCCTCGACGCGCGCACTTTCGCGAACAACGGAACGATCATCAGGTGGCCACCGCAAGACACTTCGAAGCAAGAAGGCAAATTATTGTCGCGTACGAAGAACAGTCGTTGGCGGAAAAGATTGATTACGCGCTCACGTTGCGGAATACCGAACGTATAAAAATGGAAGCATCACCGCAACTCGTCGTGACGATTCGGTCATTTCTCAACCGTAACTTCGGTCCACACAAGTTTCAGCCGTAGCCCCGAAAAATTGAAATTCCGCACCGCCGCGCAACCGGTGACCAAATACTCGCATTACCTTGTCAGCCGCACCTTCTCCAAGGCGTTCGGCATGGCCGTCTGCGTTTGGGATTCTTGCTGGCATCGCAGGAGATGGTTCGAGTACACTCGGTTCGCGAGTATGTTGAGGAAGTCAATCTGCTGAAGGAACAGTTCCTATGCGCGACAGGAGACCGAGGGGCACACGGGTGCGCAGGGGCAGCGTTGTCAAGTCGTGGAAGTGCAGCCTAGTACTTTGTCCTGATTGGTCAAGAACTATTCGGATTCTAAAAACATTCCAGTTGGGTGGCTCGCGATTGACAGCGACGGATTTCGCGGGCTAATTCGGTTTCACAATACGCATTTGAAAGGAAGCACGATTGCTTCAGGTAATTCAATGTCAGAAAACAGGTGAGATCAGTGTGGACGACCTGCCCGCGCCGAAATTGCGGTCCGGCTGTGTCCTCGTCCGCAACGTATTCTCGCTGGTCAGCGCAGGGACGGAGCGAGCGTCGGTCGAAACCGCGCAGGCATCGATAGTGCAGAAGGCTCGCATGCGGCCAGATCTGGTCCGCCAGGTTGTGGACAACTTCCGCCGCGAAGGCCTGGTGGCAACGTACAACAAAGTTCGCGACCGCTTGGATAACTACAAAGACCTTGGCTACAGCTGCGCCGGAGTGGTGATTGAATCCGGCGTGGACGACATAAAAGCCGGAGATCGCGTCGCTTGCGGCGGCGTCGGGTATGCGGCCCATGCCGAAATCGTTTCGGTTCCGCGCAACCTGGTCGCCAAGATTCCTGACGATGTCTCCTTTGAGGAAGCTGCCTTCACTACCGTTGCGGCCATCGCCATGCAAGGCGTACGGCAGGCCGACGTACGCGTCGGTGAACAAGTAGCGGTTATCGGTTTGGGGCTAGTTGGACTTCTGACCGCGCAGCTCTTGAAGGCGAGCGGTTGCCGCGTGATTGGAATGGACGTAGCTTCCCGGAACTTCGATCTGGCAGTAACTCTGGGATGCGATCGCTGTGCTCTCAGCAACGATGACGCTGCAGCTGAAGTGCAGAGTTTCACCCGTGGTTACGGCGCCGATGCCGTTGTCATCACCGCTGGGACTAGCTCCAATCAGCCGGTGGAATTGGCCATTCAGTGCACCCGTAAGCGCGGCACGGTGGTTGCGGTCGGAACGGTCGGGATGAACATCCCGCGTTCGCCTTTTTACGAAAGGGAGATCAACTTCAGCATTTCCTGCTCCTACGGTCCCGGCCGCTATGATGCGGACTATGAGGAACGTGGACAAGACTATCCGCTGGGCTATGTGCGCTGGACAGAAAATCGGAACATGGAAGCCGTCCTCGACATGATGGCGCAGCGAACGCTTAACGTGTCTGCGCTCATCACGCACCGGATTCCCGTCGAGGAAAGTCTCCGCGCTTATGACCTAATCACGGGCAAGGTAGAGGAAAGCTACCTCGGCATCGTGATCCAGTACCCCGAACCCGCCACCCCAATCACACTCTCCCGGCGCGTGGAGTTGCGCGCCGTCGAACAGCCGGCGCCTGGGCAGCGTGCGGCCCTCGGATTTATTGGAGCGGGGAACTTCACTCAATCCACCTTGTTGCCGCCACTCCTGAAACTGGCTTTGCGGCTGCGCGGACTCGCGACCGGCAAGCCGGT
>JASHPL010000368.1 GCA_030038125.1 Candidatus Sulfotelmatobacter sp.
TATTCGCCGCGACGAACCAGAGGATTCCCATCACCCCCAACAATATGAATGTGTGCTGACCGAAACTAACCCGCCTGACCAACGAGAAATTTTGATAAGAAAACGTGCCGTAGAACAATTGTTCGAACGAAGCTCGATCTCCTCTCCAAAGCCAACTCGTGCATACGCCTATCACTGCAATGTTCTTGAGAATGACAGGCGACTTTGAAATCGCAACGCTAAACAGCGCCACAAGTTGCAACAAGTAAAGAGTTGGGATCATTATCGGCATCGAATCAGTGAGGTCCCGACCTAGCACATTCGGTGGAAGGTCGCCTTCGTACACTTTCTGAGCGATATCAAAAGGGGACCACCGAGTTTTGTTGAGTACTGGCGTGTCCAGCTTGATGAGGGGTAGAAAGAAACTGAACAGCCCGAGTACTAGAAAGGCTGTCGCAAGACGCCGTCGTCTAGGCCCAAGAGGCTGCACCAGTGCGCGAACTCCCTCCCGCCCAATTGTATGAGCAGTCAGTCCTCTTGTCAGTTGACGGTAACAAGCGTTTGCGCTCAAGTTTCCAGTCGGGAGGAATTTGAGTGTAACCGCGATTTTTCAACAATTACGGCGCTTCATGGCTCCGCTGAGTTTTTCTTCAGCCTGATTTCGAGTGTCAGTGTTTCACCTGGGGCCAACAGGATTGGCTCAACCACGACGTTTCGAGTGAAGCGCCAATTCTCAAATCCCGTTTGCGAGACCGTCATTGAAACTGGTGTGTCTGACGGGACGAGTACCCTGAAGCGAGCGTTCGTCAATCCGCTCCCGCTCACAAACTAACTTGGGTCCACGAGGCAACGAAATTCCACATTCGCATCAATTGCGGTTCCGCTGTCTGCGTCAGTCACAGTACCGACAAGAACACCGGCCTTCTTTCCGAACCTCAAATCGAGCTTTGCATTTTGATTTTCATCAGAGAGTTCGATTTCTGGGTGTGTCATATGCATACAGTTGGGGACATCAAATGGAGTCGGATAACCGTCGGCTGGTTTCGCAGGCGCAAGAGCGTAGCGTCCATAATCTAAGCGCTTGAAAATGTAGTGGCCCTCAGCGTCTGTCTCCACAGTCGGTATAGCTGACGCCATGGGGCGTCCGATGCTGAAGCCATAGACAGTCGCACCCGAAATAGCCATTCCACCTTCATCGGTCACGGTACCCGCTATCGAGCCATAACCTTGTCCGAATGAAATTCCGGCGAGCAGGAAAATCGGCAAAATCAGACGACTGAGAATCATCAACCAACTCCTCGGGTGGGTGCAGCGGCCCATGCTACAGTTTTGTTCATCGTGATTGGCTAGGAACCGCACGGCTAAATTCGGGCATCAAAGATCACGATCTTAATTATGATCGGGCATTTGCCCCATACGGGCAACTGTATGACAACTTCGGGTCCACGGGTTTTTTGGATTTCACGGGACACATGCAGGATATGGCCCCCGATAATAACTTATACGACACGCCTAACCGCGAACTCTCGCAAGTCCAGGGCCGCTGGCTTTCACCAGACCCAGCAGGTCTGCGAGCTGTTGATCCGACGAATCCTCAGACTTGGAACCGCTATGCCTATGTAATGAACAATCCGTTAAGCAGTATTGATCGACAAGGGCTGGCAGTGTATCCCATTGACCGGTGGTTTCTATCGATGGACCAAGCTGACAATTTTTATGGTGTAGGTGGCACAGGCTGTACGATGGACGGTGCCGACGCATCCTGCGGCATGGTGATGTCTGCTCTTGGGGCGGGCAGCGCCGTTCAGTGTCCCAACAACGACTGCGGAATCGGCACGGCCACTCCTTTCCAGTGTGTCGGGTCGGTCTGTGGTTATATGAGCAATCAGTACGTGGCCACCCACGAGAACGAGTACAACGGCGTTCTCTATTCCAAGAGCGAGTGGCAAACCTTCCTGCTCGACAGAGTTGACGCGCAGCGCCAGGCCCTAACTGACGCAATCGTTGCTGCCAATCCAGGTCTGGATTGGGGAGACGTATACGGCGACCTGCAGTATTTGTACACCAAAGGAGGCAATGCGAACTTTTCATACGAGGGAGATGTGAGTGACTTGGGTTTCGTTCCGGGCTATGACACCGGTGGCTGCGAGCTCACGTGCAGATACGGAGGAATTCCGTCTATCCACATGCCTGGCAGCGATGCTGAAGGGGACCCTATTCTGCATCTTGATAGTGGAGATCCCTTGTGGGGATTTGGGCTGGGAGCAATCGTCCACGGATTCGTCGACGTGTTGCTTGGGAATATCAACCCAGCTGTGCCGATGAATCCTTGGTAGTCAGAAATGAATAGTGAACTCAATAAGTATTGCGCTTGGGCAGCCGCCGTTACTATGCTTATGTGCTCGCTGCCCCTTCAGGGCCAATCAATCGGAAAAGTTTCTGTGTTCAACCTGCGGGACTACGGCTGGGAAACACCAGAGCTCATCCGCCCGCACGAACTCGATACCGCTGGTAGACGATCGATTGTCATTGACCATAAAGGGCGAGTTCTAGTCGGATTTGTGGTTCAGGCGCGTAGCGGCCTCGTCGCACGGGAGCAGCCTGCGCTTGCTTACCGTATCGTTAGCTTCATGGCTGATGGCAATACGGAAATCCTCCCTACATTGCCGACTAACGGGTGGCGAACCAATAGTATCTATCTGTCTGCCAGGGACAATATCATCGTGCGAGCCAATGACAGTCTTCAGATTTTGGAGTTAGGCACGGATGCAGCACTCCGGAGAGGAGGTTCTTGGAAGGCCATCGAGAGGTGTGCGGCGGGGTGTCGTATATGGCAATCCCCGAGTCGGCAGACACTGCTGCTCCGGAGGAGACAAGCCAACCCGCCACTCACATTTACCAATACGTCGGCAGAACCGCCGAGTGTGAAGCGATGTGGCACAGATGAGCCCATCGTGGGGTCCGTCGAGGATCGGATTTTTCAGAACGATCCCCAGGCCATTACGGACGATTTTGCGTATCACTCGATACAGCTCAAGTCTGATGTGGAAGACTATTTTTCGCACAACACTTCGGTCGCAGGGACACACGTATATCGCTGGCCTCTTTGCGACTTCGAACACCGCGTCCTGCTGCCTAGAATACTAAACCCCGACTTTGCCGTTCTGAACGATAGATTTCTTGTAACGAAGGTCGACAGTAGTGACAAGAAAGGCATCGCTAAAGAATTGGATGTAATCTCAACGGACGGCCATATCAAGTTCAGCCAAGAGCTAGCAAAACACGAATCCTGGGACAATTTTTTGGTCCCGATCCGCAGCGACGAACAAGGTGACCGAATCGCAGCTGACATACTGACTGTGCGGGGAGGAAACAGAACGTTGGACATCTCAGGTCACGTGACGGCACGGCGGATTGCGGTATACGACATAGAAGCTGGAGAGGAAGTGGCGTCGATCCCAGTGGAGGCGAAGCACCGTTACCGCTACGAGTTCGATCTCAGCCCGGACGGGAAGCACCTCGCGATCTTAGAGGATGCCACGGTTAAGTTGGTTGATCTGGGCCAGGCTGGCACTGGGAACAAACCGGCAGAACACGCGAATACCGTGGACCCGAAGAGATTATCGCAGGGAAAACTTTAAGGGCTCCGGAATCTGCGCATGCAAACTACCGTTCGGTCAGAGCCTTAACGCCGCCCCAAACCGTCCCCGTTTTACTAGTTAGTTACTATAGCGGACGGACTTTTTTTCTCCTACCTCCTATCCCCTCTCCGATTTGACAATTCGCCTTCAGCAGCGCTATTCTAGGCGAACAAAAGGCGAATAAAGATGTCTTCTCTGCCCCTGCTTCCCTTGCCCGACAAGCCTGAACTGGTCGGAATCGCCCGTCTGGCTTCGGAAGGCGAATCTCTCCGCGAAGGCCACAATGTCGAGTATTTCACTCTGACCTCCAAATCGCTGCTCAACCGCTGTGTGAGCCGGCGGTCCCTGCCCTTCACCTGGACGATCAATCCCTATCGCGGCTGCGAATTCGGATGCCGCTACTGCTACGCCCGCTACACCCACGAATTCATGGAAATGCGCGACGGCATGGAATTCGAGCAAAAGATCTACGTTAAACAGCACGCGGCCGAATTGCTTCGCCAGGACCTGCGCCGGGTCAAGCCGGATGAGGCGATTGCGCTGGGCACGGCAACGGATCCGTACCAGCCAGCCGAGCGACGCTACGAGATCACGCGAGGGATTCTCGAGGAATTCGCCCGCCATAGCGGATATGAGCTCGGGATCGTTACCAAGTCAAACCTGATCGTGCGCGATCTCGATCTGTTGCAGCAGGTAGCCCAGTCCAACCAACTGTCTGTTCACGTCACGATCACGACCCTGAACGTGGATCTGGCTCGCATTCTTGAGCCACGAGCGCCGCGCCCCGATCTCCGCATGGACGCGGTTCGCGACCTGCGCCAAGCGGGCTTGCGGGTCGGAGTGAGCTGCTCTCCGGTGATTCCAGGGATTACCGATTCCCCCAAAGATCTGGAAACGGTGATTCGCGCCGCTGCCGAAGCTGGCGCCGAATACGTATTCGCCAATCCGCTGTTCCTCAAGCCCTGTTCCGCCGCTGTATTTCTTCCCTTCCTCGAACAGAACTTCCCCCACCTCGTAGAAAATTATCGCCAGCGATATCATCATCGGGCCTTCCTCCCCGCCGCATACGGCAAGAGATTGTCGCAGCTGGTGAGAAGTTTGCGCGCGAAATACAAGGTCACTCGCGCAGATCGTGGAGAGAAAACGGCCCTTGCAGCCAAGTGGCCGGTGCAAGCATTCGATGAGCAGCTGAGTCTGTTCTAAGAATCTCCCGCTGAGGACGCCCACTTCGCAGAGTGGATTTGGAATTTTCTCTATAATCGATGCGAACGTCATGGCGACCTCGTCTCCGACTCAAGCTCAACCGGTTCGGCCCATCTCCTTCCGAGAGCGGCTGCGGCGATTCTGGAATCGGGTCACGGAAGGAATGGCGGTCAGCCAGCTCTGGTCGCAGTTTGAAAACGAGGCTCGTGCCAGCTATCGCCTCTATTCCAAGGACGTCGAAGCCCGCACTCCCGAAGGTCTTACGCGCGGCGGCCGCCGCCTGCAAATCTTGAAGGAGTTCTTCTGGTCGGTGCTGGAGAAGCTTTCTCCCGCGCGGCGGGTTCTGCTTCTGGTTGCGCTCGTACTGCTGGTGATTCCGGGGGGCAGTTTCACCTACACGGGAGAAGGCGGCAAAACCTACGTTGGCGAGTTCGATTTCCATTTCTGGGCAGCGCTCCTGCTGTTTGTGCTGCTCATCCTTGAGATTGCCGATCGGGTCGTGATGAAGCGCGATCTGCAGATCGCCCGAGAGATCCAGACATGGCTCTTGCCTGGCGCCCCCCCGCAGATTCCCGGGCTGGCCATCGCGTACGCTACGCGCCCTGCTAACACGGTGGCCGGCGACTACTACGACGTTTTTCCGCGTCCCGGAAAAACGAATGAAGAGAATCGCGTAGTCTTTGCGATTGCGGACGTGGCCGGCAAAAGCATTCCCGCGGCCATGCTCATGGCCACGTTTCAGGCCAGCCTGAAGACGCTGTCCACGGCGCAAGTCGCATTGCCAGAGCTCGCGGCCAACATGAATCGTTATGCCTGTTCCAACAGTCAGGGCGGCCTGCGCTTCACCACCGCATTTTTGGCCGAATATGACACCGCTCAACATACGTTCCACTACATCAATGCCGGCCACAATAATCCCATCCTGCGCCGCGTCAGCGGACAAATCGAGCGTCTGGATGTAGGCGGGTTACCATTCGGCATTCAGCCGGAAGCGCAATACAATTCCGCAACCGTTACGCTCGCGCCCGGAGACTGGCTGATCATTTTTACCGACGGACTCGTGGAAGCGGAAAATGCGCGGCAGGATGAATACGGAGAAGTTCGCGTCCTAATGGAACTGGAAGCTTCAAAATCATTAAGCCCCGCGGAATTCTTGCAACGTTTGATGGCTTCACTCGATCTCTTTGTCGGCAACACGCCCCAGCATGACGACGTCACCTGCATGCTGCTGAAGGCCGAGAAGGCGTGAGCGATCCTCTTATTTCTGTGATTCTCGATAGAGAAGAGAAGCCGTCTCTTTTATTGCCGGAACGCCAAGGAACCTTTCAGCATCGGTCGCATTCTGTCGTGCCTGATTCAGGTCTGGCGAAATTTTCGCGGCCGATGCCTCGGCGGTTTGTGCTTCCTGCGCATGGCCAACGTGCTCGAGTGCATCTGCCAGTAGCAGGAAGCTGACATCGCTGTGCACGGCCTTCACCGCGTTCGTTAGTTGCTCAACTGCTTTTTGCCAATGGCCGGATCGCTCCGCTAGCAATCCGCTGCCCAGCAATGCGGCCGCATTCTCCGGATCCGATTGCAGCGCATTTGCGAAGCTCAGTTCCGCCTGCTCGTAGTTTTTGATTTGCGCGTCTGCATATCCGATCTGGCTCCAGGCCGTGGCTCGAAGTTGTGCATCGTTCGCCTTATTCGCAACCTTCGCAAACATCTTCGCTGCATCCGCCACATCGCCATTCTGCTGCAGATAGAGGCCCATGCTGAGAACCTGCGGGAGCGGGTAATCATGCAATTGCTCGGCGGCAACGAACTCAGGAATGGCTTCCGCGATTCTCCCCTGCTTAGCGAGCACCGTGGCCAACTCGTCGTGGGCCATGTAGTTTCGCCGCGTCACGGTCAATGTGTAACGCCAGAGAGTTTCTCCGTCTTTCCAATAGTCGAGTTGCTGATAGGTAAGAGCTCCCAGCACGAAAACGATGATGGTGGCGGGAATGCAGATCCATTTCTTCGAAATCGCTTTTCCTTCCGCGAATTTCCATCCCGCCCAAACCACTGCAATCAGAACCCCGATCATCGGGATGTAGAGATAGCGGTCGGCCATCGCCTGCTCGCCGACTTGCACGATCCCGATCATGGGCACCAGCACTCCAATGAACCACAGCCACCCGACCGCCAGATAACGGCGCCCTGATTCCCGCGGGTTTTGTGAGAATTGGAAATTTCCGCGAGCCAATCCATAGCGCAGCGAAACGGCCGTGATCGTCGCCAGGACAACGCCGCTCAACACCACCTGCCATAGTGGAATCGACTCGCCCGGATGAGGATACAAGGGCGCGAGATGCCGCGGCCAAACCAGATTGGCCAGATACTTTGCGTACGAAACGATTGCGTTCTCGAGGCGCACCTTCAGCGAGAAATCGCCCAACGTGCGCACTGCGTCGCCAGAATGCTGCGCTTTGAGAGTGATTACACCTCCCGCCAGCATGATGGCGAACAAAGGAATTTTCTCCAGCAGCAAAAATTTCAGCGACCGTCTTTGAAAGTCTGGTTCATTCCCGGATTTGGGAAACATCCTCTCCAGCGGCCAATAATCCCACAGCAACAGCACACAAGGCAGGGTGATGATCTGCGGCTTGGCCATCATTCCCAGCAGGAAGCAGACGGTTACGCCGAGGTATCGCCCTACGCCGCCTTTCCTGGCGTATCGCCCGTAGATCAGCATCGCCAGAAGGAAAAAGAACATGCTCAGGACGTTCTTGCGCTCGGCTGCCCAGGTCACCGATTCCACGTTCACCGGATGCAGAGCAAAGATCGCGGCAACGATCAGACTCGGCCACATCAACGCGGTCGCTTCCTGCAGAACAAGAAACAGCAGCACCGCATTGGCAGCATGAAAGAGCAGACTGACGTAATGATGCCCGGCGGGATTCACGCCGAAGATCTGGCAATCCAGCGCATGCGAGAGCCACGTCAACGGATGCCAGTTGGCCGAGTGAAACGTCGTGAACGACCATTTCAGTGTGGACCACGTGAGCCCGGCCCTCACCGCAGGATTGTTCAGAATATACGTGTCATCGTCGAAGTGAACGAATCCGTCATGGACGACCGGGTTATAGAAAACGAGGGTGGCCGCGAATAATACCAGGCATAAAATTAATCTTTGTTTTTGGCGGAAATCAAAAGCCTGCCGGCGCTGCCGAACTTCGCGCTCGATCCTTACTTCGGTTGCAGACGAAGTCTGCTGGGCAACGGCACGCCCGGTTCCAATCGAAAACAAAGACGCACTCCTCTCCCGATCTGTCGATTATAAAGTTCACAAATTGGGTTCGAACCGAGGCGTGATCGGATGGCTGAGTACAATGGTCACCGACTGGCGCTCTACTCCCACGAACTCAAATATGAAGAACCTTCGCTCCGCCCCAGAAACGGCCCAGTCAGGATGACGTCCCACGGTCAGCGCTACGTGAAAAACAGCCCACTCAACATCACCGCAACGACGCGGCCAGACTGACACAAATTGTCAGTATCAGCGACGCGGTTTGTTCAACTCTGCGCTCCGGCGTCTCCCGAAACCGAACTAAAGTTTCGGCCATGCTGAAAACAAAGCCGGTTCTCGCGGGGTGCAACACACCAAGGTAACTACGTTATCTGGCCTTGCAAGTGCAAATATCAGACACGACTGCGTCATCCGTGACCAGAATATTTAACACTCACACGAGGGGAAAAGAGATGCGTAAACAGAAGGGTTTCTCACTGATCGAGCTGCTGATCGTGGTGGCCATCATCCTGATCATTGCAGCTATCGCTATTCCGAACTTGCTCCGCGCCCGCATTGCGGCCAACGAGTCGTCTGCGGTTGCTTCGCTCCGTACCGTCAACACCGCAATGGTTTCCTACAACTCGGCTTATCCGTCCGTCGGATTCTCCACCAATTTGCTGAACCTGGGACCGTCGGCCGCGAGTCCGTGCGCTGCGACTTCCGCTACGGCTTGCTTGATTGACTCCACTCTGGCCAACAACGGTAACCCCGCTGGCAGCGGCAAGAGCGGTTTCATGTTCGCGGCTACTGGCGCGGCAAGCGGCGGCAGCACCACCAACGTCATCTACTACGCGACAGCGACTCCGATCGTGCTCAACCAGACCGGCAGCCGCGCGTTCTGCGCCTATGAAGATGGCGTTGTGCGCGTGAACACTGCGGGTACGATCGCCGGCAGCGAAGCTGCTTGCCAGGGCTGGAACCCGCTTAACCAGTAATCTGGTTTGATTCGGCAAGTACCTGGGGGAGGGTACAAGCCAGGGGCAGCGAACGAGAGTTCGCTGCCCTTTTATTTTTTCCTGGCCCAATTCGGGGATGTTTCTCACTACGGAGGCACAGAGACTCGGAAGAAGACGTATAGCAACGGCGTTCCACTGTCTTCTCTGACGCATGTTTTCGACGACCTGAAAATGGACCTCGCCGAATAGTGGAGTCCGCGACTACTTTCGCAGACTCCATGACTCCGTGGTACGAATTCGGCTCTACGGTCGGCTAACGATTCTTGACCTTTTCTGTCATCGCCCCGGTCGAAAAACGCTACGTCCTCGTCTCGACTTCCAGGCACCCAACGCAAGTACACAATTGTCAATAACTTAGAAAATTACCCTCGGTGGATCAGCTCAAAGCGGAATGGCCGTGAAACTGCAACATACTTGCATAGAACATGCTCGCGGCTGATCGCTGGGCTATCTGCTGTGGGAAGGTTTTTTATGCGACCAAGAACGAAAGGATTCTCACTGATCGAGTTGCTGATCGTGGTGGCGATCATTCTGATCATTGCCGCGATCGCTATCCCGAGCTTGCTGCGAGCGCGCATCGCGGCAAACGAGTCCTCGGCCGTGGCTGCAATTCGGACTATCAACAGCGCGATGATCAGCTACAACTCAACCTATCCCAGCGTGGGGTACGCCGCCGTTCTGCTCAATCTTGGACCCTCCGCGGCTTCGCCCTGCACCGCCACCTCTGCGACAGCGTGCTTGATTGACAGCTCGTTGGCCAACAACGGCATCCCCGCTGGCGCGGGAAAGTCAGGATTTAGTTTCGTCGCTACCGGTGCCGGCGGACCGCCGGCAGATACCTACTACATTACGGCCACGCCGATAGCGCTGCATGAGACCGGCGACCGCAGCTTCTGCTCCGTTGAAGACGCCGTGGTTCGGGCAAATCCTGCTGGAGCCATCGCCGGTTCCGAGGCGGCTTGCGCGGGCTGGTCGCCACTAAACTAACCGACGCACGGTGACCTCCGTAATATCGGTCTGCATCCGGAGCTCCGCTTCTCTGTTTATAATTTTCTTGTGCGATATTCCCACGACTGATTCCGATTCATGGCTGCGATTGAAATCCTTGGTCTTGAAAAAACCTACATGGTGGGATTCTGGCGCAAGCGGCCCAAGCGTGCGCTTGAACCCCTGCACCTCACCGTGGACGAGGGTGAGATCTTCGGCTTTCTGGGACCAAATGGGGCGGGTAAGACGACAACGCTGAAATTGCTGATGGGACTGGTTTTTCCCACGGCGGGTAGCGCGCGAATCCTGGGGCGCGAATGGACCGATCCGCAGATTAAAGCGCAGATCGGCTTTCTCCCCGAACAGCCTTATTTCTACGATTACCTCACCGCCCACGAACTTCTCGATTATTACGGCCAGCTTTCTGGCGTCTCCGCTCCTGATCGGAGGCACCGCATCCCGGAAGTTCTCTCGCATGTAGGCCTGACCGATGTGAAAGGCATTCAGTTGCGCAAGTTCTCCAAGGGCATGCTGCAACGGGTGGGAATCGCGCAAGCCATCCTGCATAACCCCAGGCTGGTTTTCTTCGACGAACCGATGTCCGGTCTCGATCCTCTGGGCCGCCGCGAGGTGCGTGACTTGATGGAGCAGCTTAAGCGGGAAGGAAAAACGGTCTTTTTCTCAACGCATATTCTTTCCGACGCCGAAGCGCTCTGTGATCGCGTCGCCATCATTCACAAAGGCATGTTGCGCAGCGTCGGAGCCATTGAAGAGTTAACCTCCACGGTTCAAGGGAAGGTTGAGGTTGTGTGGCAGGGCACAAACGTACCGGCTGGCGTAAGAGTTTTGAGCGCGGATTGTCACGTGACCGGCGACACCGTTCGCGGCATTATCAACGAAAATCAGCAGGATGCCGCTATTGACGCGCTGCGGCGGGAGCGCATGCGCCTGGTTTCCATTACACCGTTGCGCACCTCGCTTGAAACCTACTTTGTGGAGAAATTGCAAGTGCGCTGTGAGAGCACCTCTGAAAACACGGTTGGCGCCGCGGCGGGGACGAGAGTATGAGCGCCCGCATCTTGCATATCGCCAAGAACACCTTCCGCGAGGCAGTTCGCGATCGCGTGCTGTACAACCTGATCGCTTTCGCTTTATTGCTTTCCGGCGCCGCCATTCTGGTGAGCCAAATCTCGATTGATATCGAGCGCCTGGTGGTCGTGAACCTTGGCCTTACCGCGATTTCTCTTTTCGGAGTCCTGATCGCGATCTTCATCGGCATCGGCCTGGTTTCCAAGGAAATCGAGAAACGTACGCTCTACACCGTGCTTTCACGACCGGTCCGCCGATGGGAATTTATTGTTGGTAAATTCTTTGGTCTGGCCGGCACGCTGGTCGTCAATACCCTTTTCATGGCGATTGGCGTTTTCGGAGCCTTGCTCTACGTCGCCCACAGATTTAGTCGTCCCGACGCCTGGATTTTCGTTGCTCTTTATTTCATCATTCTTGAATTCCTGATCATCTGCTCTCTCTCGTTGTTGTTCTCGTCATTTTCTTCTCCTCTGCTTTCCGCGGTGTTCGCCTTTTCACTGTTTGTGATCGGCAGCTTCGCCAACGATCTCCGTGGCTTCGCCGGCGTTGCTCATGGCTTCACTCGCTGGTTCGCCACCGCGGCCGCTTATCTGGTTCCGAATTTCTCGACGCTTAATGTCATCAGCGCAGTCGCGCATCAGCAACCCTTGGGCGCCCACCTGATCCTGCAAAATACGCTCTACGCGCTTTTCTACACGGTCGCGGCGATGAGCGGCGCGGTCTTGATCTTCGAACGCAGGAATCTGAAATGAGCTCCCGCGGCCGCACAACCGTCTTGGCCGCCAGTAGCCTGTTGGTTTCAATAACCGCATCGGTGCTCTCGCTCCGCCATATCGATCAACTCCACCCCACAAGCCCTGTCGAGGACGTGCTTTATATCGGTTCGCCGAAAATGGTGAAGCGCGCCAGCTTCGGCTTCGACGGCCTCATGGCCTGCATGTACTGGACCCGCACCGTCCAGTATTTCGGACATCGACACTTGAACGGCGAGATGAGCTACAACGAACTTGCTCCGCTGCTCGAGATTACGACCGCTCTCGATCCCAACATGATGGCGCCCTATCAATTTGGTGCCAGTTTTCTCGCGCCCGCGCCGCCCAATGGCGCCGGCGAACCCGATCGCGCCATTCGCCTCATGCAGTACGGCATTGAACACAATCCGAACGATTGGCATCTCTACTACAACCTGGGCTTTGTCTATTACACGCTCAAGGATTACAAGCAGGCTTCCGCGACTTTTGCCCGAGGTTCGCGAGTTCCCAATGCACATCCCTTTCTGAAGATACTCGCCGCACGCATGGCAGAACATACGGGCGATTACTCGACGGCGCGCATGCTTTGGAGCGCGACCTTTGAAACCAGCCAGGATAGCCATATCCGCCTCAACGCCATCGCACACCTGCGCTCACTTCAGGTCGACGAAGATGTGACCAATCTCCAGGCAGCGGTCACCCGCTTCGGCGAACGCGCCGGACGACTACCCAGCAGTATGGAGGAGTTGACCGCTGCCGAACATCTTCCGGGTATTCCCATCGACCCCGACGGCAAACCCTATGAACTCAGTCCAGAAGGACGCATTCTGGTCCAGAATCCAGATAATTTTATTTTCGTCACCAAGGGAACGCCTCCGGGTTACAAGCCACCTGCTTTCGGCCGCTTAAGAAAATAGTCTGGCTCAAATCAGACCTGGTAAGGACACCGCGCTAAAGATTGCGAAAAATTATGTGCCTTCCGCGACGATCGGGAAGGAATTCACTTCTCCCTTAGGTCTTTCAATTTTGTCATTCTGAGTTGACAGGATTAGTGGATTGTTCCACTACTGAAAATGCTCTGATCAATTACCTTATACGATCGGAGTTCTTGCTTCTCCTTCTTATGGACCGCAACCCACAGCCTCGTATTCTGTCGGCCGCGATTCAGTATTGGAAGGATGAAGCTGCCCGGACAAACCGGCTTGCCGCGACCCGAAGTTTCCTCGTCAGATTGTGGGACTTCGCGCGGAACTCGACTCCCGCTCGCCTTCGCCAGCGCTATGGCGACGCCGATTATGACTGGGATCATCGCGTGAACACAACCAGCGCCGCCGTCGGCGCGCGGGATCGCTTGCTGGGAGCTTTTTATTCTTCCTATCAGCCGACCGATCCCGCCCTGTTTCGTGAGATGTTGGATACGATTCAGCAACAAGCCAACCTGAACTTCGCGGAATTTACTTTTCTCGATCTCGGCTCGGGCAAAGGACGCACGCTGCTGATGGCCTCCGACTATCCTTTCCGGCGGATCATCGGTGTCGAACTTTTGCCTGCACTCAACCAGATCGCGAAAGAGAACCTGCACGCTTACCGGAGCGAATCGCAAAAATGCTTTTCTCTGCAATCAATTTGTGCCGATGCCGCCCGCTTCCGCTTGCCGGAGGGACCACTGGTCGTTTATTTATTCAATCCTTTCCCCGAACCGGGGTTGCATCAATTTACGCAAAACCTGGAGCAATCTCTTCGCGAACATCCCCGCCCCATCTATGTGCTGTATCACAACGCGCTGCTCGAGCATGTTCTGCTTCAGTGCTCCGCCGTGCGCAAGATCCATTGCACACATCAGTACTCAGTGTTCAGGGTGGCATAGGCCAGCATCAGGTTACTTGTACATACATATTGGTACATAGAATGTTCCTGAAAGAAAACTTTGCAAATGTAGCTTTCGAGTAGGTTAGCAGGACGAAAAAGCTATTGAGGAACAGAACGAGGGCCCAGGGCGGCGAAGGGTGTCCGCCCTGGGTGATTACAGGCGATCTACGATCCTTGCTTCTCGAAAACGATTTCAGCCTTTTTCGCGGTCATCTTCTCTTTGCGGTAGGCGCGAGCGACATCGCCCAGCGATGGTTCCTGCGACACCGGGCCGAACTCCCACAGCGGACGCTCGCCGTGCTCGACGCGGTAGTTATCTGCAGCGCCGCCGACAATCGATTGTTCCATACCCATGGCGTGAGGGCTTGCGTGTTGCGGATTTTCAGGCAATTGCATCATCGCGGCCCGGCCAGAGAGCACAGAAGCGGTCTGTCCAAAAGCCATGGCAGCGCACGTGACAAACAGCACCAGAAGTATTGTTCTCATCGAGTTTCGCCTCACACCTGTAATCAATGCAAGCCCAATACCATCGTAATATCTTTGTAAATCATAGACTTACACGATAAATATTAAGCGGTGCGCAACCCTTTGCATATCTCGATTCCGCCCGACTTTCTCTCGCTCCATAACTTTTCCTTCGCGCTTCGATAAGATAGTTTTACGCTTTCAAAGTGGAATCTATTCTTCCAGCAGGACACCGGAGCACCGATTGTGACGAATAACAGTGCGGGCAGGTTGTGGGATTGGGGAACGGCGGGGCTGTTGCCCTTTTTTGTACTCGCAGGCGTTTTATTTCCAGTCGGCTTAGCTGCGCAGACCAGTTGTGCCGACAGCAGCGAAGTGCTCGATACGGCCCAGCCGAAAAACATCACGATAGAAGAGATCATTCAAAAATTAGGCGCGCAGGAGACGAAAGTGAAGGAAGCGCGCATGCATGACACCTACACCCAAGATGTAATGGTGCAGACGCTGAACGGCACTTCGGTTGACGGACAATTCCACGAGGTCACTCGAGTTTCATACGACGACAAAGGCAAACGCATCGAGAACGTGACATATTCCGAACAGCCCACCCTTCGCGGCGTCCAGTTGTCGCCGCAAGACATGGACGATATTCGCTTCTTTATGCCTCTGATTCTCACCAGCGAGGATCTGCCACAGTACACCCTGACGTATGCCGGGCAGCAACATGTCGACGATCTCGACACGTACATTTTTCACGTCGTGCCCAAAACAGAAGAAAAGGACAAGCGGTACTTCGAGGGCAGAATCTGGGTGGATAATCGCGATCTGCAGATCGTGAAATTGTGCGGCAAAAGCGTGCCCGACGAAATTCACAAGAAAAAGAACCAGTCGCAAGAGATTCGTCCGACTTTCGTCGGTTACCGCATATACATGAACGGGTTATGGTTCCCGGCGTATGCGCGCGTCGACGACACGCTGCATTTCAACGCAGAATCGGTTCACATCCGCGAGATCGTGAAATACACGGGCTATCGATCCACGGATTCAGCCACGGCGCATAAGTAATCGGTGGCGGGGGACAGGCGTCTCTAATAAACGACACAAAATATGGAACGCAAGACTTGAATGAAGCGTGCAGTTGTGCTGTACTTCCCTGCATGGCAGAGGTCAAGGAAAAGAACCGGAGCAAGGACATCGTTCTGTGGATCATCACTGTCGTTCTGGTAGCAGTGGCGATCTACTGGTATAAGAGGTAATTTCCGTACTGTCATACCTAAACGGCGTTCTGTCGCCGTCCACCCAAGCCACCGCGAACGGGCGTTGTCTCTTGCACGTGTCTTTGTAACTAAAGGGAGCAGTGTTTGCACGGGCCAATCGCGCCAGGAAGCAAGAAAATCTTTACTCCTGCGGCGGCCCGCTATACTTGGCGAAGACTGACTGGCTGGAAATTATTCCTTCCAATTTCTCAGGGTTGGCCCGATTCACGACCGGAATCATGGGATAGCTCTGCACAAAGCGCAGCGCAGAATCCAGCGGGAGATCAGGAAATAGCGACGGCAAGGGCTGAGCGGGGATGAGCGACCCCAGGGAGTGTTCGCCCTTGCCTTCTTGCAGTCGGCGCTGAACCA
>JASHPL010000369.1 GCA_030038125.1 Candidatus Sulfotelmatobacter sp.
CTACGAGAAGCTCTCGGGACCGTTTCAGTATGTAGCGGGAGGTCCGTTTCAGGGCCCGGACGATTGCCTGGTTGACGATTTGTTCGCCCGGGCGAAACATGTCAAGGTCGGGGACAAAATCGAGATCCTGAATCATCCCTTTCGGGTTGCAGGCATCGTTGAACCGGGCAAGGGAGCTCGCAAGTTCCTGCAGATCAGCGTCCTCCAGGACCTTATGGACGCCGAAGGGAAAGCGAGCCTCTTCTACTTGAAAGTCGACGATCCCGCCAATGCTGACGAAGTGGTCACTGAAATCAAGGCGGTACCGGGCATGCAGGGATACGTGGCGACTTCCATGTCCTATTACTTATCAATGATGACGACCAGCCACTACCCGGGTGTTTCGCAGTTCATAACCTTCGTCATCGCAATTTCGGTGATCATCGGTTTTCTAGTGATTTTTCAATCCATGTACACCGCTGTCATGGAGCGGACGCGCGAGATTGGCATTCTGAAGGCCCTCGGCGCTTCGAAGCTTTACATCGTGGATGTGGTTCTGCGGGAGACGGTGCTGCTGGCCATCGGAGGCATCATCGTGGGAGTACTGTTCAGCTTGATAGCCCGCGCGGGAGTCGACCATCATTCCACTCTGCGCGTGGTTGTGACCGGAAACTGGATTTTGAAGGCGACCGCGATCGCCATTGTAGGATCGGTAGTCGGCGCGCTTTATCCGGCTTACAAAGCTGCTCAGAAAGACCCAATCGATGCCTTGGCGTACGAGTGACTCGAAGTTGCTAAGAAGGCGCGATCCGGCCCCGATCGTTTGCGCGTAATCGAAATCCTACCGGCCGAAGTCGTTCGGCGAAAAAGCGTTTGATTTTCTGCTTCCAATCCCACCTCGCGAGCGGGCGTATGATGAGCATCTTCTCGGAGGCGTCCCTTGACAGCCGATGCAATTTCGACGTCTGGTCCTCGGCGCTTGCTGGCGATTGATGGCGGAGGCTTGGCGGGACTGATTCCGGCCGAATGCCTGATCGCGATGGAAACGCAACTGGATCAACTCACCGGTACGCAGAAGCCGTTAAGCGAGCGCTTTGATCTGATTGGCGGAACGAGCACGGGCGCGATTCTGGCGGCTGGCCTGGCTTTGGGTCTCAGAGCAAGCCAGTTGCGGGATTTCTACCTGCAGTATGGGCGCGAGATATTCAGCAAATCCCTTCTGCCGGTACGGTGGTGGCACAAGTATCCGAGCAAGCCATTGGAGAGACACCTTAGAGACGTGCTCGGCGAGTCAACCGCGCTCGGCAGCAGCACTCTGAAGACCATGGTTGTGATTGTCACCAAGAACGCCACCCTCGGCAACGATTGGTTCTTCACCAATAATCCGAGGAGCAAATTTTTCAAGAACAATGCGGGACTGCCGCTGTGGCAGGTGGTACGGGCGAGTTCAGCGGCGCCAACTTATTTTCCGCCGCACACGATCGCGATTCCGGACGATTCGGGAAAGAAACAGAGTCATGAATTCATCGATGGCGGTGTGAGCAGCTATAACAACCCGGCGCTGCAGCTTTTCCTGGAAGCGACGGTGCCCCAGTATGGCATCGGTTGGCCTATGGGAGCTGACAAGCTGATGCTGATTTCCATGGGCACGGGATTCAATTCGATGATGATCGAGGCGGGCAAAGCATCAGGGTATTGCGTCCTCGACTGGGCACAATACTTGATTAAAGAAATGATGAATGAGGCGAACCTGCAGCAGAACATACTGATGCATCTGATCGGGCAGCGCCCCGCCGGTTTGCAGTCGCCCACAAAGGAATTGGTAGCTACGGGGGCAGCGTCGGGCCTGCCTGATGAGAGCGCGCTGGATGTGCTCGGCGCGGAACTGGCCGCGCAGAAATTGGTGACGTATCAGAGGATCACGGTGGGTTTGACGCGAGGGAGGCTCAATCAGTTGGGGCTGCCGGATATCGATCCGGTCAAAGTGCGGGAGATGGATGCGGCCGATCAGATCCCGAACATGCAGCGGATCGGTGTCGCCGTGGCCAAGGAGCAAGTGAAGATGGAGGCGTTTCGTCGATTCTTCTGACCAGTAAAACCCCAATGCTGGCGAAACCTGCGAGACGCACCGCACTCTCAGGACGCGCAACCTCATCGAACCCCTCCGCTCGACCCTAGCGCCTGATGCTCGTATAATCCGTTGCGCTTTTCGGAGGAGGAAAATCAATGCGCATGTTGCTGAGAGTATCGATTCCAGTGGAAGCTGGAAATGCTGCGGCAAAAGCAGGAACGCTAGGGTCGACGGTTCAGCAGATTCTGGCCGATCTCAAACCGGAAGCTGCATACTTCTTTGCCGATGACAACGGCAACCGCTCTGGTTCGATTGTGTTCGATATGAAGGACACATCCCAGATCCCGGCCATCGCCGAGCCTTGGTTTCTGGCTTTCAACGCCAAGGTTTCCTTTAGACCAGTGATGAACCCCGAGGATCTAGCGGCTGCCGGACCGGCAATCACAAAGGCTGCTAAGCAGCACCGAAAATAGTCGGGACGAAAACCTGTGCGTCCACGAAACTGAGAGTGATGGTCGTGTACCTGAGGTAACATTGCATTGACAATGGCGCGCAGGCTCCAGTAAAGTAAAGACTTTAGTAGTCGTGTGGTTGCCCGCCTGATGGTCCCGGCGTCCTCGCCGGGGAATCAACACGCGGTTTTCTTACGCAGCCTTTTTTACAATCTGGGAGAGTTCCGATGTCAACGTATTTCCCCAAACAGGGGGAAATTGTGCGCAAGTGGTACGTCGTGGATGCGAACGGGCAGACGCTCGGGCGCCTGGCTTCGCAGGTGGCGCGCATTCTCATGGGCAAAGAGAATCCGCGATACACCCCGTTTATCGACACCGGCGATCATGTCATCGTGATTAATGCCGAGAAGGTCCGCATGACTGGTATGAAGGCGCAAAGCAAGGTCTACCAGCACTACACCGGATATCCGGGTGGCCTGAAGACCGAAGCCTACAAGAAGCGGATGACGCGCAGGCCCGAAGCGGTGATTGAGGCTGCGGTCAAGCGCATGCTGCCGAAGAACAAACTGGCGGCCCATATGCTTTCAAAGTTGAATGTGTATCAGGGTGACAAGCATCCGCATCAGGCGCAGAAGCCGCAGGATTACAAGCTGGAAGTGCGGGAATATCCGGTGGCGAAAGTCGCAGTCTCGTAACCTGGTTCCAGTGGGAATAGGGCGAGAAATTCATATTTGAAAGGTTAAGAGTCGGGCAGTCGGATTCCGCCGGTTTACTCGGGACTCGCCGCTCAGGACTCAAAACGAACGATGGCTGAATTGGTTCAATACTACGGAACGGGACGCCGGAAGTCGGCGATTGCCCGGGTTTATTTGCGTCCGGGGAGCGGGGATTTCAAAATCAACGGGCGCGCCTTTGAAGAATATTTCGTGACTCCGGCGCAGCGCTCGGCAGCAAAATCTCCACTGGCGTCAACCGAGTCGGCGGCGCAGTTCAATGTGGTTGTGACCGCGCAAGGCGGCGGA
>JASHPL010000370.1 GCA_030038125.1 Candidatus Sulfotelmatobacter sp.
ACGGCGTCTTCGATCTGCTGCTTCTGCAAAAGCATCTGCGCCGCCGAGCGGAACTTCTCGTGTTCCAGCAGACGATTCACCAGTTCGCTGCGCGGATCTTCCTGTTCTTCAGCCGCAGCTTCGGGATCGCGCGGCAGGAGCATCTTCGATTTGATGTGAATCAGCACCGCGGCCATGTAGATGAATTCGGCCGCCACGTTCACATCGAGTTCCCGCATCTTTTCGACGTAGGCGAGATACTGGGCCGTGATCTTGGCGATCGGAATGTCGTAGATGTCGATGTCCTGCTTGCGAATCAGATCGAGCAGCAGGTCGAGCGGACCTTCATAAACGTCGGCGACTGCAACCGCAAAAGGGTAATCGCTCTCTTGGTTCTTCCCTGTATCTTTGGACGGCGAAGCGGGAGGGCTCGCGACCAAAGCGGGCGGAGCCGCGAATGACTGATCTCGGGCAGTAAGTTTCGCTTCTTCCATCATGTTTGTCGTCGTTGCTCGGCCTTGTCTGGTGCCCGTCCTTGTCCTACGCTTCTTGTGAGACAGGGCGGGGACTTTGATATTGATTACTTCAACTTCAGTGACATCCCCATCGCCGCGCGCACATGGTCCATCGTTTCCGATGCAGCCGCAGAGGCGCGCCTGGTGCCGTCCTCCAGAATATCCCACGCCAGCTGAGGATTTTCCTCAAATTTCTTCCGCCGCTCCTGCATGGGACTCAACAGTTGCACCAGAGCATCGGCAGCCCAGCTCTTGCACTCAATGCAGCCGATGCTCGCCGAACGGCAGCCTTCATTGACCTTCGCGATCGTTTCTTTGCTGCTGAAAATCTTATGCAGGTCGCCCACCGGGCAGACGTCGGGATTGCCGGGATCGGATCGCCGCACGCGGGCGGGATCCGTGACCATGGTTTTCAATTTCTGCCGCACCACCGGCTCGGGATCGGTCAGCAAAATTGTGTTGCCGTAGGATTTCGACATCTTCCGACCATCAGTTCCGGGAAGCTTGGCGGCGGGCGTGAGCAGAGCGGCAGGTTCGGGAAAAACCGATTTCGCGCTGCCATAGAAGCCGTTGAATCTTCGCGCGATCTCCCGCGTCAACTCCACGTGGGCGACCTGATCTTCGCCCACCGGCACGAAATTGGCTTTGTAAATCAGAATGTCGGCCGCCTGCAGCACGGGGTAGCCGAGAAATCCGTAGGTGCCCAGGTCCTTGTCCTTGATGTTGTCGCGCTGTTCCTTGTAGGTCGGAACCCGCTCCAGCCAGCCCAGCGGAGTGATCATGGAGAGCAGCAGATGCAATTCCGCATGCGCCGGAACGTGGGATTGGATGAAGATCACTGACTTATTCGGATCAAGCCCCGCCGCCAGCCAGTCAAGCACGACCTCAAACGAATTTTCCTTCACGCGCGATGTGTCGGCGTAATCGGTTGTCAGCGCGTGCCAGTCGGCCACTTCAAAAAAACATTGATATTCGTCCTGCATGCGGACCCAGTTCTGCAGCGCGCCCACGTAGTTGCCCAGGTGCAGCTTTCCGGTGGAACGCATGCCGCTGAGAACGCGCTTGCGAGTTGGGGTCGACGCCATCGAGTTCAGTGCGGGTAAAAACACTCTCCTGCAACACGAAACCGCTCATCCGGCTTGGCCGGATCGCTTCGATTGGCAGTGTCGCGCAGGACTTTCGATAGTACCACGCGAATCGGCTTCCTCAGCCTTCGACGCCGGACGGCCGAGGTCCGCTGGTCCTACATATATACCTTGCCCAGCGGGCGAAGGCGCCCGCTCCATCCGATCGCATTTTCTGATGTTCGATGTTTTATAATGCGCGCGCCTTGTCCACTATGCCCGCGACAACGCAAGCGCACCCCGCGCTTGCCCGCAAACTTCGCCTGACCCATTACTTCACTCTCGGTTGGGGAACCATGGTCGGAGTCGGCTGGCTGGTCATCATGGATGACTGGCTCTTGCGCGGCGGCTCGCTCGGAGCACTGCTGGGCTTCCTGATTGGCGGGGCCCTGCTGTTTCCGATCGGGTGGGTCTACGGCAGGCTCGTGATCGCCATGCCGGATGCGGCAGGCGAAATCGCGTACACGTCGGCTGTTTTTCGTCCCTCGATCAGCTTCGCGACGGGTTGGATGATGACGCTGGCGTATTTCATCGTCTGCCCTTGGGAGGCGGTGGCCCTGGGAAAAATCGCGGCTTACATCTTTCCCGGTCTCGATGCGGTTGAACTCTATCGCATCGCCGGCCAACCGGTTTATCTGTGGCGGCTCGTGATTGGACTGGGCCTGACGGCTGTGCTGACGATTCTGAACTATCGCGGCATCCGGTTGAGCGCCACATTTCAAAACTGGACCAGCTTCGGCACGCTTGCGCTGTTTGCCGCGTTCATAGCGCTGGGCGCGAGCCGGGGATCGCCGCAGAATTTTCCGCCGCTGTTCACACACACGCCGCTGGTTTCCATCCTGCTGGTCATTCAGATCGTTCCCTATTTCATGACGGGATTCGAGTCGGTCGGAAAAGCAGCCGAGGAGGCTAGCCCGGAATTCCGCGCCCGCGGCTTTTTGCGCGCGATCTGGATGGCGATTTTCGTCGGCATTATTTTTTATGCGACGGTGGTCGCAGCCGTCGGATTCGTGGCGCCCTGGCATGCGCTCATCGGCGAGCGATTCATGACCGCTGTCGCTTTTCAGCACGCGGTAGGTTCGCGCTGGATCGTGAACGTGATCCTCGCCGCCGCGCTGCTATCGCTGTTCAAGTGCTTCAACGGAAACTTCGTGGCCGCCAGCCGCCTGCTCTTCGCTTTGGGACGCCGAAACATGATCGATGGGCGCGCGGGTGCAGTCCATATGCGTTATCAGACGCCCTCCGCGGCCGTGCTGTGCGTGGGAATCGCAACCACCGTGTGTGTCTTGCTGGGTGACGCGATTTTAGTTCCCGTCACCGAGGTGGGTTCGGTTGCCTGCGCTATAGGATGGTCCGCCGCTTGCGCCGCCTGTCTGGCGCTCGCTCATCAGAGACAGTCGAATGCCCTCACGTTCTCAGGTTTTGAATACGGTGTGGGAGTCTTCGGGTTAATCGTGGGAATCGCGATGGTGCTGATGAAAATCGTGCCCTTGGTGCCCGGGCATTTCACGGTTTACGAGTGGATTGCGCTCGCTGTTTGGATCGCGGTGGGGGCTGTCGCGTCCACGACGAATCGTAGACGAGCGGATTAACAGAGGACTCTCTCAGCGTTTCAGGCGCGCCTGCTCAGCCGAAAGCGGCACCACCCGCGGCTCGGCTAAGGTGCCGGTAATTGTGTATCCGCCGCTGGCAACGTTGGCCTGCACCAGCTTCATTTCCAATTCGCGTTTTGACGAAGCAGTTCCGCTCAACAGGAAACTGGCGCTGGGCGAATCCAGCATCGCATCTTTGATTTCGAATTGTTTGCCATGCAGCCGTGCCTGACCGGCGAGGCGCAGAATTTGGAGCGGTCCTTCGTCCTCGAGCGAGATGTGGGGCAGCACTCCATTTTGCACTTCGAATCGCAGGGCCGCGTCGGCAGACTGCCAAAGCTCGGCCGCGGCAGATCCCGTGGCTGTGAATTCGAAGCTTCCGTTCGCGCTGCCGGCAATCCATGGGTCCTTCATGATTTCAGCAAGCGCGGCTAAAGAGATGCCGTCGACTTTTCCATTTCCGCTCGAAATCGCTGGTTTGACCGTGAAGTCCGTCTGCCATTCGCCGCGGCATTTGCCGCCGAGAAGGCCGGCGGTCAATCCGGATATTTTCAATTTCCCCATGTCCAGGGCGATATCTGCGGTCACGTGTGTCATTGCCAGATTGTGTATCTCTGCGTGATCGGCAATCACACTACCGGAGGCGCGCACCCTGGAAAAAAACGAAGCGGGCGCCGTGCTCGATTCCAGCACCCGATACCATGGTCGATCTTTCGGGCGCGGATGCACCCAATCGTGTAACGCGCTCAAAGCGATCTGATTCGCGCCCAGCTTGAAATGAATTGTGCAGGCGGACGGCTCTCCGCAACCACGCGGCATGTCCAGCGAACCTGTCCACGATGTATTGGCGGTTCTGACATTCAGCTTTTCCACCTTCACCGAGTCCGGAAGCAGGCTGAGATCTGCGGTTGCGATCTCGACCGGTCCTGCCGTGCTTCGCAGGGAGATGCGATCGCTGCGCAATTTTGCAGTCCCGATGACTTGCGGTCCGGAAAAACCTGGTATGCCGTTCCCCCAGCCGGCCCATGGTCCCGCAATCTCAAGGTTCAGCTGCGCGGAACCCTCGACCGAGGCTTGCAGCGCGGGAATCCCGACCAGGCGTGCTGCGAGCAAAGTCTTGCCAATATCGCTTTCACCCGTAAAAGAAATGTCGTAGCCGCTGCGGCTGATCCATCCACCGACGGTGGCCAACCCCGTGCTGATTGGAACCGGGCCAAGTTCGATGTGTGACCCAGATGGAAACCTCAGGTCCTGCATCTTTTTGTGAAATGCCTTGCAAGTCGCGGCAAGCTGCGCCGAACAATGCCCATCCGTGAGGAGGAAGGGGATGTTCTGGGGGCCGATCTCCGCCTTATTTTCCGCGGACACCAGTTGAAAATCGGCAAGTTCTCCATGACCCTCAAACTTCTGCCTCGATTGCCCCCCCGCTCGTTCGATCGACAGGCTCCCGCGCAGCGAGCCTTTCGTCGTGAGATCATCGGGGAGATTTTTCTTTGCCCGCTGCGCCAAAGCGACAAGCGCACGGGCCGGAACGTTCTCGGCGCTCAGTTCCAAATCATATTTGTGAATGCCAGGAAAACTGGCTTCGCCAGTCAGCGTGATCGAGCCGTCACCGACTGGAGCGTCGCACGAGACGTCATGAAAAACGTGATCCAGCGAACTGTATTGAGCTTCGCAATGGCCCGCCAAGCGCAGCGGATCGCCGCTGGTGATGTCATAGCGCCGAAAATCCTGAATGGCCGCATCGCTCACGATCTGCAGCTTTGACGCCGTGCCAGTGACCCTGACTTCAAGTTGCACTCCACCGCGCCAACCTTGATCCACTCCGGTCCATAGCTTGGTTAACTGCCCGAGCTGCGGGCGATCCCATGCGAGGGTGAAATCGAGAGGCGTATCACGCAGCATGTCGGCACGCTGCCATGTGCCAGTGACGAGCAGAGTTCCGGTATCGTTCAGGTTCAGGTCGGTGCGAACCGGCTGCGCCTTCAGCCGCACACCCCAGGCGTTTTCCGAATCCTGCCAGAGGGAGAAATCCGCGTTTGCGAGCGCATAGGCTTTTTTCTCCCGACCGTGCATGAAATTGATGCGGCCCGACGTAGCTTCGATATACGGGAATCCCGGGCGGCGTTCCAATCTCGCTTTCGACGTGGGGGCCAGCGGCGTGTGCGCCGCATGTTCTAACAGAGTTTCCAGGTTCCAGCGGCCGTCCTCACCGCTCACCACATTCAGGCTCGGCTCAGTCAGATCGAGACGGCCGATCTCCAATCTTCCCCGCAAAAGCGACATCAAGCGTAGCGAGGCCGTCACGTCTCCGGCGCGCAGCATCGGCTCGGCACCGTAGGAGGCGTCATCATAGATCACCAGATTTTCGAGATCGAAGCCCGGCCAGGGCAGGAGCCGGAGGTGAACCGAGCCTATATCCACCGGCCGTCCAACCGCGGCGCTGATGGAGACGATGATTCGGGATTTCAATCGCGAAGCGCCTGGGCGAAGCAGGAACAAGAGCAGCACCACGACCGCTGCCATCACCCAGTGCCGCCTGGAAAAGGAAAGCTTCACGCGCCCTCAATCGCGCCGAGGCGGTTCATCGTACGGCGTTTATCGCACAATCTGGAGTGTCCGGCCCCACCGCGTTTCGGTGAAGAAGTGAAACACAATTTTTCCCATAAACAACAGGCGATCGCTCCATGCCGTCTTCTGATACTGATCTTCTGGGGTCTCAAACGACCAATAAATAAACATCGGCCGGCCGATAATGTTCTCCCGCGGAACGAAACCCCAATAGCGGCTATCGAGGCTTACGCCGCGGTGATCGCCCATTGCGAAATAATGTCCCGGCGGCACAACCAGGTCATCGCCTTGAATGTACTGGTGCATGTCGACAATCCAGTTTGGATACACGCCGTATTCATCCGACGGCGGCACAGAGGGAAAATTGTTGCGGTAGTCGTCCGCCGGATTGTCCCGGTCGTGCAGGATGTAGGGCTCGTCGAGCGCTACGCCATTGCGATAGACCACGCCATTGCGAAGATGGATGCGATCCCCAGGAACACCGATCACCCGCTTTACCACGTACAAACCGGGTTCCGCGGGCGACAGGAATACGACAATGTCGCGAAAGTGCACATTGCGGTAGGGAATAGTGGGACCAACCCACGAAGTCTTGGGCGCGAACGAAATGCGATTCACAAAAACGTGATCGCCGATCAGGAGCGTGTTCTCCATCGAGCTGGAGGGTATTTCAAACGCCTGCACGATAAAAGTGATAATGAACAGCCCGGTGACCAGAACGGCGGCCAATGAGGCCAGGAATTCGACTGTGGTTTCCTTCGGCTTTTCCTGGGGTTTCTCCTCTGGTCTCGATTCGACCCCGTCTTGAGGTCTCGCTTGCACCGCGCTCTGTGTCGGATTGTGCTGTCTTCTCGCCACTCTTTGCTTCCGTGTTCCCGAGATTCTTCCGGGCTTGGTTGCGTATGAATCTAATGTCTGAAATCGATCAACCCCTTCAGTGTACCAGCCGGAGCGTGCGATTCCAGCGCGTGATCTGGAAGAAATGCGCGACCGAGTAGGCAGCGTGATACATCCGTTCACCAAACGAGCTCGGCGGATTCTGGTCCCAATCGCGCACCGACCAGTAAATCACCAGAGGCCGGCCCACAATATTCTCTCGCGGCACGAACCCCCAGTAGCGGCTGTCCTGACTATCGTCGCGATTGTCGCCCATCACGAAATAATGACCCTGCGGAATGATCAACTGTCCGTCATCCACGAGCTTGCGCATCTGCAGCCACCACTTCCCCTCCATGCCGATCGCCGGGATATCGACTCGCGGGAAATCGTCTCGAAACACGTTGTCCGCGGGTTCTAGATATCGCACATACGGTTCATCCAGCGGCTTGCCGTTAATCCAGACTTTCTTGTTGACCATCCGCAGCCGGTCTCCGGGAACCCCGATGACTCGTTTCACGAAGTGCTGCTTGGGATCCACCGGATAGAGAAATACGATGATGTCCCCGCGCCGAATTTTCTGGTACGGCATCACATAATCCCAAACACCGCCGCCTCCATAGCACAACTTATTGACCAACAGGTAATCGCCGACCAGCAGCGTATTTTCCATGGACTCGGAAGGAATCTGGAAGGCCTGCACGATGAAAGTGATCACAAATACCGCGATGACAACCGTACCCAGCAGCGATTGAATCGAGCCGATCAGGTCGGTGGCGAAGGAGCGACGAATGGGCCGGGGTGGGACGTGCATGAATTCTACTTATCCGCGGCGCCTGCCGCAGTTTTCGTCTCCGCTTTCGATTGCGCCGCCATCAGCGTCAGCAATTGCCGCGCCGCTTCCTGCTCTGCGTTCTTCTTGGTCGATCCTTGCGCCCGGCCCACGAGTTCGGGAGTCTTGCCCTTCATATTGAGACGCGCTTCGACCGTAAAGGTCTTCCTATGCTCCGGGCCCGCTTCGTCGACCAGGACATAGGCTGGCTGGGACAAGCCAAGGCTCTGCAAGGTTTCCTGCAGCGCCGATTTAAAATCCGTAACCGGCAGAGTTTCGCCTTCACGGGCCATCCGCTCCAGTTCCGGAGCGACAATGTTGCGCAAAACAAAATCCCGTGCAACCTCGAATCCTCCATCCAGGTAAATGGCGGCGAGCACGGCCTCCAACGCATCGACCAGCAACGCAGTTTTACTGCGGCCGCCGCTCTTTTCTTCTCCGCGTCCGAGCCGCAGATAATGGCCAAGCTCCAAACGCTGCGCCACCCGGATCAGATGGCGCTCGCTCACCAGGTGCGCCCGCAATTTCGAAAGTTCGCCCTCGCGAAACTGCGGAAAACGTTGAAACAGCTCTTCACTCGTTACCAGCGACAAGACGGCATCGCCCAGAAACTCCAGTTGCTCGTTGTCATTGACCTTGTACTTGTTCTCGCCCGCCTGTTGCGATTCCTGCTCACGCGCCTGCGAACTGTGCGTCACCGCCTGCTCAATCATCGATCTGCGCCGGAAGTGATAACCCAAGGCGTTCTCGAGCGCCGAGATTTCTCTTTCCTTCATGGAGATGAATCGTTGCGTGGTCGATTGCGCAAACCACTGGCGGACTGCCGTGGACTAAAGCCAAATCGAGATTGCCGCCCCAAATTCCGAAAGGTGCAGACCCAGACCGCCCCGTCCACGCGCACGAAACTCGCGGGATCATGGAAATCTGCTAGCTAATGTCCTGGTTTTGTCATTCCTGGCCGTTTAGGGGACCAGCTTTCCTGGCGCTCAGGACATTATTCCTGCACAGATCTCCAGCGCCTTTTTCCCTCTGGCTGCATTCACGCGAGTTCGATACCGCGAGAACAATTTCCGCGATCAGTTCTTCGCGGGCGCGCTCTGTCCCGGAGCAGTCCCGCTGTTGAGCTTGGTCAGCCGGTCCTGTTCTGCCCGTGCCGCTCTGCCCGCCGCCGAATCGGCATGATCCTTGGTCAGGTCCACCGCCTGATTGGCGTATTTCAAAGCCTC
>JASHPL010000037.1 GCA_030038125.1 Candidatus Sulfotelmatobacter sp.
CCTGCTGGTGGAGCGGCAGGTCGGAATCCTGCTCGATTGCCCCAACAGCGCGCTGGCAGCGCATGTAGCCGAGTACCTGGAACAGCATGATCTGGAATCGCCGGCCGCGCTGCTGGAGCGCGTCCGCGGCTCTGATCAGGATCCGTCTTTTCTGCCGGAGTTCCTCGATGGTGTTTTGAACGTCAACTCCGGATTTTTCCGCCATCCCGGAGCCATGAATGCCCTGGCTCAGCATGTCGTCCCACAACTCTGCCTGCGCCGGCCCGACGATGGACCAGCAACGCTTCGCATATGGAGCGCCGGTTGCGCCAGTGGAGAAGAAGCTTACTCCGTCGCCATGGTGCTATGTGAAGCACTGTCCAATGGAAACAGGAACGGCAACAGCAGCAGCAAAGAAAAGAACGCGACAGGCCGCAATGGGATTGAGGAGAGTTCGCTGCCAACTTGCGAGCAAAACACACGCGACTGGTCGATTCACATTGTGGGCAGCGACTTGCTGCCTTCTGCGATTGAGACCGCCGAACGCGGCCTCTATCCGCAATCGGCGTTAGCCGGGCTGCCTCCGGCGATGATTCGCGCCAGTTTTTCCAAAATCGGCGCCAACGGCGGGCAAAATGGCGGAACAGAAAGATCGAGGGCTCCGATGAGCGGGTCGGGAGAAAACGGGGGATCGAACGGTCCATCGGCTTTGGGCGCGAATTCGATTTCGAATGGAGGTACACATCTTCTGGTCAAGCCCCGCCTGCGCAGCCTGGTGACTTTCAACACTATGAATCTGACCAGGCCAGTCTATATTGGCCGGTTCGACTGCATCTTGTGCATGGACGTGCTGCCGCACCTTTCGCGCTCGCAGCGCAGCGCATTGATCGAGCGCCTGCACTTGTATCTGGAACCGGGCGGCTATCTTTTCCTGAGCCAGACCGAAAAACTCTGCGCGCCGAATCTCAACTTCCGCGCTGAAGTTTTCGACGGATACACCATGCACCGCAAGCCCCTGGCGGCGAGTGCGGCCTACGGAAGATAGAAGAATTGTGTAGGGAGGGGCCCCTTACCATCCGGTCGGGCAACGTCGGCACCTCCTCAAACCAGTTCCACCGCTGACCGTCTGCAAGCTCCAATCAGATCTTTGTCTAGAGTTGCCAACCTCAGGCCTGCCACCTCCGCGAGATGAAGGTAGGCAGCGTCGTAGGCGGTCAGTTCGTGCTCGCGGCTTAATCGTTGAGTCCGCTTAAAGGCGTCTGTAGCCGTGAAAGTGTGCAGTTCTACCGGTAGCCTACTGAGATCGGCAAGAAAGGCATCAATCAAGGGGGTTGAGATTCTTTTACGCTTCTCGCCAACCAGCAGGGCGTTCAGAACTTCATGTGGCCAGAAGCTCGGTGCGATGGCCGTATCGCCTTGCTTGAACATCAGCGCGACTTTGCGCGCCAATAGCGCATTTTCGTCCGGGAAGCACCAGGTCAGGACGACCGAAGCGTCGATGACAAACCGGCTCACCGGCGTCCTTCGTTGATAAGATCTTTGATCTTGAGCCCGCGCAACGAGAGCCGGTGCTGCTTGCCGAAGTTTGCCAGGCGCTCCGCAGCGTGGGTGACAGAATCGTTGGCCTCGGTCGCACCCATCTTTTCCTTCAACAGTTCGCCCAGCAGGCGGGAAACGCTGGTGTCGCGGCGGGCGGCTTCGATGCGAGCCCACTGGGCGACGTCTTCTTCGAGGGTGACGGTTACATTGCGGAGGTGAGGTTTGGATGACACGAAAATAGTGTAACACGAAAGCGGTGTAACACGAAGATCGTGTTCCTGGAAGCGAAGCAGTTTCAAGGAGAGCTTGCGCCTGCAGCTTATTTAGACATAGACTAAGTCATATAGACTTAGTCTAATACAAAGGTATGAAAACAATAAACATCCACCAAGCCAAGACACAGCTATCGAAGCTCGTTGACGAAGCCTACAAGGGAGAGCCTTTTGTGATTGCCAAGGCTGGAAAGCCCATGGTGAAAGTGGCTGCCCTCCATATTCCAGTTGGAGCGGAGGTAAAGCGGATCGGATTTATGGCGGGGCAAATCTCCGTTCCGGACGATTTTGACCGGATGGGCGAAGAAGAGATCGTGCGGCTCTTTACGAATGGAGCGCGCGGAAAATGAAGGTTCTGCTCGATACTCACTTGCTGTTGTGGGCGGCTGGCCAGCCGGACCGGTTGCCGCCCGCTGCCCTGAAGCTGATCGATTCTCCGGCGAATGCGCTTCTGTTCAGCGCAGCCAGCATTTGGGAAGTGGCGATCAAGCGCGGGCTGGGGCGAAGCGACTTTCAGGCCGATCCGCGGCTGCTTCGCCGCGGCTTGCTCGACAACGGGTACAGCGAGCGTCCGATTCTCAGTGAGCACGTGGTCGCGATCGACAGTCTGCCACCCATCCACAAAGACCCGTTCGACCGCCTGCTGGTGGCGCAGGCGACGGTAGAGGGGATCACGTTGCTGACCGCGGATTCTGTGGTGGCGCAATATCCCGGGCCAGTGCGGATGGTGTGAGGAAAGCGGGGAGGGGAATGGCCGTTCCGAGAAAAAGCGCAATTACCATGCTAAGCATCAAAATGGGCGCCACCCTACGTACTGACGGCTCTGGTGACGGGATTGCACAATCTCTACGGACTGATGGCGATGGTTAACGGCGCTCCACTAAATCTGCTGAATGCACTTTCCCTTTTAGGGTCTGCGGCGTTGATGGTGGGAGCTGTTCTACTGCCATTTCGGCCTCGTGCTGCCGGGAAGGTTGGCGTGTTAGCTTCGATGTTGTGTTGGGTCTATTACGCTCCGGCGTGTTTTGTCAGCCTCGTTGCGCCTTCCTCGACATGGCGCGAGGTTCGCTTCGATTTTTCGTTCCATGAATATGTTCCTTTGGTCGGTACGTTACTCGGCCCGATTCTATTGATCCTATGCACGGCCCACTCCATAACTCTGTGGAGGCGGAATCGAGATGTTTCACAGTCGCCTCATAGTTCGGCCTCGCCAAGGAACTAGGCGTGGCTATCCGCTCCCGAGGTGGATGATTCTACGCGAACAAGAACTCCTTCGTTCGTAGTTCTTTGATGGTGTCGCGGAGTTTGGCGGCTTTTTCGAATTCGAATCGCTTGGCGGCTTCGCGCATGTCTTCTTCCAGCTTGGCGATGTACTGATCCACTTCTTCCTGCGATTTGAATTCCGGAATGTCTTCGGATTCGCCTGCCGTCACGTCCGCATAATCCGCGGCAACGATTGCGGCCAGCGCCATATCGACCGGGCGCACAATTGATTCCGGAGTGATTCCGTTGGCTTCGTTGTAGGCCTGCTGGATGGCACGACGGCGGGAAGTCTCGTCCATGGCGCGCTTCATGGAGTCGGTCATGCGGTCTGCGTAGAGAACGGCGCGGCCGTTGAGATGGCGAGCACAGCGGCCGATCGTTTGGATCAGCGATCCCGAAGAGCGCAGAAATCCTTCTTTGTCGGCATCGAGAATCGCGACTAGCGAAACTTCAGGCAGATCCAGGCCTTCGCGAAGAAGATTGATACCGATCAATACATCAAACTCGCCTTTGCGCAGATCGCGGAGAATTTTCACGCGTTCCAGCGTTTCGATCTCCGAGTGCATGTAACGGCACTTCACGCCGACTTCGGCGTAATACTCGGCTAAGTCTTCAGCCATGCGCTTGGTCAAAGTCGTGACCAGTACGCGTTCGCCCTTAGCCACGCGAGCGCGGATTTCGTGCAGGAGATCATCGATCTGTCCCTTGACCGGACGAACTTCCACGGGCGGATCGATCAACCCCGTGGGTCGAATGATCTGCTCCACCACAACGCCGGCCGACTTCGTGAGCTCATAAGGGCCTGGGGTGGCAGAGACATAGATGAGTTGATTGGTGCGGTGCTCGAACTCTTCAAAGGTAAGAGGACGATTGTCGAGAGCCGAGGGCATGCGGAATCCGTATTCGACCAGCACTTCCTTTCGCGAACGGTCGCCGGCGTACATGCCATGCAACTGCGGAACGGTTTGATGCGATTCGTCGATGAACATGACGTAATCGCGTGGGAAATAATCGAGCAGCGTGGGCGGAGGCTCGCCGGGCAGGCGCCCGGTGAAATGGCGCGAATAATTCTCGATGCCGTGGCAGTAGCCCATAGCCTTGATCATTTCCAGATCGAACATCGTGCGCTGATGGATGCGCTGTGATTCGACCAGGCGTCCTTGCTTTTCGAGTTCGACTTCCCACCACGCCAGCTCTTTTTTGATCGACTCGACGGCGGCGGCGCGAGTTTCGTCTTTCATGACGTAGTGCGTTTTCGGATAAATCGGCAGGCGCACATATTTCTGCTTGACCGTGCCGAACAGCGGATCGATCTGCGAAAGCGACTCCACCTGATCGCCCCACATCTCGATGCGATAGGCCATGTCGTCGTAGGTAGGGAAGACCTCGATGACGTCACCGCGTACGCGAAACGTGCCGCGGCGGAACTCGCCGTTGGTACGGTCATAAAGAATGTCGACCAGCTTGCGGGTGATATCTTCGCGCTTGACCTTCTGGCCTTTTTCGAGAAACAGCATCATGCCGTAATAGGCTTCGGGAGAGCCCAGGCCGTAGATCGCGCTCACGGAGGCGACAATGAGAGCGTCGCGGCGCTCAAACAGCGACCGGGTAGCCGAGAGACGAAGCTTGTCGAGTTCGTCATTGATGGTTGCTTCCTTTTCGATGTAAAGATCCGCGGCGGGAACGTACGCTTCCGGCTGGTAATAGTCGTAATAAGAAACGAAGTACTCGACGGCATTGTGGGGAAAAAAACTCTTGAACTCGTGATAGAGCTGTGCCGCCAGCGTCTTGTTGTGGGCCATCACCAGCGTGGGACGATTCACCGCCTCGATGACCTTGGCCATGGTGAACGTCTTGCCGGATCCGGTTACGCCGAGCAAAACCTGGTGCTGCTCGGCGTCACGGGCTCGGGCAAGACATTCACTATGGCCAAAGTCATCGA
>JASHPL010000371.1 GCA_030038125.1 Candidatus Sulfotelmatobacter sp.
GCGCATTCAAACATAAAGCTCCACTGGCTCTGATCCATTTCGACGCACACCACGATATGGACGACACCTACTTTGGCGGACTCAAGTACACCCACGGAACGCCCTTTCGACGCGCCATCGAGGAAGGCCTCATAGATCCAAAGCGCACCGTTCAAATCGGAATTCGCGGCTCGACCTACTACAACGACGAAGAGGACTGGGCTCTCGAACAGGGTGTTCGAGTCATTCACATTGAGGAAGTTGGCGAACTTGGAACCAAAGGCGTTCTGACTGAAATTCACCGAGTGGTCGGTGATTCGGCAGCCTATCTGACGTTTGATGTGGACAGCATCGATCCCGCTTTCGCGCCCGGCACGGGAACGCCAGAGTTTGGAGGTCTTTTTCCACGCGAGGTGAATTCGCTGTTGCGCGGACTGACTGACTTAAAGCTTGTGGGCGCCGATGTTGTCGAGGTTTCTCCACCCTTTGATCCCAGCGGCGGCACGGCCTTTGTAGCGGCCAACGTGCTCTTCGAAATCTTGTGTTTGCTGGCAGCAGCAAGGTCGCGTTGATCGCGGGATGGGACGCAAGGGGTTCGGCTTTGCGCCGGGACTGTTGTGAGCAAAGCGATCTTGCCCAAAGTTCCCCTCCGTGGGATTTGCGTGAGATCTGGATGTTTCGCCAATTGATCCGAAAGCTTGATAATCTCCGGTTTGCCGACCACACGGAAGCTATCCGGTTGTACTGAGCTCGATCCTCTGGCACGGTGCAAACATTATGATGCGAAAGTTAAGAGAACACACCCGGCAAACGGGCCGGTCGCTTGGTTATGAATGTCAATGACGGCCGCTGGGGTGAAGCGGCCGGAACGGCTTCAAGATGCCCGTAAAGGCGATTGCTCTGGTTGCGGCTTTCGCCTCAGGACCAACGCGGAGATCAGCGTGATAACGAGCCCAATCGGAAAGGGATCAATGAACGTCAGTGCTGCGTTGAAGAGTGGGTTTTTGTACAGCTCTTTGTACTTTCTCACCTGCTCAAGTTTTGCCTGGATAGCTGCCGAGCTCGCGCCCGAGGCCGTGAGCTTCTCAACCAAGTGAGCGCCGTATGCATCCCAGAAACCAGGGATAAAGTTGTAGTAGATCACTTCCCACGTTACGACATAGAAGATGCAGGAAATCAGAGTAATGGAGAGGCCGACGGCAAAAGCTTTCAAGAAGGTAATCTGGCCATTGCCGATGTTGTCGCGGTAGGTTCGGATGCCGAAAAACACCATCAGGAACGAGAGCACAACGGACGTGTTGCCGATGACCGCGCCCCGGTCAAAGCCAATCCTGTCGCCGAACGTCACCAGCGCTATCATTATCACCGAGGAGATAGCGCCAGAAATCAGCCCGAAGGTGACTACGATCTTTCTCATATCCTGGTAATGTCTTTTATCCGATATTGACCTTTTCCACGTACCATGTCGATCCCGTGCTCATACGAATTCAGCGACCGGCTGGGCTAGCCGGCGTCGTCGATGCCACTGGGATTACCACGATAAGGTTATCCCCCGCTCCGGGGTGCGTCATCCCCAGATAATCCAGCTTCGCCAGCGACGGGGTGTCGAGCCCGATGTCTTGAGTCGTCATGTTCGGAGCATAAAACATCAAGTGCGGCGGGAAAATGCCGGTGCCGTGGTCAGGGATGGCGCTCAAGCGGTTCTGGCTCGACATCATGTAGAGGAATCCCGGCTTGCTGGGGTATTTGAAGCGCCCTTGTCTATATCCGTTGGCGACGTCTGCCTTGATCTCTGCCTCCGACTTACCGCTTGTGCGCAGCTCTTCACCGTGCAGGTACGCGGGCAAAAGAGTGCGGCTGCCTTCTGCGTCGAAGCACTGCGGCTCAATCGTCGTTTCTGTGGGCTTTACGAAATGCCGGCTGACAAAACAGCTGAAGCCGTTGGTGCCTTCGCGTGCTTTCTCGTAGCCTTTGGGGCCCAGAACGTAAACTGTGGCCTTACTCGATACTTCCGCCGGGGCGGCGCTCTCGGCTAGTGTAATCTGCTGCTCACGTGGCATGGAGGCGTCGTAGATCTTGGGAAGTTCCTGGGCCATTGCTTGAATTGCCGCAGTGTTCGAAAGCAAGCCGATCGACAGAGCACCCACGACAAAAACCTTCGTCCAATTCATAGAATTCATGTTCGCTCCTTTTCAGGGGCAACATACCGCATCGGGCGGGGTTTCTGTCGTCATCCTTTCGAGTGATTCTGGCGGCGGAGCGAAAAATCATTCGTTTGGTGGAGTAGTTTTGGTGCGAGTAATGCTTGTGCACGATTAAATCAAGGGAGAAGGCCGAATTCCTTGCCGAGCTGCACCGCTTGCGTCCGTCGCCTAGCCCCGAGTTTGTCGAAAACACGGCTGGAATGGGTCTTCACCGTGTTCTCGCTCACAAAAAGCTTCTCGGCAATTTCACGGTTGCTCAGGCCTTGGGCTATGAGTTCAAGGATCTCAAGCTCGCGGCGAGTGATATGGAGGTCTTCTCGTTTTCTTTCGTCCGGGATGAACGGTCCCCCGGCAGGGACAGGGACCTCCTTCACAACAATTGTCGGCCGTTTAGCTGTTAGCTTGAGGCCAAGCCAGATGCCAAGACCGGCAAAGGTCGCTGCGATCAGTCCGCCGTAGATTTCGATCGAATGTTCCACTACCAGGAACCGATACTCGGTCCACCTGAGCAGTGCAATCAGGATTCCACCGATCAAACCGTAAACGAGCACGTGACGCTTCATACGTTCCAGTAGAATTCGTTACCGAAATTATCGCACCCATCGCGAGCTTGAAGAGCACGATCAACGCTCGACCGGCTTTGCCAGGGTCACGGGCAACTCGGAAGTCAGAGAACCGCTTTGTCAGTTTCTTGTTTGCCGACAATTCGGGAGTTGATGGCGACCCGCCCGTTTCAAAGCAGAAGATCGCACCTATAGGGATGAGGCCTTCTCCAACTGCTTCAACCGGTTCGCCAGCAATTCCTGTTCCCGCAGGTTCTTCGTCATTGCCAGGGCGCGCTGGATTTCCTCACGTGCCTCGGAGAGCCTGCCCATCTTCATCAGCAGGTCTCCGCGAACGCTGGGAAACAAATGGTAGCCGGCCAGTGCAGAGTCCCCGGCGAGGGTGGCGGCTCGGTCGAGTGCGTCGAGTCCTGCGGCTGGGCCTTGCACCATGCCGACGGCCACTGCGCGATTGAGTGCCACGATTGGAGATGGATTGATTTCGAGCAAGGCGTCGTAGAGAACAACGACGCGGTCCCAGTCTGTCTCTTCGGCGGTGCGCGCGCGCATGTGACATGCGGCAATCGCTGCCTGCAACGCATAGGGTTTCGCGCCACCGCCGAGTCTTTGCGCTTGTTCGAGCGCAGTCATTCCTCGCTGGATCTGCGCGTAGTCCCACAAGGAGCGATCCTGATCCAGCAGTAAGACGGCCTCGCCGTTCTTGCCGCGGCGCGCTGCGTTGCGCGATGCCTGCAACTCCATCAACGCCACAAGTGCGTGGACTTCCGATTCGCCGGGGAGAAGTTGCGCCAGCATGCGCCCGAGTCGCAGCGCGTCATCCGCCAATGCGGAGCGCATCCATTCATCGCCCGAGGTCGCGGTGTATCCCTCATTGAAGATGAGGTAGATCACCATGAGTACGGATTCGACTCTGCTGCGCAGTTCGTCGCCGCGCGGCGTCTCAAAGGGAACGTGTGCCTCCGAGAGAGTCTTCTTGGCACGAGAAATCCGCTGGCCCAGCGTCTTTTCTGGAACAAGAAACGCACGCGCGATCTCCGCCGTGGTGAGTCCGCCGATCAGCCGCAACGTGAGCGCGATGCGTCCTTCCACCGGCAGGATTGGGTGGCACGCGGTGAAGATGAGCCGCAGCACGTCATCATCGATTACCTGAGCCAGTGACTCGTCCAACTCATCTCCCAGCCGTTCTTGCTGCCACTCCAGCTCGCGGGCAATTTCTTCGTGCTTTTGCAGGAGCATGCGGCCGCGGCGCAAGGAATCTATCGCCCGCCGCTTGGCCGCCGTCATCAGCCATGCGCTGGGGTTTTCGGGGATGCCTTCCTCGGGCCACAGTTCGAGGGCCGTCACCAGGGCGTCCTGGGCGAGCTCTTCGGCGATGCCGATATCGTGAGTGACGCGCGCAATGGCGGCGATGAGGCGTGTGGACTCGATCTTCCACACGGCCTCAATCGTCTTAGCTACATCGCTCATGCAACCTAGGATACGACGTTCCGGTGCTCGAAGCCCTCGCCGCTTCTGAACCTCCCCGCTTTACTCGGGCATCTCGAAAAACTGGCGGACTTCGACGATGTCGCCATCAGCGATCGGCGCTCGCTTGAACCATTCGATCGCCTCTTCGCGTGAGCGCGCCTGAAGGATCCAGTAGCCCCCGACGACTTCTTTGGCCTCAGCAAACGGGCCGTCCGTAACCGTGGCCTTGCCGGCTTTGTAGGAAATACGGGCCCCAGCCGAAGGCGGCATGAGCCCATCGCACGCGAGCAGGACGCCCGCCTTCCCCAGGCTCTGGTTGAACTCCATCGTCTTCATTGCCGCTTCCATGTCGGGAACTGCATCCGGTGCGGCCGATC
>JASHPL010000372.1 GCA_030038125.1 Candidatus Sulfotelmatobacter sp.
ATTTTGAACGGCTATTTGGCAGCGGCTTACACGCCGATCACCGCGCAAAGCTCCTTCACCGCCTCGGCGCTTTTCTTGAGCGCTGCATCTTCTTCGGCGGTGAGCTTGATCTCGATGATTTGTTCGAGGCCGGCTGCTCCCAGCTTGCATGGGACGCCGATGTAATAGCCGCTGATTCCATACTCGCCTTCGAGATAGGCCGCGCAAGGCAGAATCTTTTTCTTGTCCTTCAGAATCGCTTCGACCATTTCGGTGGCAGCGGCGGATGGCGCGTAGTAGGCCGATCCGGTCTTGAGATACTTCACGATCTCCGCACCCCCATCCCGCGTGCGCTGAATGAGCGCTTCCAGCTTTGACTTTTCGATCAGTTCGGTGATCGGGATTCCCGCGACTGTCGAATATCGCGCCAGCGGCACCATGGTGTCCCCATGGCCGCCGAGCACAAACGCTGTCACGTTCTCTACGCTGACCTCCAGCTCGTCGGCGATAAAGGCACGAAAGCGCGCCGAGTCGAGCACGCCGGCCATCCCGATGACACGCCCACGAGGAAATCCACAGAGCTTGTAGGCGGCTTGCGCCATCGCATCGAGCGGGTTCGAAACGATGATCAGTATGGCGTTCGGCGAGTGCTTCACCACCTCTCCAACCACTGACTTCATGATGTTGTGATTCGTATTGAGTAGGTCGTCGCGGCTCATGCCTGGCTTGCGCGGGATTCCGGCAGTAATCACAACGATGTCGGAATTCGCTGTGTCTTTGTAATCGTTGGTGCCGATAACGTGCGAATCGCATTTCGCGATGGGCATGGCTTCCAGCAGATCAAGCCCCTTGCCCTGCGGCACGCCCTCGATGATATCGATGAGAACGACGTCGGCGAGTTCCTTGGAAGCGATCCAGTGAGCCGCCGTGGCGCCCACGTTGCCTGAACCGACAATGCTAACTTTCTTGCGCATAGAAATTCCTTTGGCCCCGGATCTCCGCGGATTCGCACAGCTGAATCACCTGAACTTAAACCCGTGTCCATCCGCGTATATCCGCGGCGAATGAATTTAATGTCTACACCAAAACTCCCGCACCCATGTTTTCGATGATGTGCCGGGCAAACTCGCTGGTCTTTACCTTGGTCGCGCCGGGCATGAGGCGTTCGAAATCGTACGTAACTTTTTTCTGTTCGATCGTGCGCTCCATACTTTGTTCAATCAGGTCGGCGGCTTCGTCCCATCCCAAATGGCGGAACATCATCACGCCCGACAAAATTACCGAGCCGGGATTGATGACATCCTTGTCAGCGTATTTCGGCGCGGTGCCATGCGTGGCTTCAAAAATGGCGTATCCATCGCCGATATTCGCGCCGGGCGCGATGCCCAGCCCTCCAACTTGCGCCGCGCACGCATCGGAAATGTAATCGCCGTTCAGGTTCGGCGTCGCCAGCACCGAATATTCGTCGGCCCGCGTGACCACCTGTTGAAAGATCGAGTCGGCGATGCGATCGTTGATCATCAGTTTCTTTTTCCAGGCGCCATTGCCGTGCGTCGAGTAAATCTTGTCGAGAACCTCTTTGACTTCCTTCTCGACGCTCTGACGAAATGCCGGAGGCGCAAATTCCATCCCCGGCTCAACCAGCTCTGCATTTTGCGCGATCGTCAGATTCGGATTTTTGTCTTTGTTGTCCAGAATCCAGCTTTCGCGCTCGGTCACAACCTGGTTACGGAACTCTTCCGTGGCAAGCTCGTATCCCCACTTGCGGAAGGCGCCTTCGGTGAATTTCTGAATATTCCCCTTGTGCACAAGCGTGACTGTCTTGCGGCCCGACTCGAGTGCATGCTGGATCGCCATGCGCACAAGCCGCTTCGTGCCGGTCACCGAAATGGGCTTGATGCCAACACCAGAGTCAAGGCGAATCTGTTTTTTGCCGCCCTTGAGCATGTCTTTATTGAGGAACTCGATCAGCTTCGCGCACTCGGCAGTTCCCTCCTCCCACTCGACCCCCGCGTAAACATCTTCGGTATTTTCCCGGAAGATGACCACATCCATGCGCTCGGGGTGCTTTACGGGCGAGGGCACGCCTTTGTAATACTTCACCGGCCGCACGCAAGCATACAGATCAAGAATCTGGCGCAGGGCGACATTGAGCGAGCGAATGCCGCCGCCGACTGGGGTGGTCAGTGGGCCTTTAATCGCGACCCGAAATTCGCGGATGGCTTCGACCGTATCGTCGGGCAGCCACGTGTCGAATTTGGCCTTGGCTTTTTCCCCGGCGAAAACCTCGTACCACGCAACGCGGCGCTTGCCGCTGTATGCTTTCTCAACCGCTGCGTTGAACACCCGCAGCGAGGCCTTCCAGATATCGCGCCCAGTCCCGTCACCCTCAATAAAAGGAATGATGGGGTTATTCGGCACGTCATACTTGCCATTTGCGTAATCGATTTTCTTTCCATCCGTTGGTACGGCTAAGCCGTTAAAAGAACCTGGCATTCCAACCTCCAAGAACAGGAATTCCGCGCAGAATGTAAAAGCCAATCATTATAGAAAATTTAAGCAGGGCCGAGCATATGACAGCTTCGGATCGTTGTGATTTTATACACTCGTGCAAAGCTATTCAGCGCTAGACTTCTCGTCGCTTACTCAATTCGGTCAAAACACTGTAATGCGGATTTGCCATTTACGAGCGTGATCACGATCACATCCTACGGTGATCCTGCTTCAAGGCGGCTTTCCAGGTAGCTGAGCCGCCCGCTTCCCACGAATATGGGATAATTCGTTTTGGACCGTTCCCTGTGCTCATGAGGCGGCGTATGAACACAAGATTCCTTCTTTTCCTCAGCCTTGCATTCCTCGTCGTGATTTCTTCTGCCGCCTTCGCCAGTGGCTCCCAGGACCGGACGCAGTTCGGTCACAATATCGAAATTGGCCCGGATGAGCAGGTGGGAGACGCAACCTGCTTCGGTTGCACGATTCGGGTTCGGGGCCATGTTTCGAGCGATGTTACCGTGTTTGGCGGCAACATTTACGTCGAGGACCAAGGCGAAGTAGACGGCGACATCACCAGCTTCGCCGGCAACATTCACCTTGATCGAGAGACGAAGGTGGGCGGCGATGTTACCCTGTTCGGAGGACGCGTTTACCGCGATCCCTCGGTTTCCATTGGCGGCAACGTTACCAACATGGGTGGGGCCGGCTGGATCCTGTTGATTTTCATCCTTGTTCTCGGCGCTTTGATTGCCTTCTTCGTCTGGCTGATCCGGCGACTCCTGCGCCCGTCCGTGCCCGCTTCGGCGTAAGTGCACGGCTACCAACGTCGTGTCCCAAAGCTCTTGCGAACTCCTACCGCGAAATACCGGCCCCAAGGCCCGTTGTTTCCCAGATCGGCAACGCCCAGATATTTATCGCGGGCGCCGAGCCGGTCAAAGAGGAAGTGCTGCGTGATACGGAACTCGAATCCTTTGTCGATGTACACCCCGGCTCCCCAGGAGTGCTCAACTCCGATGGCATCGGGCGACCAAGTGTACAGGGTCTTAGGAACGTTCTTCCCGAACAGGAAGGCTTGTGCGCCGAACACCATGAATCGACGCAACGGCCCACGGCCAAACGGCCGCACCTCGAGAATGCTGGAAAGCATGTAGCGGGCAAACATGCTGCATGGAGCGTTGACGCCGCCATATTGCTCGGAGTTACCCGCGCAGAGGTTCGGATCGATCTCGTTGTGGGGAGGCGAGAGGTCCAACTGTGCCCATCCCCAGAACGTGTCGCGGGGAAAGAACATGCGTTCGTCGGGACCGGCTTCGTGCCAAGTGGGGTCTTGCCAAAGGTCCGAGAAAACTGTCCCGGTGTTCACAGACGAAGGTTGAGTTGCCGGATTTTGGGCTTGGTCGCTTTGTGCCAAGGCAAAGATGGGCATCAGAACAAGAATTATCGCTAAAGGAATTGCGCGCTTCATTCGACCTCCTGGGTATTCGCGCCGAAACAGCTTTTATCCTCAAATTACCGGTGAAAAAGATTTTTGATCGTCAGAAAGATACCAGCGCCAGTGAAGCGGCACATTGTAAACCGGGACGACAGCATTGACACGTAGCCGGGAGGGTTCCAATTATCAGTCGTCGGCGTTGAGTAACACGAACTCGCTGGCCATCCGCCTTCCAGAATCCATATGTCACACCAACTTTATTCCATTCATCGTACGTTCATACTATGGAAAGGACGCTAACACGCTAGAAAAACAAGGGGAGCGGTTTGGTTGGACGATTGCACAGGTGAAGGTAGACGCGAGAGACCAACAACCTATGCCGCAAGAGATTTCAGTCTCGTATCAGGCTATCAAGAGCAAAGTTTACCGGTTGATCGACGCGCTCGTGGTAGGCGAGAAGACGGAAGCGGATGTACAGGAATCGATTCATCGCTGGTGGGACCTCATCCACCCGGCAGATCGTCCCGTCGCCCAAAAATACCTGCTCCTGGTGCTGGGCCGCTCGGCCTCTGCTCTAGATGCGGTCGGCGACGGATTGTTCGCGGCCGGCGGCGGCCAATACTCGCACTCGGAACTCGATGGCAGCCACGGGCCGAGCAGGCGCATGCGCATGCTCGACCGTATCATCAAGGAAACCGGCGTCCGCAGTGCAGTCTAGGCCAATCGAAGTAACCTGAATACTCTCCCTGCTCAGCAGCCAGCCGAAATAGCAGCTCAGTATTTTCGCAAGCCAGCGGATCGGGACGAACATAGGTGCTTCGCAAGCATTCCGAATTGCTCTGACGGCACTGTGCCGCGTGCGACAAGTCCGGAGTTTTTCGAAATCCTGTAGAATTCGAAGGTATCGTTCGCTATCGGAAAGAACCGGATGTTGCGTATTTAGGCATCGACGTGAACCCTTCGCATCTTCCCTTGTTTCAACATTCTTCCGAGTTTACCTGCAAGGGCAGCAGTCGTAAGTTTTCGATAAATGCATGAAATCTCATCTACGCTTCAAGACGTACGTCGCAATCCTGATCATGATCATTTTCGGCCCGCTCGGCAATGTGTTGCTGGGAAAAGGCATGAGGCGGATCGGGGTGATTAATTTTCGCAGCCCCGCCGACATCATTCACGTGCTGATCGTGGTTTTCCACACAGGCGCGATATGGCTCGGGATTGCCTCGCTGCTGACCTTCTTTCTCACCTACATGCTCGTGCTGTCGTGGGCCGATTACACCTTTGTGCAACCGAGTTCGTCGATTGCCTACGGAATGGTGGCCCTGCTCAGTCACTTCTTGCTTCGAGAAGTCATCACTCCGATTCGGTGGCTGGGAGTGCTGGTGATCAGCCTGGGTGTGCTGATCGTGTCCTGGACGCCTCCGCGCACGACGGGGCGCGCGGAATGATGCGGGAAATTACTCTGCTTCTTTTTGTGGTCTGCGCAGGCACGGGCGGCGAGCTTTGCATTTCACGCGCCATGAAGACCATTGGAGAAATCAGAAGCTTTAGTCCTGCCTCGCTGGTTTATGTTATCCTTCGAGTTATTCGGGTCAAATGGATGTGGCTGGGCATCGGACTGGAGGCTACGGCCTTTTTTTCTTTGCTCTGGGTGCTCTCGTTTGTCAACGTGAGTGAGGTTGTGCCCGTAACGTCTCTGAGTTACGCGGCCGGTGCGCTTGGGGGAAAGGTTTTTCTGCGCGAACAGGTGACGCGCGAGCGTTGGACTGGCATCGTATTGGTATCCTTAGGAGTTGTCCTGGTGCTGGTAGGTCGCGTTTGAGCCGGCCCGGCCACGGCACATCTCCCAACGAGCGGACAAACGGTTTCTCGGGGAGTTGATCCAGGGTTTCTCTCGGTTGAAGTGGGGACTTTAAAGCCGCTCACTCAGGGTGAGCTATTTCGTGGAGGGTGGAATAACTTGTGCGGAATTGTGGGTTTTACCCATCGCAATTGGGTTCCTGATTCCGACCGAATTCGCAGCGCTGCGAATACTTTGATTCACCGCGGACCCGATCAGCAAGGCGTGTTCGAGTCAACTGTTGTCTCTTTGGGTGCCGCTCGCCTCAAGATCATCGATATTGAATCCGGAGACCAGCCAATTATCAGCGACGATGGCGATACCGTCATCGTTTTCAACGGCGAAATTTACAATCACCTGGAACTTCGCCAGGAACTCGAGAAGCTTGGCCATCGCTTCCGCACTCATTGCGACACCGAAACCCTTTTGCACGCGTTTCTGGAATGGGATACCGGATGTTTTTCACGTCTGCGCGGCATGTTCGCTATCGCTCTTTGGACCGCATCGACTCGCCGGCTGGTATTGTGCCGCGATCGTATGGGAATCAAGCCGCTTTACGTTGCCCGCCGCAGAGATGATCTTTTTTTCGGTTCTGAGCTGAAAGCACTTTTTGTTCATCCCGAAATCGATCGCCAACTCAGCCTCCACGGCCTCGATTGCTACCTCGCGTTGAATTATGTCCCCAGCCCCTGGACTCTGGTCGAAGGTATTGAAAAACTGCCGCCTGGAACCTGGCTGGAGTGGAAGGATGGCACAACGCGCAGTGGGACTTATTGGAAATTGCCCGTCCCCTCTCCGGAAAAATGGACTCTGCCTGACGCATGCGACATGCTGGACTCGCTCCTGCGCCAATCCATCCGCGAGCACCTGATCTCCGATGTTCCGCTGGGCATGTGGTTGAGCGGAGGCATTGATTCTTCGACCATCCTGCACTATGCAGCCACTGAGTCAGGCTCTCGGCTCAAGACGTTTTCCATTTCATTCCGCGGCAGAAGCTTTGACGAAAGCAACTACATCCAGCAGATCGTGAAGCGCTACGGAACCGAACATTGGGAGATGGATCTCAATCCCGATGTCGATCTGGTAGGAGCAGTCGAGGAATTCGCGTATTTTTCCGACGAGCCGAGCGCGGACGCCGGAGCGCTGCCCGTCTGGTTCTTGAGCAAACTGAGCCGGCAGAACACCACCGTCAGCCTCAGCGGAGAAGGCGCGGATGAACTCTTTGCCGGCTATCTCACGCACCGCGCCAACGAACTTGCTGCCCGTGTACGACACTTGCCCAAAAGCCTGCTCCGCATGGCGCTGGCCGCGGTCAGCCACTGGCCGGTTTCCGACGAGAAAATCAGCCTCGAATATAAACTCAAGCGATTTCTCGAAGGCACGACCATGGACCCTGCGCGCGCCCATGTCTTCTGGAATGGTACGTTCTCCGACCGGCAGAAACGAAGACTGGTTTCCACGGAACTACCCCACGCTCTCAGCAAGATTCTGGCCCAATGCCAGGAGCTTCCGACCAGCGATCCATTGTCGCGGCACCTATGGTTCGATCAAAGTTATTTCCTGCCCGACGACATTCTGAACAAGGCGGATCGTATCAGCATGGCGCACTCGCTGGAGGTCCGGCCGCCGTTTCTCGATCATCGCATCGTCGAATTTGCGGCCACGATCCCGTCCCATTTCAAGCTGCATGGTTCGCGGCAAAAAGTTCTGCTGAAGGAATTAATGAAGAACAAACTTCCCGCCTCGGTACTTCACCGCGCCAAGGTCGGATTCGATATTCCCGCGCATGAATGGATGCGCGGCCCGTTTCGGTCACTGTTAACCGAGACGTTGCGTTCGGGGGCATCGGAGCATGCCGGGCTGTTTCGGCACGGCGCGATCGCGACCCTCCTCGATCATCACCTCCAGCGGCGAGCTAATGTTGGATACCATCTGTGGGGGCTGATGATCCTGTTTCTCTGGATGAAAAAATGGCGAATACGCTCGAGCTCCGTCCCGTTGATCAGTCATATCGGCGTGGAAGCAGCGGAGCCCTTGATCGCGCAAAAAACTGGCATATACAGCTAGCGGTCCTGCTGATCGGCGCTGCGGTCTATCTGGGAACGGTGTTGTCTCCTCCATCCCTGATGGATGACGTCGATGCCGTGCAGGCCCAGATCGCGCGCAACATGATCACTTCGCACGACTGGGTCACGGCCCGGCTGGATGGCGTCGTCTATCTGGAAAAGGCTCCTCTCCTCTACTGGGCCATAGCAATCTCCTACGAAATTTTCGGAGTGCACGACTGGGCCGCGCGCCTTCCGATCGCTCTCTCCGTGCTGGGTCTATGCTGGCTGACGACGGCGTTCGGCATCTGGGCCTTCAGCAAGCGCGTTGGCTTTTATGCCGGCCTTTGCATGGCAACCTGCGTGGGCCTGTTCCTGTTCACGCGAGTTTTGATTCCCGACGTGATCCTCACATTGACCGTATGTCTGGCCCTGTGGGCGTTCATGCGGTGCCTGGATGAAAAGGAATCGCACCCAGACCTCTGGTCGGTGATTTTGGCGGTAAGTCTGGGAGCGGGCCTGCTTCTCAAAAGCCTGATCGGGATTCTGTTCCCCATCGCGGCGGCTGCGGTATATCTATTCGTCACTCGCAAGCAGTATTCCCGCTCGATCTGGAAACGCCTTCATCCTTTTCGCGGCCTGGTCATCGTTCTGTTGATCGCCGTGCCCTGGCACGTACTGGCGACGATTCGCAATCCTCCCTATTTCGCTTTCACTCTGCACAGCGGACCGGGAGCATATCACGGCTTTCTCTGGTTCTTTTTCATCAACGAACAGCTTCTTCGATTCCTGAACCTGCGGTATCCGCGTGATTACGATACGGTGCCGCGTCTTATCTTCTGGCTGGGCCATTTGCTTTGGTTGTTTCCATGGAGCGTCTATCTTCCGGGTTTGGCGAATCTGAACTACAAGCCGACGGATCGCGCAGGGCGCACGCGCCTTCTGGCTCTGTGCTGGCTTGGATTCATCCTCGTTTTCTTCACCTTTTCCACTACGCAGGAGTATTACTCTATGCCGTGCTATCCGGCGCTCTCATTGTTGTTGGGATGCGCCATGGCAGCGGGGGGCAAATGGGTGCGGCGCGGAACCTACGTGCTGGCAGCCGTGGCAGGAGCGGCGATGCTCGTCACCGGCGGCTTCTATCTTGCTACCCGGCACATTCCGACTTCGGGTGATATCGCGGAAGCGCTGAATCAGAGGCCCGGGACTTACCTTCTTTCCCTTGACCACATGAAGGACCTGACCTTCCCTTCCCTGGCTTATCTGCGGTTTCCGCTATTGGTTGCCGCATTTGCGTTCTTGGTCGGTCTGGTGGCGGCGATTTGGGCACGCGGAAGGCGCGCTTTCCTCGGGGCTGCGCTAATGATGGTGATCTTTTTTCATGCCGCGCGGCTGGCGATGGTGGTCTTCGATCCTTATCTCTCGTCGCGACCCCTGGCGGAGGCGATCGAGAAAGCGCCTCCGGGAACCCTTATCGTGAACCATCACTATTACACGTATTCTTCGGTGTTCTTTTACACGAATCGGACGGCGTTTTTGCTGAATGGAAAGTTCAACAACCTCGAGTATGGTGCGAATGCTCCAGGGGCTCCGAATGTGTTTATCACTGATACCGACTTCAAGAATCTTTGGATTCAACCCGAACGCTGCTATCTCGTGGCCAGTCCGACTGCAGTCGAGCGGCTGAAAGGAGTGGTTGGGGATCAAGCGTTCCAGGTTGTCAAAGAAAGCGGAGGAAAGCTGCTGTTGACCAACCATCCGCTGCAAGCGGCATCGAACTCAAATCACACAGTGCGGGAGAAATCGAGTGGTATCCACGCGGCAACATGAAACGTGGGAAAATGAACGAGATACCGTCGTTCCGCGCGGCTTTGCCGAGTCGCAAGGCGAGCGCCCGAGCGAAGTCGAGGGGCAGGAATCTGCTTTGATCGAATTTCAGTAACGGGAAGAGAGTTTATCCAAAATTTTGCGTTCTAAAGCTTTGCAGAAACGAAACTTAAGCAATCGGAGGATGAAATGAAGATTGGCGTGCTTGGTGGCGACGGCTATTGCGGCTGGCCGACAGCACTGTATCTATCGGCGAAGGGACACTCGGTTTCGATTGTCGACAATTATGTTCGCCGGCAATGGGACCACGAACTCGGAGTGCAGACTCTGACTCCGATCTGTCCGCTCTCCAAGCGCCTGGAAGTCTGGCACGAATTGACCGGAAAACAGATTGAACTGTTCGTGGGTGACGTCACCGATTACGACTTTCTTTCTTCCTATTTCCAGTCTTTCGAACCGGAAGCGATGATTCATTTCGCCGAACAGCGGGCCGCTCCTTATTCCATGATCGACCGCAAGCATGCGGTCTTCACCCAGGTCAACAATATCGTGGGAACTTTGAACCTGCTGTTCGCCATTCGCGAATTCAATCCCCAGTGCCATTTGGTGAAGCTGGGCACGATGGGCGAATACGGCACGCCGAATATTGACATTGAAGAGGGCTACATCAACATTGAGCACAATGGCCGCAAAGATGTGCTCCCGTATCCCAAGCAGCCCGGCTCTTTCTATCATCTTTCGAAAGTGCACGACAGCCACAATATTATGTTCGTGTGCAAGATCTGGGGCTTGCGCGCCACGGACTTAAATCAGGGCGTGGTCTACGGAACCATGACGGATGAAGTGGCGCTCGACGAAGCGCTCATCAATCGTTTCGATTATGACGAGGTCTTCGGAACGGTTTTGAATCGCTTCTGCGTCCAGGCAGCGATTGGAAAACCGCTGACGGTTTATGGCAAAGGCGGACAGACACGCGGCTTTCTCGACATTCGCGACACCGTTCGCTGCATCGAGCTTGCCTGTCTGAATCCGGCCAAGGAGGGCGAGTTCCGCGTATTCAATCAATTCACCGAGCAATTTTCGGTGCTTGATCTGGCCCAGATGGTGAAAACTGCGGGCCGCGAACTGGGATTCACCGTCGAGGTCAACCACCTTCCCGATCCGCGTGTCGAAGCAGAAGCGCATTATTACAATGCCAAGCATTCCAAGCTGATCGAGCTTGGTTTGAAACCTCACCTCCTGTCGGATTCGCTGCTGGATTCGCTGATGAACATCGCGGTGAAATATCGCGATCGCATTGATTCGGCGACCATGGCGCCGCAGGTGAATTGGCGCAGTCCGCGCAATGTGCGCTCGCAGACGGCGAAGCCGGATGCGGTGTTCGTGTCGCAATAGCGGGGTTGCAGAGTAGTCAGATACGAGCGGAATTGCCAGGCGCCTTCTCCGGACAGCCGAGCGCGGCTATCACCACATGAGGTTAAGTCGGCGCCACGGGTACGAGCACGCCGTCGCGAATGTAGTAATCCTTGTCGCGCCAGCGGATGCTGTTTTTTCCGAAGCTGGCTACCCACAAAAAGAAGGCTACCGCGTCCCATATCACAATCAGCGGCATCCTCCTCCAAACCCCCGGATGCTTCAGGCCATGGATTCCGATGATCCAGGTGATTGCGCATCGCAGGAGCGCATAGGTTCCGAGATATCCCAAGGCGGTCGCCGCCGTAGGATGCAGGGCAACGGCGGCCAGCGACCACGGCAATCCCTGCGTGAGCAATAAACCCAAATGACCCCAGGGCCGCATGTGCCGCATGACGACGAACCAGCGCAGCCGCTTATGGAAAAGATCCCCCACCGACCGATAATCCGCGACCGTTGAGATGGGCTCGCGCAGCAACTTCACTTCGTAGCCTTGCTCGGCGATCAATCGGCCAACCAACAGATCATCGCCAGGACGATTCTCGATCGCCTTATATCCGCCGAAGCCTTCGATACAAGCGCGTCGCGTGGCAATCGTCGTTCCCAGGGCGAACTTCACTCCATCCAACCGCTTCGCAACCAGAACACCGGCGTAGAAATCAGACAGCATGCCGATATTTTGCAGGCTCTCGGCAAATCCCTTTTCCTCGATCGGCAGGTAGAAGCACGTGACTGCGCCCACCTTGGGATCCGCGAGAGGAGCAACCACCATCCGCAAGTAATCGGGACGCGCGCGCACGTCGCTGTCATTGATGACCACGATTTCATGCCGCGCTTCCCTCACCAGGCGATCGAGTTTGTTGACCTTATCGTTGGTTCCGCTGCCGGTAGCTTCGAACAGAATCCGAATTTGCCGCTGAGGAAAATCGCGCGCCAGTTTTTCCAAAACTGGGATGGCCGGGTCTCCCGGAGTGACGCAGAACAGAAGCTCGTACTCGGGATAATCCTGCCGGCAAAAGCTGGCAAAGTTCTCGTAGGCGTCGGGGTCGAGCCCGCGAATCGGCTTGAGATTGCTGATGGGAGGAGTAAACGATTCGTCCGCAGCGGACGGCTCTGGCTGTTGGAAAAACTCCCAGGAACTGAAAATAACAATCAGGTAATAGATGAATGGAATGAACGCAACCGCCAGAACTATCTCACTGACAACCCTCATCCGGTACCCTTCCAAGGAAGAATCATGACCCTCTCTTGACCAGCCTTCACTCGCCGCGGTCTAACCCCAAAGCCCAGAGGACGATCAAAAGACAACCAGCTTGGTTCCGAAGGGTAGGTTGAAAATAACATTTACGATGAGAAAGTTCAATGTTGGCGCAGGGTTACAGTTCCCTGCCTGTCCGACGAGCGGGTAAAGACGCAAACAAATAAACGGCGCGTTGGGGGAGCAAGAGCCGCTTTCCATCTGAAAGTAAAGTGATCCGGATCACTTCTCATTGTGTTCCCACGAACAGTCCCCTGTTGACACAAATCGCTACAGTGGAACCATCCGAGAGTACGCATTGAGAGGAGCGATCCATGCAAACACTCTCGCCGGTGAACCTGCCCGCCGAAGAGCGATTGTTCATCGACAATCTGATCGCCAGTCGCCTGGGGCGACCGGGAGCCTTACTGGGAATCCTGGAATCTGTACAGGAAAGAAATCCCCATAAGTACTTGCCATTAGAAACGTTGCGCTATATCGCGACAAAGACGGAGTTACCCCTGTCGCGCATCTACAGCGTAGCGACGTTCTATGCACTGTTCAATCTGCAACCCCAGGGCGAGAACACGATCTGCATCTGCCGCGGGACGGCCTGTCACACCCGCGGTTCGCGCAATTTGCTGGAAGGCGTCCGGCTCGAGTTAGGACTCGGACTGGAAAACGAAGAGAGCAGCGACAACGAAGGTGACAAGCTGCTGCTCACCACTCCTGATCGCCAGTTCACCGTGCGCACCGTGGCCTGCTTCGGACAGTGTGCCATGGCTCCGGTGGTGGAAGTGAACCATCGCATCTGCGGCCATGCCACAGAGCGCACCGTGCAACGCGAAATTGAAACGATTCGGGCTGGAGAGTGACGATGCCTCGAATTCAGGATATCGGAGCCTTTAGTGCGGCACGAGAAGCGGGCTTGGCCAAGATCATCCCTCCCATTCCCCGGATTGCGATTGGGATGGGCACCTGTGGACGCGGCAATGGCGCCGAAGGACTCTACCATGCCTTCGCCCAGGCCATCGAGCACAGTGGCGACGACCTCATTCTGGCTCCGGTCGGATGTTTTGGGGCCTGCTCTCAAGAACCGTTGGTTAATGTGCGCTTGCCGGGAAATCCGTTGGTCATTCTCCGGGGAGTTCAGGCGAATGATGCCGGGCGATTGCTGCACGATCTGAGAGAGCGCAAGCTTACGCCGGATCTGATCTACTGCAAGATCGAAGAGTGGGATCACATCACCGGTCATATTCGCTATGGGCAAGGTTATCCCGAGGTGCCCACCTGGAACGAGGTGACTTTCTTCAAAGGCCAGAAAAAGATTGTTCTGCGGAATTGCGGCATCATCAATCCCGACGACATTGAGGAATACATCGGAGTCGGCGGATATCAAGCGCTCTACAAAGTTCTCATCGACGCCAATCCAGCCAGCGTGATCGAACAGATCAAGGCCGCGAAACTGCGCGGGCGGGGCGGCGCCGGATATCTTACGGGGAATAAATGGGAGTTCCTGGCCAAAGCCAAGGCCGATAGCAAATACATTATCTGCAACGCGGACGAGGGCGATCCCGGCGCCTACATGAATCGCAACGAGATCGAAAGCGATCCGCACTCCCTGCTCGAGGGAATGATCATCGGCGGTTATGTCACGGGGGCGACGGAAGGAATTATCTATGTGCGCGCCGAATATCCCCTGGCGGTTCATCG
>JASHPL010000373.1 GCA_030038125.1 Candidatus Sulfotelmatobacter sp.
ACATCTGGACCACGGACCTTATCGGAGGTGAGCTCAACTACCACGGCGGAGGGCTAGTCACGGAGGGAAACGAGGTTGTTGGCCATTCGACGGCAGATGGGGTGCTCCTTCGTCCCAGCGCGGTTCCCGGCACGCGTTGCCGGAATGACGGAGACCGGTTGCAAGCATTCTGGGTATTCTCGTCGAATGCCTGCGGGGTGTATGACTACGGCGATCTGGCGCTGATTCACGCTGGCCGCACCGAGCCTCGCGGAGAAGTCACGATACAATCCCTGAAAGGCAACGTGAATTTACGCTCCGGCAGTGGGCTGCTGCTGCGCGTGCAGTAAGCATGTGCGCTTGCGGTCAAAAGTGTACTGCGATACCGGTGGAAATGCGCACGTTGTTCTGCGTTCTGCTGAAAAAGCGCGTCTGCAGATAATCTCCCTGAAATCGCCAGGCCACAATGCGAAAGAGGCGGTAGTCGAGCCCGCCGCCCAAAGCGGTCGCAAAGGACGTGTCAGAACCGGCAGCGTTGGCGTTGATGTGTCCCACACCGATCGTCGCCTCCCCAAAGGGCCGAAACTTTGATACCGAGACCGACACCCGAGGACCAAACAGATAATTGTGCTCGCTGATGCTTACATTGGCGACCAGCGGTCCGCAGCTTGGAATACTAACCGGGCATGCGGAAGGCACCGTAAGATTCGACGACCCGTAATATGCACTGAAATCCGCGAGAATTCCAATCAAGGGGAAGACTTTTCCTTCCAGCGTTGCTTCCCAGCCGTTGCTGCTGTTCCGTCCAGATGGAGAGACGTCGGTGTTCAGATACGAGTATCCGAAGAAGACGTTTCCGGACGTGGGAACCTGGCCCGCGGCCAGACCTGTAAATGACAAAAACGTAAATATAAAGGCGATAATAAGCGACTTGCGCATGACTTCCTCCGTTCTCGGGTAGTCCTAACCCTTACGACAGCACGAAGTTCTTGGATGACGGAGGAAGCGGAATCGGCTGCCGTCAGTCATTACGGGACTGATTTTGATGATTCTTGGAATTGAACAAAACGGAATGCAAGCCACACCAGGGAGTGTCGTAAATTCACTCCACCACCTAGGACATAAGGAAGGCAAAGAAATATGCAGCCTTTAATACGTCAGTCTTCTTTCGTCCGTCTGCGTGCCCTTTGTGGTTATTTGGAAAACCGGTCGAGCGGTCAGCCGGAACTCAGAATCGCCAGACGAGTCCGGTGGAAGCGCGGAAATCATTTTGGTAGGCATGCAGATAGTGGCTGTACATGTAATCGCCTTGTAGGCGCCAGGAGAAATTCTTGAACGACAGCTTGTAATCCACGCCGCCGCCGAAATCGAAAAGATAGGGATTGGCGATGAAGCCGCTGGAATCCTGATGGCGGATGCCCGCCATGGCCTGCGCAAAAGGACGCCATCTATCAAACGTCGTGGCGAGACGCACCCCGCCAAGAAAATGGTACATGGTCACATTCGAGCGATAGAAACCGCTGGCGTCCAGCACGAATCCCAAGTGGGGATGATTGGAGAAGAAAATGTCCTCGAAGGAGGCGTTCCAGCCGCGATAACTCTGCACGTTGACAGCGTTAGTCAGCCGCCCGTACGAAACGCCGGCATAGGCATTTCCTGAGGGAATGAGTTGGGCTGACATGGGAAGAGAAAACAGGGTGAGAGCCGCGAGGGCCAGCAGCGCGGCGGCTATTTTCGACACAAACAATCCCTCCTCGGCGAGCACGCCGGCGAAAAAGCTGCTTTGATCAACGAAATCCGTTAGATGCAGTGTACCGGATGGCTAAGATGTCCTGCGTATCAAAATTTGTCTTGGGGCGCACCAGTTATGCACGGTGCGCACTCCTGAAAATTTATCAGATTTTCATGGTGCCAAAGACCACCCAGCCGCGTCTATGTATAACATGCAAACTTCAAATATAAATTGGCAACCATGGGAGCAGCCGGTGGGGCCGGCTGCCTTTAGACAAGAAAAGGAGCCGAAGTTGAAGCTCAGTCTAGAAACGCGCAATAGTGGGGATGTCATCATTGTTCATTGCCAGGGCCGCGTCGTGTATCGCGATGAAGCCGCCGCTCTCGCGCGGGTTGTAGGTGAGGCCCTGCAACACGCGAGCAAACTTGTGCTCGACCTGAGTGGAGTCACGTCGATTGATAGCGCCGGGATCGGAGAGCTGGCTCTGCTTGAGACCTGGGCGCAGGGAAAGAGTGTGAGTTTGAAATGCGCGGGAGCGAGCGGAGTGGTCCAGGATCTGCTCGAGTTGACGAACCTGCATACGGTGCTCGATATTCATCCGTCCATCGATGCGGCGCTCGCGGCTTTCGAAAGTGAGAGGGTCTGCGCCGACTGTTAAAGGCCTCAGAATTTCGAAGATGAAGGAGCAAGAATTCTTTGCTCCTTTTTCGTTTTTGGCCCAATTTGAAACTCTTGTTGTTGCGTCATCCGGAAGGCCCGCGCTTTGGGTGCGGACCGAGGGCTGCGGCCCGGACCGGCTCGAAAGCACCACGCCGGATCCTTCGCTCCGCCCGAAGAACGGCTTCGCTGAGAATGACGCCATTTCAGCAGAAATCCAGGTGGAAAAGTACGCGGAGTGGACCGACCCGCTGTTCCAGGTAAAGGCAGCGCTGAGAAACTGCCCTAGCTTTCGCGGTGGAAGCGATAGCGCCCTTTGTGCTCGTGAGCGACAGCTTCCGCGACTTTCAGAAAGGCGCGCGCCGCGTGAGAGAGATTGGCATCGCGCCGATAGATCAGGCGGAGCTTGCGTTTGAGCTGTAGTTCATGCACTCGAATGCGCACCAGTTCTCCGCGGGCCAGTTCGTTTTCCACGCTGATTTCCGGCACAAACGCCACTCCGTTTCCCATGGCGACAAATTGCTTGATAGCCTGCAGCGTGGGCAGTTCGAGGTCCATATGTAGCGGCGTCTTGTGCGTCTTGAACAGTTGAATCACCTTCTCGCGATAGGGTGAGGAGACGGTGTGCGCCACGAAAGATTCGGCGCCCAATTGCCGGATGCTGATTTCCGAGGCTGACGCCAGCGGATGCCGGGGTGGGACAACGAAGACCAGTTCGTCGAGATAAACGACGACAGAGTGCAATGCCGGCTCCTGTGGCTCGTAAGAGAGCACGCCGAACTCGACCTTGTAGCGCAGAACGTCATCAGGGATATGGCTGCCCAAGGTGCGCTCGACGGTGATTTTGATCATGGGATGCAAGCGGCGAAACTCGGCCAGCACGGCCAACAAATAGAGCGCGGTAAATTCGTTGGCGGCAATGACCAGCTTGCCCTTTTGCAGTTCGCGGAGCTCCGTTAGCGATTCCGCAGCCTCACTGCGCAGGTTAATCAGTTTCTCGGCGTATTCGTAGAGAACTTTGCCGGCGTCGGTGAGGACTCCTTCGCGCGAGGAGCGGTCGAAGAGGGCTTCGCCCAGCTCCTGTTCAAGCTTGTGGATGGTCTGGCTGACCGCCGATTGGGTGCGGTACAGCTTTTCTGCAGCGCGCGAAAACCGCCTCTCGCGTGCGACCGCGAGAAAAACTTCGAGTTGGGAAAGTTCCATGGCGTAGATCCTGTTCCTCCGGCAATGCCGGCTGAGAGCGGGCCGCTTTATCGAGTGTAGAATTTGTATTAGCACCTCTAATTGTATCTAAATTACTAATCATAGATGAAGAATTATAAGTTTTGCTTGAGCTTGCGATATGGGTACGATAAGAACTCCAGCATATTTTGAGGGATGATCATGACCCCAGATCGGCCTCGCATTACGATTTTCGACACAACCCTTCGCGACGGCGAGCAGTCCCCCGGTTGCAGCATGAACCAGCAGGAGAAATTGCGCCTGGCTCACCAGCTGGATCGACTCGGGGTCGATGTGATCGAGGCAGGATTTCCTATCGCCTCCGAGGGGGATTTTGAGTCGGTACAGGCGATCGCAGACGTGGTTCGCCGTCCGATCATCGCCGGGCTGGCGCGGGCGTGTCAGGCGGATATCGAGCGTGCGTGGGAAGCGCTGAAAGATGCGAAACGGCCGAGAATTCATGTGTTCCTGGCAACCTCCGACATTCATTTGCAATACAAATTGCGTATTACCCGAGACCAGTGTTTGGCGCAAGCGCGAGAAGCCGTCCGGCTGGCAAAATCGCTGTGCCCTGACGTGGAGTTTTCTCCGGAAGATGCGACGCGCACGGATCCTGACTTTCTCTGCCGCGTGCTGGATGCGGTAGTAGAAGCGGGCGCGACAACGTTGAACATCCCGGATACGGTGGGCTATACAGTGCCGTCTGAGTTCGGCGCGTTGATTGCGATAATCCGGGAGCGGGTCAAGGGGATCGAGAAGGCAACGATTTCCGCCCATTGCCACAACGATCTCGGGATGGCGGTAGCCAATGCGCTGGCGGCGATTGTGGCCGGAGCACGGCAGGTCGAGTGCACCATCAACGGCATTGGCGAACGGGCGGGTAACGCGTCACTGGAAGAAATTGTGATGGCAATGCGGGTGCGGCCCGATCGATACCCGTACGAAACCGGGATCGTAAGCGAGCAGATTTTTGCCGCCAGCCAGATGCTCAGCGAGGTCACCGGCGTGCCTGTACAACCGAACAAGGCGATCACCGGACGGAATGCTTTCGCGCATGAAGCTGGCATTCATCAGGATGGCGTGCTGAAGAATCCGCTCACCTACGAAATCATGACGCCGAAATCGGTAGGCGTGCCGGATTCGAAACTGGTGCTGGGCAAGCATTCCGGCCGACATGCGCTCGCCATTCGCTGCGAGCAGCTCGGGTATCATTTTGATCGCCGAGCGCTCGACGACATCTATCGGCGCTTTGTGCATTTGGCTGACAAGATTAAGCACGTGGAGGATCACCATCTGCTGGAACTGATTCGCGAAACCCATAAGCCCTCGACTTCGGCGACGCCGCTGATCGAGCCCATTCCGAATGCGATCGCGGCTGCGGCCAGCGCACCGGGAGGAGAACCCGTGAAGCCGTTCCCAATGGCTTCGCCGCAGCCAAACGCATTTGGAGTGCCGCTGCCGATTTCTTCGGAAGGCCACCACGAACAAACGCAACAGGAAGACTATCTGTGGGGCGTGTAGGGGCTGGATCATTGGGCGATTGATTCATTGAGCTATTACCTAAGTTCGCACACGAGCCGAAGTACAATTACGAAATCAGAGAATAGCCCAGTTTCTTAATAAATCCATGCTTCTGAAAATTACCGTTCTCCCGGGCGACGGAATCGGCCCGGAAGTCACCGAACAGGCTGTCCTCGTCTTGCACTCCGTGGCCGATGCTTTCGGCCACCGCCTTCAATTTCAAGACAAACTGATTGGTGGAGCGGCGCTAACCACGTCGAATGATCCGTTGCCGCCGGATACGCTCCAGGCGTGTCTGGCATCTTCCGCGGTGCTGCTGGGTGCGGTCGGCAGCCCAGTATTTGATCACAATCCGGGTCATCTGCGACCAGAAGCGGGACTGTTGCGGCTCCGTCGCGAACTCGGCGTCTTTGCGAACCTGCGCCCGGCAGTTTTCTTTCCAGCGCTGGAAGATTGCTCTCCACTGCGGGCGGAAATTGTGCGCGGCACCGACATCATGATCGTCCGCGAGTTGCTGGGCGGTGTGTATTTTGGGCAGCCGCGATCAATCGAGGGAAGTCCGGGTTCGCGGGTCGCGATCAATACTATGCGGTATGGAGAAGACGAAATCGAGCGCATCGCGCGCGTGGCTTTTGACCTGGCGATGAAGCGCAAACGGAAGCTGCTTTCGGTGGATAAGGCGAATGTGCTCGAGTGTTCGCGGCTATGGCGCGAAGTGGTCACGAGGGTGGGGAAGGATTATCCCGAGGTGAAACTGGGACATCAGTATGTTGATTCGGCGGCCACGCTGCTGGTGCAGCGGCCCACGGAATTTGATGTCGTGCTCACAGAAAATATGTTTGGCGACATTCTTTCCGATCAAGCGGGAGGACTGGTCGGTTCACTCGGGCTGCTCGCTTCTGCCAGCATCGGAGGACCGGTGGGATTGTATGAACCTGTGCACGGCTCAGCTCCCGACATTGCGGGAAAAGGAATTGCGAACCCGCTGGGAGCGATTTTGTCCGTGGCCATGATGCTGCGGCATACATTTCATCTGGAGCAGGAAGCCGCCTGCATCGAAAACGCCGTTTCTTCCGCGCTCTCGCATGGAGCACGCACGGCGGACATTGCGGGCAAAACGCATACAGCGACTTCGACGCCGGAAATGGGGGGCAGAGTACTGGAAGCAGTGCGGACTGGTGCGCCCGCGAGTGCATAAGGGTTCTCTTCTCTCGAACGGACAGCCGCTTCGACTCGCTTGCTCAGGCCAGGCTCAGGCGGCTGTTCCACAAGTCAACTTTGGCGGGTGCGACCACTGATCGCCTTAGCCGGCTCCGCAGTGGTCGAGACGGATGAATCGTACTTTCCCATGAGATCGTTCCAGCGGACGTAGATCATCTCCAGGAACATACGCGAACCGTCGGTGAGCGGGTGAATGCGCGTGCCGCCGCTGTGCCCCCAAAATACCGGGATTTCCTGCACGCGGAACCCGAACTTGTGGGCCAGAAATAGGATTTCTGGATCGAATCCCCAGCGCTCGATTTTCTGCAACGGAAAGATGGCCTGCGCCGCGCGCTGCTTGAACGCTTTGAAGCCGCACTGCGTATCCTTGAATTTCAGACCAAGAGTTGAGCGCAGCATAAGGTTGAAGACGCGTCCGAAGACCTGGCGATAAAACGGCTGCCGTTGAGTTTGGGTTTCGGCGCGCAGCCAGCGCGAGCCGATGGCGACGTCGGCGCCCGAATCCAGTGCGTGGATCAGCTTGGAAGCCTCTTCGATCGGGGCAGAAAGATCCGCATCCGTGAAGAGCACAATGCGCCCGCGGGCGTGCAGCATCCCGTTGCGGACGCTGTATCCCTTCCCGCGATTGCCGGGATTCTCGACCAGGCGCAAGATGGAATCTTTCGCGGCGAAATCCCTCACGATCTCGGCTGTATTGTCCCGGGAGCCATCGTTGACGACGATGATTTCTGCATTCCACCCGCAGGCATGCACGTAGGCAAGGACGTTCTCCAAAGTCGCGGCCAGGCGCGCGCTTTCGTTGTAGGCCGGAATAACGATGCTGTACGTTGGGTCCAAGAAGAATTCGTTCTCGGCTCTGAATTCCCGATCTCGCGCGGTAAGCATAACCACGCTTAGGATGCAGAAAAACAGAGTTGCGTCATTGTACGTTTGATGAAGAAGAATTGCGAAAAGATAGCCCCAGAACTCAAGGGATTGCCGGATGTACTCGCGGCTTGATTCGGGCCCCAGCCACGTCAGGTTGCGAACCGGTTCGGGTTTGGAATGAGAAACTTTGAATGCCGCCACTATGATTCAACTACCAAGGCACACAAAGAATGGAGCATCAAGCGACCTGGCGTTGTTGCTCGAGCATAGAAAAATATTCGGCAACCAGTTCCGCATCCCACAATCCGCGGCGCGCTTCTTCGCGCATGGTCTGGGCCGCTTGCTCATGGGTCAAAGGAGGTTTGTAGGAGCGTGCCGTGCGCAGCGCGTCATAGACGTCAACGACCTGAAGAATGCGGGGCAAAACGGGGATATTCGCCGCCATCAACCCGTCGGGGTAACCGGAGCCGTCGGAGTGTTCGTGATGGTAACGAATGATCGGCAGCACCAGGCGAAGAGAGCGGAGAGGCTTGCAGATATTCTCGCCGGTAATGGGATGGAGCTTCATCACCTGCCATTCCTCCGGGGTGAGAGGATTATCGGGACCCTTCCTCAGGATCTCATCCGGAACGGCGATCTTGCCCAGATCGTGCAGAAAGCCGCCGCGTTTCAGAGCCAGCACGGAATCCTCGTCCATGCTCAGATGACGGCCGAGATCAGCGGCGCGTACCGAAAGGCGCTCGCAATGACCTTCGGTATAAGGATCGCGGCCCTCGACAATCAGCCCAAGCGTGCACAAAACAGAATCTGCGGTCTCCAGTTCGTCGGTGAACTCCTTCAAGCGCAGCAGCGATTTCACGCGGGCGATCAGTTCCTCGGCGAGCACTGGTTTGTTGAGGAAGTCGTCGGCGCCCGATTCGATGCCGCGCACTTTGTCATTGCTGTCGCTTAAGCCGGTGATCAGGACGAACGGGATCAGCCGAGTGACGGGGTTTTCCTTCAGGGTGCGGCAGAGATCGTAGCCGGACTTGCCGGGCATCATCACGTCGGAGAGGATCAAATCCGGTAGCTGGCGGCGCACCTCGGCTTCCGCCTGTTCCGCGCTGGACGCGGTAATCACGTCATAGCCGCGGATCGAGAGTAACTGGCTCATCAGGCCGGCGATGCTGGGCTGGTCGTCAACAACGAGGATGCGGGCGGCACGACGCCTTGGGAGAAGGTCACCCATTTCGACTAAGAAGCTGGCTCTTTCCCCAGAGTTGTCCTGCCGCTAAAGCAGCCCTAGGGGAAAGGCACAGCGCCGGTTCCAACAAAGTATCTTAGACTTTCTAAGATTCTAACGCCATTCTCGCTTCTTCTGCGCTGGCGCATCATTTTTTGTGAAACCGCTTGCACCTCTGACTGGTTGCCGATTCCCAATTCGGTACTGAATTTCGCTGTATGTGACTGAAACCCTTGCTGTCGGCCTCATGGCTCCCTAATCTCTGACTCATGGACCGGATAACGTCATTTCTGTTGGCGGGCTTGCTCTGCATCGGAGTGCTCGCGCCTGAGATGGAAGCGGCGACCAAGGTCCACGTCATTTCCTTCGGGAAGACGATTTCAGTGCCGTGGCTTCCTGGATCGGGGGCCGAGAATGAGAAGGCGCTGACCTTGAAGGTTCGACCTCTCATTGTGGATGGGCGAGTCAAAGAATTTGTACTCGGATCTACGCACGAAGTCACAGACCGCTTGTTTGTGGTGAGACGGGCGTTTCGTGTGAACGACAGTTTGCCGGAGGAGTCGACAGCACGCTGGCAATGGCAGAGGGGAGGCTGGTTACTGGTCGATCGCCTTACGGGACGGATTTCTGTACTCAATTTGCCTGAGTTTGATGCGTTTTACTCTGTGGCGAATTGGTACAGAGATTATGCGGCATACTGCGGCGTGGCCGATGAGGGGAAGAAGAGCTACGCGATCGTCTCGCAGATCGGGCGGCGCAAGCCGGTGATGAAGAAACTTCTTTCGAATGAGGGACTCAAGGACGATGCCCAGCCGGATTCGGCTTGTTTGGCACCGAGTTGGCAGCGGAATCCGGTGCGAGTCAGCTTTCAACTAGCGGGAGGAGAGAAACAGACCTTCGCTATTCGAGGCAGCGTGGTTGATGTGGTGAACGGTGAGGAGGAGGAAGAGGACGAAGCAACCAGGTGAAATGGTAATTGTTCGTTGCGTTTCCGGTTCCACTCCAGCTCTCGAATTCCATTTCTCACACACATTCCGTCTGCGGACTCTCGACGCCGCGTAATTCGTAAAAGATTATTCGCGACGCGATCTTCGATGGAATCGTCGACGGCCCATCGACTGTTTCGCTCGAGCGCCTGAGCTACACCCCCGAGGCCGCCGCTTTGACCAGAACTCGTGCTTGAGGAGTCTCCGCCGGGGTCCTTTCCATCATCTTGCCAAAATAAAGCCGGTAGGAACGATGGACTGCATACATCACAGGAAAAACCATCAGGGCCAACGGCCATCCCGCGCGAGTGCCAATGGTCTGCAGCATCGAAGTAATGCCAGCGCCTACAACGTAGTACGGGAACGAAAGCTCAAATAGGTTCGACCAGAGCAGCGCAGGCGATTTGTGCTCGCTGATCGCGACGATGGCTGCTACGGAGACAGTCTGCCCAAGCAGCAAGGCTACCGTGCTGAAGGCCAAAGCCAGAGGCATGGACCACGGTACTCCCTGACTCCATGCGGCATGGAAAACCAAGTCCGCTGTGCTGGTGGCAAGCGCCATCATGCTGACGTTGAACATCATCTGTTCGAGCTTGAGTCCAACGTCCTTTTTCGGCCAGCATTGCACCACGGTTGAAACGCAGGCGATGGCAATCGCTTCCGCGGCACTGAGATTCACGATGGCGGTGAGCAGAAAGGGCAGGTTGACCGACATGTTGCTGTCGATGGCCGGCAGTTTTACTTTCATGCGCGACGTCACTGCGGCCAACACCAAAACTGTGAGCGAAAAGTAGGGATGCCACAGGTGACTGTAGAATGCGACGTAAGCCGTTGCGCTTGCCCCGGCCGCGACCATTGCGCCGATGAACATTTGAATTCGCCGTGTGTTGTTCACGATCTCGCCCCTTTGTTCTGTCTCACACGGCTGCTACTGTTCATCGTCGCCGGCATCAGAGAAGGCTGCATCACTGTTGCCCACGGATGCACCCCAGACCACGGTGCTGGCCGTAGTTGCGGTTCCAGTGCTAGATCCCCATACCACGGTGAAGGCACTCAGAGCGTTGTTGCTCCAGGGTAACGAAGCACCCCAGACGACTGTGGTGCCACTAACTTCCGCAACACCCCAGACCACCGACGTTCCCCAAACCATGGACGCACCCCACACGACCGTACTTGGGGCAACACTGGCGTTTCCGTATACCAGCGAGATCGTACCGGTTTGCGGGTTGTAAACCGCAGTCGGAGAAAGCGCGGATCCAACCGTTGCCGGGGCGAGATCATTGTTGCTGATCGCATTCTGTACACTCAGCAAGCCCGAACCGACGGAGAACAGATCGTAAGTATCGACAAAGGTTTGGAGCAGATGGGGTACGTACGCAGAGGTAGACGTGAAATCCATTTTGTAAGCGGTCTTCATCAAACGCGCTTTGACCTGATCGGGAGTAAGAGCGTTGTTTTCCTGCAGCATTAAGGCAACCGCGCCAGCGACGGCTGGAGTGGCCATGCTCGTACCGCTCAGGGTGAAGTAATCATTCTTGCCGTCGTTGCCGGTAACGAACTCGGCGGGATAGTCAGCCTCCAGTGTAGCTCCCGGAGCGGCCAGAGAAACGATATCGTTGCCCGGGGCCATGATGTCGGGCTTCACAATGTGATCGTAGGTTGTGGGGCCTTTCGAACTGTAGCTGGCTATAGTTTCCGCCGAAGGCAAAGGCGAACCGTTGCTCTTGGTCGCGCCGACGGTCAGGACATAAGGATCGTTGCCGGGAGCGGTGATGGTCCCAAAGCCGTTGCTGCCGTCCACACTCAAGCGACCGTAATTGCCAGCGGCAACCACCACCATAATCCCACTCTTCCATGCGGATTCTACCGCCTGGCAGAGCGGATCTTGCGCGTAGGGGACCGCGATTCCGCGGCCTAGCGAGAGATTGATGACGCGGATGTTGTAAGTGTGTTGAAGAGCGATCGCCTCCTGGATGGCAGCGATCACCGTGCTGTCGGTGCCTTCGCCATTTTGATCAAGCGCACGAAGATCGACGAGGGTCACGGACGGAGCGACGCCTTCATATTGGCCAGAGGAAAGATATCCGTTGCCGCCGATGATCCCGGCCACATGCGTGCCATGGCCGTAAAGATCGTATTGAGCACCACTTGCGTTAGTAGTTGGAGTACCAGTGAAATCCTGGTGATAGATGACGCGCGAATGGCTCTCAGTCGAGTCCCACAAATCGGGATGGCTGTCGTTGATGCCGCTATCGATCACGGCGACGCCGATGCCTGCGCCGGTGTAGCCAGAGTTCCACGCGGAGTCAACCCCGATCGCGTCATCCGTCAGATCGTCCATCACGTTCATGGGGTGGTCGAGGCTCACAGAAACGATTGCCGGGTCGGATTCCAATAATGGCAGGGCGCTGACGGGAATAGTGAAAGCTGCACCCTTGATCAGGTGTAATTTCGCGTTGAGATGTCCGCCACGCTGCTTCATGGCGGCATAATGCGCGGCGGTCGGAACCTGCTGGTACTGCACAATCACCTTGACGGTTTCGCCGTTTGCCGAGCCTTGCTTGGCTTGCTCCAGCAATCCAGAGAGTTCGCTGGCGATGCGGGAGGAAGCGGAGGCGTCGAGACTAAGCCCGAACGGTACGAACAACGCCAGCGCAAGCATGAAGCTCAAACGCTTGCCCCATGCTGCGCTGTGACGTTCGTTGCGGCTGACCGGCTTTGGTGATCGCTCGTTACACATATTTCGCACCCTTTCTTGCAGGGGGGAAAAAAGACCGACGCGTATCCGCCTATCCTGGTGCAAGCACGAAACCATTCGATAGATCGTAAATGATTGAAAATGTTACCGTTTGTTGACGCTTGAAAGCTCCGAACCGAGCCACTCTGTCCCGCCGCCGCGGGCGCGGGACAGAATGTCTCAGCCAGTACGCCTGATTCTTGATCCCTGGAGGCACACAGAAACGCAGAGCAACTTAAGCCGCAAAAACCAGAAAATAGGTCTGCATAACCAAGCTTCTATTTTGCTGCGGCGGCCTCAGTTTTTTCCTGCGGGGAGATTTGTGGCTGCGGAATCTTTGGCATGGCCGCCATCAATCGCCGCGTGTACTCATGTTGCGGAGTGGTGAGGACCTGCTCAGTTGTTCCCAGTTCGACAATCTGTCCTTGATGAAGAATCGCGATGCGATCGCAGATTCCCCCGACTGAAGCGAGATCGTGCGAAATATAGAGGATGGCCATGCCGGTGCTGCGGTTGAGCTGACGAAACAGGGTGAGAATCTCCGCTTGCGTGATGATGTCGAGGGCGCTGGTGGCTTCGTCGGCGATGAGCAGCGCGGGACGATGCATCACCGCCATGGCAATCAGCACGCGTTGTGCCTGTCCCACGCTCATTTGGGAGGGATATTTGCGTAAAAAGTCGTCCGTTGAGGGCAAGGTGACGCTCTCGAGTGCGAGGCGGACGGCGTTGTTGCAGTCGGCAGGTGTTCCAGAAGCGTGCGCCCGCCAAGCCTCTTTCAGTTGCGTTCGAATTTTCAGGGCGGGATTCAGTGCGGATAATGGGCTTTGCAATACGAGGGCGAGTTTGCGTCCGCGAAGGGCGCGAAATTCTTTTTCCCTCAATCGCAGCAAATCGCGGCCCTCACAGACGATGGAACCTTCCGCGGAAGCTTGTTTGCGATCGAGCAAACCGAGGACCGCCATGGCCAGCGTGCTCTTGCCAGAACCGCTCTGGCCCACCAGGCCGAGAACCTCGCCGCGCCGGATATTGACTTGTACGTCGCGCAAAACGTCAGGCCTGTCGCCATAACGCACAGATAAGCGCATGGAGAGGAGAACGCCGGCTTGGGGAGTCTCATTCATTCAATCGTGGCCTTAGCTCTCATCTGACAACTGAATGAACCACAAAGGAGACAAATGGACACATCGGAAAGATCCTTTGTGTACCTTCATGACCTTCGTGGTTACGAATCGCATCGCCAATCGCTGCGTTTATGCTGTCTTTAATGCACCGACAACGATTCGATATTCCAATACGTCTGCGGAGCGAGAATCACCGGACTGGCTCCGTGCACACTCGCCGCAACTGCCGATAGCGCATTGCGGTTGACCAGATAAATGAATGGCGCTTGCTCGACCACGATTTCCTGCACCTGATCAAACGCTTCCTTTCGCTTTCTGGGATCGGCGGATGAGGCCTGCGCACGCATCAACTGATCAATCTCCGCTTCCCATGCGGTTTCCGGAGCTTTTTCCTGCGGATTCCACTGATGGTTTTCCGACGAACTCAGCCAGACATTCATTTGCTCGTTGGGATCGAGACCGACATTGGTGAGTCCGAGGAGAATGGCCTCGTAATCGAAAGTTTGCGTCATGCGTTCGATGAGCGAGGGGAAATCGAGCGTGACCACGTTCACGCGAACGCCAATTTTCTGCAGGTCGTCCTGAATCATGGCCGCCATGCGTTCGCGATATTTGTTGCCGGCATTCGTGATCAGCGAGAATTCGACGGCATTCCCGTCTTTGTCTTTTAATGTGCCGTTCTCCAGGCGAAAGCCTTCGGATTGGAGTGCTTTCAAAGCCGAGTCAGGCGAGTATGTTTGAGGTTTCAGCTTCGCATTGAACCAGAATTTGTTTGCCGACGAGACGGGGCCGATGGCGGGCTGCGCGTGTCCACGAAAAACGATCCGACTCAAGTCATCGCGATTGATGGCCTGAGAAATGGCACGGCGAAATGCAGGTGAGCGAAACCAAGTTTTCTTGTACGACGCAATCGGAGCTTTCGAGACTTGGTCGAACCACATCTGCTCGCTATCGAGTGAGGGACCGGCGTCGTGAACGAGTTGCGGCGAAGCGGCCCCGAGTTTGTCGAAGTATTCGCTGTCAAGCGAATTGATCAGATCGATCTCTCCGCGCTTGAAGCGCAGCAGTTCCACGTCGCGATTGGGCTGAATGTCGAGCCGGATTGAATCGAGGTAAGGTAGCTGACGCCCTTGTGCGTCGCGCTTCCAATAATTCGGATTGCGCTTTAAGAGGACAGTCGATCCCGGCTGATAATCGGCGACCATGAATGGGCCGAGGACAGCCATTTCTTTCTTAGGGGAGTGCGCGGAAAGAATCGCGACTTGATCGAACTGGCGGTCGAGTCCAGCAACGGGAGCGGGAAATGTGATCGAAATCTGAGTGGGAGAGATGATTTTTGTTTCGACATTGCCAGGACCCGATCGGAAAGCATCGCCCGTCGGAGAATGCAGGTTTGGATCCATCAATTGCTGCACGGTGTAGGCAACGTCCTCTGCGGAAAAGGGTGTGCCGTCGGAAAAGGAAATCCCACTGCGCAGTTTGAACGTGATCTGCTTGCCGTCTTTGGAAACCTTCCAGGACTGCGCCAGTTCCGGCTCGAGAACTTGCGTCTGGCGGTTCATGCGAACCAGCACTCCCCCGGTCAGATAACGGATCGCGACCGAGGCATCATCTTCGACCTTGAGCGGATCAAAGGTCTTGGGCTCCGAGCGCAGGCAGAAGCGCAGCTCGCCTCCACTTTGGGCAGCAGCGAACGCGGCCAGAGACGCCACGAAAATCGAAAGGGCAACTGCTTTCACGAACTTCATCCTGCCAACCTTTTCCGGCGGCCTCATGCCGCCACCTGTTCCTGATCCGAAAGTACAAGCTGAAATGATGTGACGACGATGACGAGGAGCACGAGCGGCACGAATTTCCACGGCTCCTCGCCAATCGAAATCACGCCTTCTAATTCCCGCAGCAAGCTGCCCCATGAGGGCGTCGGTTCGGTCACCCCGAGGCCGAGAATCCCGAGATTGGCCTCGCTCAGGATGAATGCCGGGATCGAAATCCAAAACTGCGCGTACAGCACCGGCTTCAGATTGGGAACGACATGCACCCAGAACAGCCGCGCGTCAGGAACCCCGGATGCCCGCGCCTGCTGCACGAAATCGGCATTGCGCAGAGAGCCGGCAGTCGCGCACAGGACGCGAGATGCTGTCGTCCAGCCAAGCAGGCCGAGCAGCAGAAACGTAACCAGCACAGAGATCATCGGCGAGACATTCAATGGCATCATGGCTCGCACGGTGATCAGCAAAAAAAGCCACGGCAACGACAGAAACAGATCGGTCACGGCCATAGCCACGCGCGCCCACGCGCCGCCGAGATATCCTGCCAACCCTCCGATCAGCGCCGCCATCAGCGTGGAAAGCAGCGCCGCCGCGGGTGCGAGCAGGAGCGAAATGCGCGTCCCATAGAGCACACGGGCCAAACGATCGCGGCCGATTTCGTCAGTGCCAAGCCAATGCTGACGCGACGGAGGCGCGCTCGCCGCCTCGCGATACTGCCTGGCGTATCCTTCAGGAGCGAGCCAGTTAGCCGACAGGGACACGCCGACGACGAGCAGCAAGACGATGCTTGCTACCCTGCGCCAGACGCGGCCATGCCAACTCCTCACGCTCGCTGGCCCCGCAACATATCTCCGATTACATCGGCGCCGGAGTTTGCCAGCAAGGTTACCAGCGTCACAAGGATCGTGATGTTGGTGAGTAGCGGGAGATCACGGGCCAAGGCTGCTTGCCACGCCAACTGGCCAATGCCTGCGAGTCCGCAGAGAGCTTCCACGGGAATCGCTGCGCCTATGGCGATGCTAACGGACACTCCGGCAACCGCGAGCAGTTGCGGAGCGACTACCGGAACCACATGCCAGAGAAGAATTCGCAACTCGCTCAAGCCTTTGACCCGCGCTGTGATGATGTGAGGCAGGAAGTAGGCTTTTGCGAGCAGATTACGGGTATAGCGATAGACACGTGGAAAGACGATCAGGGCGATGGCGAGTGAGCCGGGTACATTCCAAAGAACAGACAGCAATGCGAGGACTGCAGCGGGAATACAGAGAAACGCGCCACTCAGAATGGTGTTCAGTACATCATAGGCGGAGACGCGCAGCCACGCCGCGCTCAGAGCCAGAGCCAAGGCTGCGGCCCAACTCAGCAGCACGCCGATACTCACCAACCGCAAAGTCTGTGGAATGCGCTGGCGCAGGAGCGTCGTGACCGGCTCCCCGAGCGAAATGGAAGTACCGAGATCGCCGTGGAGCGCCCGATTTAACGAATGGAAATAAAAACTGAGAATGTTGCGATCGGCCAAACGGGATTCGCGCAAGGCGCGAACACTGGCGGAATTCAAACGTGGGTCGAGTTGGGCCTCATCAACCGTGAATCCCGGAGCCAATCTCACCAGGAACGCCGAGAGCAAGCCTCCGAGCAGGACCGTGAGCGTCAGGGCCAAGATGTGCCGCGCGATTTTCCGCCAGAGCATAGTTCGAGCACCTCTTAGGGGACTCCGGCGCCGCGGGATTTCGTCCCCTGCTCGCGGGCAAGCGCCTCGCCATGATGGATCTGTTTCATGGAGTACATGCGGCGATCAGCTTCCGCCAGCAGGCGCTCGACATCAAATCCGTCATCCGGGCAAAAGGCCATGCCCACGCTGAGGGTGATCAGGTCGCGCCCGCAGATGTGGCGGCCGGACTCTATCGCGGCCTGATTGAGACGCTCGGCTTTGTCTTTGGCTGCGTCTGGCTCCAGCCCCGGAGCTGTGATAACAAACTCGTCTCCGCCCATGCGAGCCACATAGTCATAACCGCGGCAGGCATCTTTCAGACGGGCGCAGAATTCGCGCAAAAGCTTGTCCCCCTCTAGGTGTCCAAAGGAATCGTTGATCTGCTTGAAGCCGTCAATGTCGCACACCAGGACCGCCAGCGGAGTCTTGGTGCGACGACAGCGCGATACTTCCTGCGCTAGATGCACAAACAGAGAACGGGCATTGGGCAGACCGGTCAGATAATCGGTTGTCGCGGAACTCTCTGCCTGCTGATACTTCAGCGCATTTTCCACCGAGAGCGCGACCTTCGATGCCACGGCCAGCAGAATTCGCAAATGGTCCGAGGTGAAGGCGTCGCGGTTCACCTGATACATGGCGAGCACGCCGACCACTCCGTTGAGGCCCTCGAGCGGCACGACCAGCGCCGACTGCAGAGCAGGGCGCTTGTCGGAATCGATTGCGTATCCGGCTTCTACTTGCGGATTGCCGTTCACGATGGGTTTGCAGTTTTCCGCCACCCAGCCGCACAATCCTTCACCTACCCGGATTTTCAACGAGGACAAGCGGCGGAAATCGTCGCCGTTGACCAGTTCCGGCAAAAGCCAGCCATTGCGATTTACAAAAACTGCGATCGAATCGTAGGGAATCAAGCGGCGCAAACGCATGGAGAGCAGCGACAATGTTTCGCTCAGGCTCAGCGATACACCCAGATCCTGACTGAGCTCGAACATGGTCTGTGCTTCCTGCCGTGCGGAGGCGATCGAAGTGAGAAAATCCGAGTTCTCGGCCAATCCTCGAGCGACGCTTTCATTGCCTTCGAAGCCGGTAGCGGGAGCGAGGCCGCGCTCGACTCTGATGGTTTTGGAGAGAGAATGCGGCGCTGCGCTTTCTTCGTCGAGAAGCGCGGCGCGCTCCAACTCGATATAGTTCCCCTGAAGAATCTCAACCACCTGCGGATCGAATGAACTTCCCGCCATTTCCCTGACTTTGGCCATGGCTTCGACCAGCGGCAGAGCAGGCCGGTACTGGCGGTGTGAAGCCAGCGCATCCAGGCAATCGACCGCCGACAAGATGCGCGCTCCAATCGGGATTTGCTCTCCGGATAATCCGTCGGGATAACCGGATCCATCCCAGTGCTCGTGGTGAGATCGCACGATGGGCGCGACTGGATAAGGAAACGCCACGCGCTCGAGAATCTCTGCTCCCACGATGGGATGGACCTTCATCTTCTCGAATTCAGCCGTCGTGAGCTTTCCTGGCTTGTTGATGATCTGTTCCGGAACTGCCAACTTCCCGATATCGTGCAGAAGGGCGGCAGCGCGCAACGCTTCAATCTGCTCTTCCGGAAGATTCAATGCTTTCGCGATTTCCACGGCATAGGTACGCACTCGCTGTAAGTGAGTGTGCGTGGTGTGGTCTTTGGCCTCGATGGCCAGCGCCAGAGCTTCAATGGTTCGCATGTGCAACGACGCCATCTCTTCTACGTGCCGCTTTTCAATCTCGACCCGGTCTTTTTCCGCTTCGAGGCGTCCCAGGTACAGCCGATACGATCGGTATACCCAGTAAATCAGGGGCAGGACGAGCAAAGATGTTTGCCATCCAGCGGAGCCGTTGATGAGACCGACGAGTCCAACGGCTGCAGCGCCCACTAGGTAGTACGGAAACGACCAGAAATAGCATTCGGACCAAACCTTGCGCGCGGATTTTGCCTCCGTGAGTGCGATGACGACTGAAATCGGCAGCGTGTTCGAAAAAAAGAACACTAGCGCGGCAACCATCAGCAGGATCGGCTTGTTGAAAGCAATGTGCGCTGTGAGCCAGTGATAACTCAGATAGGTCAGAGCTCCGGCGTTGGCCATCATGCCCGCTACGTTGAACAGCACTTTCACGGGATCAAGCCGGTTTCGCGTCTGCCACACGCTCTGCATCAGGGTCGCTGCGCAGCCGATGACGAGCGTTTCGGGAAGGCTGAGTTCCAGTACCCCGAGCAAGATGAACAGAAAATTCACCGACATCGTGCCGTCGATGCCCGGCAACTGTACCTTCAGGCCGGAAGCCAAAAGCGCGATTAGTAAGTAGCAGAGAAAGCGGGTGAGGTCATGCGATTGCCAATGGGATAACGCGAAGGCCAGGGTGACGGTCCCGATAGTCGCGGTGATCCCGACAAAGAGCTTGGTTGCCAGCGAGAGGCGTTCCGGTGCCGGGGTCATCTCTTGCATGACTCCTGACGTTTCCCCAGACTGAGGGTACTGTTCGTCACACTGCTCCCTTAGACTCACGGTCAAAGGCAGGGGAACCTTCCCGCGCAAAGCTTCACGTGTGGCTCAGCCCGAACCGGCGCATATTTCGGGCCTTGCCAAGATCGTATTGCATGGATTGGAGGGTCAGCATTTTACTTTAGTAACCATTCCTGTAAGCCCAAGTACTGTGCGAGATTTGCGGAGCAAGCCGCGGGATTTGCTTGTGGCTGGCACGAAGCAGTTACGTTAGTTACTCCCGCTTGCATACACCGCTCGGCGGAACGCGTGCGCCTGTGTCAACATCAACTCCAAACGCGTAGATGCCGAACTCACAGGACAATCCAGGGAATCTGACGCCGTCGGCGGCAGCCAAAACCGACACCAAGCAGCTTGGCTTACCGGGAATGGAGCATATTGGGCTTTTCTCGATGGATCTCCAAGGAAGATTTCGGGGCTGCAACGGCGCGTTCACGCAGCTCACTGGTTATTCGCCACAAGAGCTAGCTGCACGCGATTTCGAGACGATCTTCCGGGAGCATGAAACCTCCGCCAAAGGCGTCCGAACGCGGTTACTCAAAGATATTCTCAGTGCGACTTCGCAAACCGGCGACTACCAGACCAGGGTGATTGCCGGGACCAAGTCGGGGGAAAGTATTCCCGCTCATCTGTGCGCGACTCTGCTGCGGGATTCACGTTCGGGCCCGAAAGAAATCGTCGCCATGATTCAGGCAGTGGAGGAGAGGAGCGTTCTGACTGCGCCTTCTCTGTCTGCCGCGCCTGGTGCAGGTAATGGCATCATCGTCCGCAAGATTGACAATACGCAATTTGTCCTGGCCAGCCCGGTCATGCACAAATTTATGGAACTGGTGGATCGTGTCGCCGGCCACACGGAAACCGTACTTATAACGGGAGAAACCGGCACCGGCAAGGAACTGATTGCCCGAACGATCCATGAGTCGTCGTCTAGGCGAAGCCGACCGTTGGTTGACATCAACTGCGCTGCCCTTCCCGAAAATCTTGTAGAAAGCGAGCTCTTCGGCTACGAGAAGGGAGCGTTCAGCGGTGCGGACGCGTCCAAGCCCGGCCTGTTTGAGCTTGCCGACAAGGGCACACTGTTTCTTGACGAAATCGGCGAGTTGCAGCTCCATACCCAAGTGAAATTATTGCGGGTACTCGATGGGCAGCCGTTTTATCGGCTGGGCGGGCATCGCAAGATTCGTGTGGACGTGCGCGTCGTGGCGGCGACCAATCAGGATCTTGAGGCCGCGGTCAGCAACGGGCATTTCCGGCAGGATCTGTTTCATCGGTTGGGGCAGTTTCAGCTTCGAGTCCCACCCCTGCGCGAACGGCCGGAAGATATTGTGGCGCTGGCGGAACATTTTCTCCGCTTGAAGTCACCAACGAAGCATTTTTCGCCGCAAGCGATCTCGGCTCTACTGTCGCATTCCTGGTCGGGAAACATCCGCGAATTGCGTAATCTTGTAGCGAAAGTCGCGATGGAGTTTTCCGAAGTCGAGATCGATTTCCCCAAGCTGAGCGCCGCGCTCACGGGAGAGCCCTCCGCCATGCGTCAAACCGCTTCCATGCCTGTCGGGAACCTGGAGAGCATGGAAGAGCAAATGATCATCAAGGCCCTGGAGCGCACGGGCGGGCACCGCACGCTGGCAGCCGAGCAACTGGGCATCTCGCGACGCACTCTGAGCCGCAAGCTCAAGGAATACAACATCAACTTCGCGCAAGGAGAAAGCAAAGCACCGTTGGGATTCGTCAGCACCGAACAGCAAAAGTTTTTCCGGGCGCGGGTAGAGATTGCGGTCACGATCAAGAATTCGCGCGGAGAAGAAGTCTCGGTGCGCGGAGTGAACCTGAGCACCGGTGGCATGGGTCTCGACGGATTAAAAGAGCCGCTTCGCTTTGCCGGATTACTCGATGTTCAGTTCGTTCTGCCGGAGAGCGAATTTCTTTTCCAGGCAAAAGCCCGGCTGATGTGGGTCGGGGATGACGGACGAGTGGGCATTCGCTTCGCGGTTATTGAACCCGCGCTATTCGAGCAATTGCAGCGCTGGACGAATCGAAAAATGAAGGAAGAGGGCTGGGAATTTCCGGTCTAAGCGCCGATCAGAAGCCCAGATGTGTCACCACGCAGACACAGAGTCACCGCAAACTGCAAGGGCAGAAACATAGCTGCGGGCGCGGTTCTTGGCGCGGGAATCCTCGGCAAGTCACAGAGAATGCTCGGAACACTTTGCGATCAGGCTTCCTCCGTCTCTCTGTCATTCCGTGGTGTGAGAAACCGTGGCTAGCGCTTCAGAAGAGTCTCGAAATAGCGGCTGTTGTAGTAGGCGGTTGTCTTCTGCACGAATTCAAGAACCTTGAACATGCGTTCGCGGCCGTCGCGATTCATCTCGCGGAATTGCACCGCAACTCCCGAACCGGGCTCCAGTCGTGCGACCACGCCTTCGGCAGAGAGATTGGGGTCGTCCATTGAGAACACCAGCTTCAGCTTGGTCCCGGGCGCAAGAATCGCGCTGGTCTCCACATAGCATCCGCCCATACTGATGTCGGTTAAGTTCGCGAATACCGGCGCGCTTCCCGTTTCCGTCTGCAACTCAATGGCGACCCGGCAATTCAATCGTGGATGCACCCGTCGATCTTTGTAAGCAAGCTGTTTCTGCTTTTCCAGGTACATGCGCCGGTCGGCTTCGGCCAGCAATTGCTCGGCGTCGTTGCCGTCATCGGGATAAACTGCGCGTCCCACGCTCAACGACAGTATCTCCTCGCCGCAAACCTCGGCGCCTGCCTGCCGCGCCAGAGCGCCCATTTGCTCAGCCTTCTTTCCTGCCGCATCGGCAGCCAATCCTGGCGCGATGATCACAAATTCATCGCCGCCCATACGCGCCACATAGTCGTACTCGCGGCAACTGTCTTTGAGTGCCTGAGCGAACAGACGCAGCACACGATTGCCCTCAAGATGTCCAAAGCGGTCATTGATCTGCTTGAAACCGTCCATGTCTGAGACCATGACGGTAAGTGTCGAGTTATCGCGCTTGCAGCGCGCCAGTTCCCGATCAAGCTGCAGGAAAAGTGAGCGGGCGTTGGGCAAGCCAGTCAGGTAGTCGGTGGTCGCTGAATTTTCGGCCTGCTGATACTTCAGCGCATTCTCGATGGCCAGTGCCATTTTTCCGCTGACCGCCAGCAGAATGCGCAGGTGATCGGAGGTGAACGCATCACGCTCGCCGCGATAGAGTGCCAGCACGCCGATTACTCCTGCGACTCCTTCCAGCGGCACTGCAAGAGCCGAGCGCAGAGTACTGAACTTCGAGGGATCGTTCAGATATCCCGGTTCCACGGAGGGGTTGCCATTGATAATCGGTTTTCGATTCTGCGCCACCCATCCCGAAAGCCCCTCACCGATGGGAATGCGCAATGACGAGAACAGCCGATAGTTGTCCCCATTGACATATTCGGGAATCAGCTCATCCTCGCGCCGGACGTAAATTGCGATCGCATCGTAGGGCACCATCGGTTTCAGCTTGACCGAAAAGACAGAGAGCGTTTCACCCAGGCTGAGGGACGCACCGAGGTCCTGGCTGAGCTCGAACAGCGCCTGCGCTTCCTGCCGAGCGGCGGCGATGGAAGAGAGGAACGTCGCTTCCCTTCCCGCATAATCCTGCGATGCGGCATTTTCGAAGCCGGCCGCCGGTTCGAGGCCGCGCTCGATCTTGATTGCCGTCGACAGCGGACCGTTGGGGTCTTCCCGCGACTTGGTTTGCGCCAGCCGTTCCAACTGCTGATAACGCTTTTGCAGAATGTCGACCACTTTGGGATCGAATGACTTGCCGGACTCTGCGGCCAGTTTCTGCATAACTTCGCGTAATGGCAGAGCCCGGCGATATTGGCGATCGGAGGCCAGCGCATCGAGATAGTCGACCGCAGACAGGATGCGCGCACCGATGGGAATTTCCGCTCCTTTCAAACCGAGCGGGTAGCCGGAGCCATCCCATTTTTCGTGATGTGCTCGCACGATGGGCACGACGGGATAAGGAAAACGCACGCGTTCTAAGATCTCCGCCCCGACCAGGGTGTGGATCTTCATCTTCTCGAACTCTTCAGGTGTGAGACGCCCCGGCTTCGAGATGATGTGCTCCGGCACAGCCAGCTTTCCGATGTCGTGCAGCAGCGCCGCGGCATGCAGAGCTTCGAGTTCTGCCCCAGTAACTCCCATTTCCTTACCGACTTCAATCGCGTAGATGCGTACGCGCTGCAGGTGTTCGTGGGTGGTGTGATCTTTCGCCTCAATGGCGAGCGCGAGCGCCTCGATCGTCCGCAGGTGCAGATTGGCCATCTCCTCGACGTGCCGTTTCTCGTCTTCCAGTTTTCCTAGGTAGAGACGATAAGAGCGGTAAATCAGATAAACCGCCGGAACGAGGAGCAGTGAGGTTTCCCAGTTGAAAATGTGATTCAGCCAGGCGATGCCGCCGGCGATTCCGGCTCCCACCAGGTAATAGGGAAACGACCAGAAATAACAATCAACGAGAATGCGCGTCAGCGGTCGACGCTCGGTCAGCGAGATGACGGTGGCAATCGACCCTGCGTTCGCCACGAAGTAAACTGTGGCCGCAACCCCGAGCAGAATCGGGCGGCTATCCAGCAGCAAACTCGCGAGCGGGTGATGGTAGACAATGTAGGCAAGCGTGGTTGAGATTGCGCCCGCACAAACGTTGAACGTGACCTGCATCGCCTGCGGCCGCTCGGGATACAGACACTGCGCCAGCATCGAGATGGCGCCCAGAATCAACGTTTCGGTGAAACTGAGCTCGATGATCCCGATCAGAATGAAGAGAAAGTTCACCGACAATGTGCCGGTGATTCCGGGCAATGTAACTTTCAGGCGCGACGCAAGGATCGCGATGCCCAGATAACAGATAAATTCGGCAATATTGCGGCTGCTCTGATGGATGCCGCCATAGACGAGCGTGGCCGTTCCAGCGATCACGATGACGCCGATGAACAGCTTGGCAGAGAGAGACAGACCTCTCCACGAAGCCGATTGCGTGGCGCGTGCTTCTGCGATGCTGGCAGCTCCGGTCATAGCTTCAGGCACACCGAGGTGGCAGGTCACACTTCGGCCACGGGACCTGAATCCCGAAACTCTACTGATATCAGGTAAGAGGATTTAGAAACAGCGATTTGGCGCGTTTCTGAGAAACTTCAGTAACCTGTTTTTGGCACTTATGGGAAGTTGACTTCCGGGTCGCTCATCGCTCGCAATCTAAATCAGAGCCGCTCGAAAGTGCTAACCGTGCCCTCCTGCAAAGAGGAACCGCCATGAGCGGTCGAGGCAGACCCAGCGCTGCGCGCTGAACCAGCTGGTGGGGATCTCGGGAATATGAAGTAGGATGTGGCCACGCTCACAGACCAGTTCGGTTCCGTTCCACGCAAGGAAGGTCCGCGATGGCTCCCCAACCTGAACTGGATGTGCCATAAGTCTGAGGCAAACAGGGCATCGATGCTTCTGATCGCGGCAGGCCCATGTCAGGCCCATGAGGCAGAGTGCAACGGAAGATGTAGCTTGTATATAGTTCGACGATGGCGAAAAGGGTGGCACGAGCAAGCAAGCCAGATCCACGGAACCGTAGAAAGCAATTGCCGAACAGATCGAGATCTTCGCGAACAGGAATGCCCAAAACCGGCCTCTTCTGGCCAATGACGGCCTTTGCGAACCTCTGCCGTACTCGCCTATGGAAGGGCGGCTGACGAAAGGCAGCACAAGGAACGCCAGTATGATTCCGAGTATCGAAAGTACCCAACGCCCATCATCGAAGTAGCCAGCTGGGCTCAGATGAGCCACGAGAAACTCCGGACTAGCGCTTGCGATTTGGGGATCGGAACCCAAGAGCCACGCGTTCGCCCTTCCGGGAAGGCCGATTGAATCGCCCAATATGATTCCGACAACTATGGCGTCCACGGAACCCACGTGCAATTTGGCTCCCGCGATTTTTGGCCTACGCCCAAAGTTGCGTATCCATGTGTCCTGAGTCAGCACAACGTGCGGCAAACTATCGGCGACTCTTGTAGCGCCATCGGTGAAAAAGACTGGAAGATGGAGCACGTCGAAGAAATCGGACCGAGCCTGCGCCACCATCCACTTGCTTTTTGGCATCTTTTCGGACCAAACCATTTCCTGCGTGATCTGGTAATGCGAGAACCCATCGAAAAACAGTCGCGTACCTTCGATGGACGCTCGCCCACCTGTCAGGTCGAACGGACAGTCACAGGGCGTGCCGGTGTCCGACACCCGCCTTGGGTAAACCTGAATCCGCGACATTCCCGCAGCCACGCGAGATGACACTCGGGCGATTCCCCAAGTAAAGAGCAAGGCCCCTATCAACAGAAGAAGACACACAGACGCCGAACGAGCGACTCGCGAAAGCGGCCGTTGTTCTTGCCATGATCGCCTTCTGAGCCAGATTGCATCCTGGTATGCTCCCAAACAGAATGCAGTGGCTTCGCGAATGGATCTGGGCCTCGCGCTGGCCTTGCATGAACATTCCCGTAGCACGTACCACAATTCCGTTCGCCATTCTTGCGACCACTGTGAACGCCGCCAGCCGGGTACCAGTAAAGAAGCGCCCCACAACACCCCGAGATGAGCGCGACGTATGGCAGATTCCAGGGGCGAAATCGTCATGGCTTCGCCTCGGCGTTTGGGACCAATCGCTCAATCAGTGGATAGCGCTTGCGCGACGCCTCCAGAGCAGCTTTTCCGGTACTCGTAAGCTGGTAATACTTCCGGGCTGGCCGCTGCTCTCGATCTGCGATAGCCTGTCTTTCCCAACGAGAGCGTATTAGTTGGTCTTCCTCCATACGCCGCATGGCCGGATAGATGGTGCCACTGGGAAGGCCGGTCATTTCCATGATCGAGAATCCGTAGACAAAGCCAGAATCAATCGCCTTGAGGATCAGAGCGGTGATGTGCGTCAGCCTCGGATCTCTGGCCATAGTGCCATTATAGCCTATGTAGATTTCTACTTGACAAATTGGAATTGGCCTATCTATAACGACATCTACATAGGAATTGCGCTAGCGAAACGCACATGTGCCCGCCAAGGAGAAACTTGGATGAAAGCAACTCAGCTCTACAGAACTGCCAGCGGTTTGCTTTTTCTATGGGCTGTAGGCAACACGTATGGGCTCTTAATGTTCTGGCGTGTTGCAGGCTCGATGAGCCCTGTTCGTTTTCCAGTTGGTCACTCCGGCTTCTCTTACGCCCAAGTCGTGCTGGGCTCCGAAGTGTTTTGCATTTTCTGTGTTCTGTTTGCGGCCTACTTAGCTTGGCATTTGGGCACGCTGGCTCGAACAACGCCTAAAGCCATTGGAGGCATGGGGTGGATTCTCTTCGCGTACTCACTGGTCGGAGTCTATATAAGCTGGATTGCCTTCTCCGGTTTTGTGCTACTACTTACGGCTGCAATTGCTATCTGCATCGGCTGGGCAACCTGGCTGACGAAAGGGCGTGACCAGATGCAGCAACCGGGAAACGAACGAGCCTTGGCCTAGACGATTCTTCGCTGAAGGGAGGTGGTCGTGGCCGATCTTGATCTGCTGCCCGAACCCGAGTCCCGCAACCAAGGGCCTGATTGGGCTGTTCGCGTCAGCATCGCGATTCCTTACTTCCTTATTGCCCTTGGCAAATTCTCATCCAGCCCTGGCTCGCACTGGGTGACAATGTTTGAGCAGATTCATACCGGGCAATGGTTCCGGTATTTCACGAGGATAGTTGAAAGCAGTGCCGCTCCGTTAGTACTGATGCCGCGTGCGGCGATTTTTGGACTACTCCTGTTGGCGTGCACCATGCTGGGCGCAAGTCTGATTGTCGCCTTCCTACTCCACCAGCCCGGAGAAGCTGCCTTTCCGGGATTACTGTTTCTGGTTCACGCGATCATCTGCTGGAAACGCAGGTTCCACGAGATCAAGAGGTAGGTTCACGTTGGTCGGCCATCCGGAACCTGAAACCTTTGACCCTGCGTCCTTTCCAGACTGCTCGTGCCACACTCAGTCACGCAATGAACGGTACTTGCGCATTCGCGCTAACGTCTAGAGATAATATTATTAATTGTCAACGGATTCAGAAAGATGCCGCGGATAAAGTTTACTAGCGGATAAAATTTACTAATCGATAGAACCTCTATACACTTTAATTTCCACGCCGGGATGGCGGAACTGGCAGACGCAGCGGACTCAAAATCGCTTCTCCCTTCTTGGCAAAAGTCCATTACCACTGTGGTTTCATGAGCTTGAGTTGTTTGGCACGACTCTTGCACCATGCAGTCTTATTGAGGTTTTTTTCGGTTCGACAGCCAGAGTTCAACCATAGTCGAGTCTGTTAGGCGCTCGACCACTACCGACCTGCGTACCGAGACCTTGTCGAGCAGCAGCGTTCTCGGTTTCATTCGCCGCACAACAGGCGCGTCTTTGAACTCCGGCAGTGGCACTTGTTCGGCAGTTTGACCAACAGCCCTTTTCGCCCAATAACCTCGTCCGGGGTAGGGTATTTTCAACTTCCGACACACCTTGCCCAATCTCACGTCTGAGATTCCATACTTGCGCGAGAGCTTCACGAGCGGCTGATGCCAAACTTCGTTGTATAGCTCAACTCGATTCCATGCAGTGCTCGATTGTGCGGCTTTGCGCTCATGCGCAACCGCAG
>JASHPL010000374.1 GCA_030038125.1 Candidatus Sulfotelmatobacter sp.
GCAATTGTTGGAGCGCCTCCAGCGTGCCGCGTTCGCCGGTGACCTGTGTGCCGGGAGCCACGTGCTGCCAGCGCAGCAGCCAGCGCATAAACTGCGCGGCTGTTACCGGTTCGATCTGCTTGCGCAGCATGCCGACCGTGAGCCGGTGAATCCGCGCCAGCAATCTGCGCTCGCACCACTCAGTTTGCAACTGTGCCGGCGCGCCTGCCTGCGAAACAGCTCCGGTAAAGTTTCCCCGAAGAACGGTTCCGCTGGCTTCCATGCGTAGCAGAGCATTTTCGATGTCCGTGGCCGGGAGCCCTAAAAGGTTCGCGAGTTGCGACGCAGTCACCGGCCCGATATGTGACATCCAGCCGGTAACCAAAGTCAGCAAAGCGTCGTCTCGGGAAATGTCGCCACTTTCTACTTCCGCCAGCGCTTGCACAAATTGAGCTGCTGGAAACAGAGTCTGGAAGCTGCGTGCTCGTTCCGCCGCCGCCCAGTATTGGCGGCCATCAACCAAAACAATTCCCGCCCGGCCTTGTTCTTCAAGAACGGCAAAATGGCTTCGCCAATCTCCGATGCTTATGTGGGGACCGCCAGCATCATCTGTCCCATTCCACAAAGCCGAACCCGCACCGCGAATGCTGTAGGCGATGTCACCACCTGTAAGCCCAAATCCGGCTTCGGTCGACCGGACAGCCGAGGGCGGCTGTCCACAGGCAAAATCCACTACCTCCGGCAGCGCCACCAGCGTATGCAGCACGTCATGCAACTCATCGGGATCGCGCACATCCGGCCATGCCTCGGCCCGAACTTGCGCAATCGCTCCAGGATCAAGCTTGCCCACTTCCTCGAGCACTGATTCCGGAAGCACACGCCGCATCTCGACGGCACGCGCCCGCCGCTCTTCCAGCGGTGCATCGTCGAGATAGGCATAGGGATTCGCGTTCAGAATCTCGTGTGAAAACTGGGACGGAACTGGCGTATCGACGGCCAGTACACGAATCTTTCCCGAAGCCATGCCGCGCAACAGCGTCTTCAATCCTTCGACGTCCATCGCTTCGGTGAGGACATCCTTCATTACCTCGTGTACCAGCGGATGGTCGGGAATCTGCCGATCGCCTTCAATGTTTTCGAAACAAGCGGCGGCATCGGGAAAAACCGAGGCCAGCAGATCGTCGGAGCGCATGCGCTGAATCTGTGGCGGAACTTTCTTGCCATGCTGGAAGCGCAGTAACGCCAGGGCACGATTTGCGTCCCAGCGCCAGCGCGTGCCAAAGATGGGAGAATCGAGCGCCGCCTGCTCCAGAATCGGCTGTACCGTTTCGGCATTCAGAAAATGAAAGACGTCTCCCAGCGGAAAACTGTGCTGCTCGGCGAGAGCAAGGTTGAGGCCGTTATCGGTGGCGGCGGCCTGCAGTTCGAAATTGAAGCCGCGACAGAAACGCTTGCGCAGCGAGAGTCCCCAGGCTTTGTTGATGCGCCCCCCGAAAGGAGCATGAACCACCAACTGCATTCCGCCGGCTTCATCGAAGAAGCGTTCGGCAATAACCGTGGTCTGCGTCGGCACCGCACCCAGGACTGCGCGGCCTTGCAAGATGTATTCGATCGTTTGCTCGGCGCCGGAATCATCGAGCCCGCATTCCTCGTTCAGCCACTTCACCGCAGCCGCCACTTCCGGCTGCGTCGCGGAGAATCCAACGGGAGAAGTGCGAGGAAGCAGGTCGCTGATCGTCTGTCGCAATTCGCCCACGTGCGCCGATAATTCTTCCGTGCGCGCCGGAGCCTCGCCGCGCCAGAAAGGAACACTGGGCGGGGCGCCGTGCGCGTCCTGCACCAGCATGCGGCCTGCGTTAGTCTCGACTCGATGAATCACCCAGGACGAGTTGCCAAGCAGCATGATGTCGCCGCGATTGCTTTCCACGGCGAAATCTTCGTCGACCGTACCGACCACAACCTGATCCGGCTCTGCCACCACCGTATACAGCGAATTATCAGGAATGGCGCCGCCGCTGGTGATCGCGGCGATGCGGCTGCCGCGCCGGGCGCGCAATTTTCCGTTCACGCGATCGCGATGCAGATAGGCTCCATAGCGGCCGCGGCGCGCGGCAATCCCTTCCGATAACATTTCGAGAATGGAGTCGAAAGTTTCCCGCTTGAGATTGCGGTAGGGATAGGCGCGACGGGCGAGTGCAAAGAGTTGATCTTCTGCCCATTCCTCGGCTGAACATGCGGCGACGATTTGTTGCGCCAGAACGTCCAGCGGTGACTCGGGAATCATCAAACGATCGAGATCGCCCTGCTTAATCGCGCGCACCAGGGCAGCGCATTCCAGCAAGTCGTCGCGAGTTGTAGCGAACAATCTTCCCTTGGGAACTGCGCCGCGCCAGTGTCCCGATCGTCCGACTCGCTGCAAAGCGACAGCAATCGCCCGCGGAGAATTGATCTGCACCACAAGATCGACTGTACCGACATCAATTCCGAGTTCGAGCGAGGCGGTAGCGACCAACACTCGCACCTGGCCCTCCTTGAGTTTCTTCTCGGCCGCCAGACGGAGTTTGCGCGACAAACTGCCATGATGGGCGGCCACATTTTCCTCGCCCATACGCTCGCCCAGTTGATGCGCCAGCCTTTCGGACATACGGCGGGTGTTGACAAATACCAGTGTCGAGCGATGCTGCGCCACCAGTTCGACGAGGCGGTCGTAGATGCTGTCCCACATCTCGTTGGTGGCGATAGGGCCAAGCGGCATGGGCGGAACTTCAACGCCCAGATCGAGTTTTCGCTTGTGCCCAATGTTGACGATGACAGGATCGGCGCGGCCGCTGCCAGTAAGGAAATGCGCAACGTCTTCAATCGGCTTCTGCGTGGCGGAAAGCCCGATCCGCACCGGACGCTTTGATGTCAGCGCATCCAGCCGCTCCAAAGAAAGCGCCAGATGGGCCCCACGCTTGTCGTCGGCGACAGCATGAATCTCGTCGACAATCACGGTCTCGACATCGCGGAGGATGGCGCGGCTCTTATCGGCGGTCAGAAGAATGTAGAGCGATTCCGGAGTGGTCACCAGAATGTGCGGAGGCCGCTTGAGCATCGCGCGCCGCTCGTGCATGAGCGTGTCACCAGTGCGGACGGCGGTGCGAATCTCCGGCATCAGCAGGCCGTGTTCGCCGGCCAGAGCCAGAATCTCGCCCAGCGGAATTTCAAGATTTTTCTGGATGTCGTTGCCGAGAGCCTTGAGCGGAGAGACGTAGAGAACTTCAGTCTGATCAGTCAATTCGCCGGCGAGTGCTTTGCGGACTAATCGATCGATGCAGGCCAGAAAAGCTGCCAGAGTCTTGCCGGAGCCCGTAGGCGCCGAGATGAGCGTGGTTCGGCCAGAGAGGATGTGGGGCCATCCCTGCTCCTGCGGCTCGGTGGGCGTGCCGAAGCGTCGTACAAACCACTCCGCCACCAGTGGATGAGCCCAGGAAAGGGAGGCAGGGAGGGGTTGCATCCGTTTATTTTAGTCCGAATGTTTGATGTTCGCAAATTCTTCGCCTCTTATGCCATTGTGATTTTGTAAAGCCCGGGCCGTGATTTCCGGTTCTGTGGCTTGCTCAGCGCTGAGGGCTTCATGGCGGTTGAGATAAAATCGCGCCGATGCCCAAACTATCCCCGCAGGCTCGTGCCCGAAAAATCAAACTTCTTCTTTTCGACGTAGACGGCGTTCTTACCGACGGCAAGCTGTTCATCTTTCCCGCTCCTGCGGGATCGCAGCAGAGCATTCTGGAGCAATCGGCCAAGCATGGCGGCCAAGGCGGATTTGGCTTGCACAGTCAGTCGATGATCGAAGCCAAAGGATTCCACGCGCACGACGGCGCTTCAATCTCTCTGGCTCGCCTGGCTGGAATCAAGACCGGGCTTATCACCAAGCGCATCTCGGAGACTGTCGCCTTGCGCGCCCGCGATCTCAAACTCGAATACGTGCGCCAGGGCATACAGAACAAGCGTACGGCGTTCGAAGAAATTGTGAAGGAGGATAGAATCGAACTGGAGCAGGCTGCCTTTGTGGGCGACGATGTGATCGATCTCCCGGCGATGCGTGCTGGAGGTTTAGCCATCGCGGTGAAGAATGCTCGCGCAGAAGTGAAGAAAGAAGCTCACTACATCACGCCCCATGCTGGCGGAGACGGCGCGCTTCGCGATGCGGTCGAATTCATCCTTAAAGCCCAGGGCAAATGGAAGAAAGTTGTGGAAGCGTATCTTGCCGAGCGCGGGCCTACGGTGCAGTAAGCCTCAATTAGAACCGCGGAGGACGCAGAGGGAAGTGTGGTTCAAAATCATATTGATCCGCCGCGGATCCGCGAGATGTATCCAGTGCGCTGCTTTGCGGAAGCACCAAAACTTCTGCGTCCACCGCGTTCTCTGGGTTGTGATTTAAACGGTGTGGAGTTCAAAAAAAAGCCCATCAGATGCATGCTTGGGGCGTGCTCGGGTCAGCATCCGATGGGCTACCGTTTCTCCTTACTCACCCTGTTGTTTTCAGGAGTATGTAAGACAATTAAACTCCTGAACCGCGAGAAGTTTCGTCTTAATTTGTAAAACTTTGTAATTTATAGTTGCGCTTCCAACCTTGGAACTCACTTGATCAATGGCACGGGGGTCATTCGTTTGACAGCGACCCGGGTTTGGTCGCCATGAGTTCGACAAATCGCTTATCTTTCCGTAGGGTGGCAAATTCCGCGTCTTTGTAGACGTTGTTCATCTCCTTGTAACCGTCTTCCATTGCTTTTCGCAGATACTCCAGCGAGCGATCGGAGAATCCCATCTTCGCGTAAAGCTTGGCGACAGTGTAGTCATAGCGGGCACGATCCTCGGGGCTGGGAAGCTGGGCTTGGACTCCGCCTCGCGAGCTACGCTCGAAAACATCAGGATCGAGTTCCAGCGCATGCTGATAAGCGACGACCGCGGGCTGGAATTCTTTTTTGGCGAACAGCGCGGCTCCCAGGTTGCTGAAAAACGAGGCAGAAGTCGCATCGATGGCAATCGCCTTGTGATAATGCTTAATCGCCGCTGCGAATTTGTGCTCCTCGTAGTAGACGACACCGAGATTGTTGTAAGCATCAGGAAACGTGCGATCGGCTTTGATGCAGTGTTCAAACGACTTCCTGGCTTCGCGGTAGCGCTGCATCATCAACTCAGTGATTCCGACCTTATTCAGCAGCCGGGCAGAGTTTGGCTCTTTGATCAGAGCAGCGTGGAAGTAATCGAGCGCGTCCAGGTAAAGTTTTTCCGACCGTAACTCGTCGCCGCGCTTTTCCAACTCGGCCGACGTTGCATCGGGAGCTGGGGGTTCGATCGTCCTCAGCAAGGGAGGAGTAACCTGCACCTGGTCGGAGTGCGCAACCTGTGCCAGTGCTGGCGTGGAGAAAGCAACGATGGAAGCGATGAGGAATAAAGCGGAAGCCAGAGAGACTTTCGGGCAGGACATAAAACCACCCCCCAAGTCGATCTACGGACATTCTGCCACAATGTTTCCCATTTTCATCAGATTTCTAAGAACATTGTCCTCCGCCACTTAGCAGGCCAGGCCTGGGGAAATCCCAGGCACAGCCATCAGTGGGGAGCAGACTGCCCGTTGTCTGGAGGTTTAGACACCGGAGCGGCCTGTTTGTCATCCTTAAAAATTCCGGCAATTTTGCCGAAGAAGCTCTTCTTTTTGTTGGCATCCTGACTGTCGTCCGTGATCGCAGGCCCTTGGGGGTTCGCTGGATTGGGCGGCAGGGCCTTCTCTTGTCCGCCCCCAAAGAGGCGCGAGAAGAAGCCCTTAATTCCCTCTTGCTGGTCGCACGTGACCTGGGGTTCTGTCCCGGCGATAAAAGCGGAAGTATAGTCATCCGGGCAGGTTGGAGTTGCCAGACGATTGGTAGCTTTGTCCAGCTGGACATCCACAACACCTGAAGGCTGCTCGAACTCCCTCATCTCGGCGTACTGTGGCAGAGCCGAAGCCTTCTTCATGAACTCGGTCCAGATCGGGGCGGCCGTCATGGCACCGCTCAAGCGCAAATCGCTGTAATCGTCATATCCGACCCAAACGATGCAGAGCAGGTTCGAGGTGTACCCGGCGAACCAGCCATCATGCGAACTGCCGGTCTTTCCTGCTGCGGGCAAAGTGAAACCTCGCAGCCGTACTGCGGTATATCCCAGCCCGTTGTTGATGACCCCCTCCATCATGTTGGTCATGACGTAGGAAATCCGCGGATCGAGCACCTGGCGCTGATCCGTGTTGTAGTTCGCGATGACGTCGCCCTTGGCGTTGCGCACCGAACGCACCCAGATTGGCGAAAGCCGCACCCCGGCATTGGCAAAAACCGTATAGGCAGCGGCCATGTCAACCGGCGAAGCGTCATAGGAGCCGAGCGCCATGGCCGGCGTCGCTTTGACCGAGGTAATTCCAGCCGCTTTGGCCAGATCCGCGACCTTGTCATAGCCGACTTCTTCCGCCACTTTGACGGTCGCATTGTTCAGCGACATCGCCAGCGCGTATCGCAGGGTTACATCGCCGTGATACTCCTCTTTGTAATTTCGCGGCTCGTAGATCTGATCGCCATAAGTGAAGCTGGAAGGTTCATCGGTAACGGTCGAGGCCGGAGTGATCACGCTTTGCGACCCGTCCAGTGCCGTATTCATGGCCGCAGCGTAGACGAATGGCTTGAAGATCGAACCGGTAGGCCGCTTGGAGAGCGCATGATTCAACTGGCTCCGGCCGTAGTCGCGGCCACCCACCAGGGCCAGCACGGCTCCGGTGTGCGGATCGAGGGCCACGAGCGCCACTTGCGCCTGGGGACCGGTCTCGACCGTAGTCTCATATTTCTTTCCCACCTTGACGCGCTTGGTCCGCAGCTTCTTGACTTGGTCATCCACCAACTTAATGCCCATTTCGACCGATTGCGCCGCCGCTTTCTGCAGAGCGGGATCGAGAGTTGTGTAAATGCGATAGGACTGATCATTCAAATCATGCTCATTGAATTTTGAGATCAGCGAATCGCGCACCATATCGACGAAATATGGCGCATCGCTGGCTTCGACATTAGGAGGGGCAAGCTTTAGGGGCGCCGCCTTTGCTTTTTCGGCCTGCGCGCGAGTGATCGCGTGCGTCTCGACCATCGATTCCAGCACCAGATTTCGCCGCTCGAGCGCGCGCTCTGGATGCCGATAGGGCGACAAGTAACTGGGCCGCTGAATCAGCCCCGCCAGCAGCGCCGCTTCCGGCAGCGTAATGTCTTTGAGATCTTTATTGAAGTAAGCCTCCGATGCCTCGGCGAAGCCACTGATGGCGAACGAGCCTCTCTGCCCCAGATCCACCCAGTTCGCATAAAACTCGAAAATCTGCTGCTTCGAAAATTTCTGTTCCATCTCTTCCGCAATCAGCATCTCAGTGAGCTTGCGGCGAATGGTTTTTTCGGGGGTCAGGAAGAAGCCGCGCGAGAGCTGCATAGTAATGGTCGATCCACCCTGCTCGTGCCGCCCCCGGATCACGTCGATCCACGCTGCTTCCGCCATGCGAAAGAAATTCACGCCGCCATGCTCGAAGAAGCGGCGATCCTCAATCGCCAGGGTCGCCTGTACCATGAGTGGAGGGATGTCGCTGTACTTGACCAGTTGCCGTTTGGAGCGTTGCGATGCATCAAACAGAGCTGTAACCAGTTGCGGTTCGAGTTCATAAGCGGAAAGCTCGTTCCCACGGCTGCTGATGTGCTGGACTTGTCCGGCTTCGATGGTGATGCGGGCAGGCTCCGGGCTGTGATACGACTCCGGTCCAGGCGTAATCTCGATGCCATCATTCACCAGCCGGAAACTGCCCAAAGGCGACTGCTCGTCCTGATCTGAATACCCGGCCCGCCGAAGATCGCCAGCAATGTCCCGAGCCTCAATCTTCTCTCCCAGCCGGACTGACTCCGGCAAGGCGAAAATTTTGGCGGAGTTGTTGAATACCGGGGTGCGGAAACGGCGCTCGATGATGCGATCGTATTTGATGTAGTAATAAGAAAAAATGCAGGTAAAGGAGACCGCAATGCTCAGAAACAGCAGCAGGCCGGCGCGCAGCACCGGGTCGCGTGGCATCCCGCGGCTTCGCCTTGCGGTGCTGCTTCCTCTTGGAATCTTAAGCTTGATGCTCACAATGTTCTGAAAAGATGGCCTTTCAGGCCGTCCACAACATAATCCGAAATCGCAGGGGTTTTAGCCCCGAAGAAACCTGATCAAAGTCTCCCTATCCTCAGACGTAACCCGGCGGTGAAAGGTTTGATATCCCCTTTTCCGCCCGAAAGTTCTGGTTCTAGCGGACAATCCGGCCGCGTAATCAGACGAAGGGATGGCCTTATTGTACGCCCCACGCGAAAACGAAAAGAGACCCGCAAGACGTGCGGGTCTCTCGGAGATCAACATCTCGAACCTCTACGGATCGGTTACCACCCAGTAACCAGCGGTCACAAGGGTTGCCGGCGAAACCGGTTGCGTGAGATTGCCGCTGCTATCGACCGAAAATGGTCCCAATTGGGTAAAGGTAGTGCTGCCGCTGATCTCATTGCTATACACCAGCAGATTCGATCCGCTCTGGTCAAACTGGCCCCACTGCCCTTCAAACAAATTCTGGAACGGCGAATTGGCGAGTTCGGTTAAGGCTCCAGTGGTAGTGTTGAGCTGGAAACCTTCAATCGAGTTGTAGCCCGTATCTGTATCGTTAATGCTGAACGAATAAACGAACTCTCCCTTGCTCGAAGGCGGCTGGGCCGCGATCGTAAAGGGCGAATACGTGGTCGGCTGCTTGGTTACCTGGGTCAGCACACCGGTCGTTTGGTTGATGCTGAAAACGTAAAGATTGAGGTCGTCCGTTCCGCTAATGAATGCCACGTTACCGGTGGTGCCGATCATGTATTTGCCGGTGGCTTCACCCTGTAGTTGCCACATGGTGAACGTAAATGGACTGCCCGGGATCATGGTCAGCGCGCCATTGCTGCCGATGGAAAAGCCTTCCATGGCTCCGCTGTTGTGGTCACCACCGGCCTCCATCACGTACAGATATTTTCCCAACCCATCCGTTGCCAGGTTTCCAGGTTCGATGAGCGTTGGGAATGGTGAACCCGGCACCGGGGTCAGCGCGCCCGAAGTGCTATCGATCGCAAAGACCATGATCTCGTTCAACCCGGTATTCGAGATGAACAGGTAATTGCCAGCGGGATCAGTGATGACGTTGTATTGGTTGTAGTTGACCACCGGCAGGTTCAACGTGATTGAGGCAGGAAAGTTGTTTAAGGCGGTAAGAGCTCCTGAGGTGGAATTGAGCGACCATCCACTGATCTGGTTAGTGGACTCGAACAATGCATATACGTATTTCTGTTGCACGACGACCATTCCGACACCGGGGTCATTGGCTGGAATGGTGGGCGCGGTAAATCCGGAAAGCGCCAGGAAGCTGCTGGCGCTGGTGCTCAGATCATAGCCGTCAATCGTGCCGTTTGCGCCCGTGCCCGTGGTTCCCCCAATTTGGTCCACCGCATAAACAAATGCTGCCGGCGTGGCATTGCTGCCACCACCGCCGCCGCCCCCGCCACTTCCAGAGCCGCCACTTCCAAAGCCGGAACCGGAGGCGTTGCAGGTGGAATTGCCGAACGTAACCCGGCAACCATAGGGACTGCAATCGGACAGCAGCAGAGTCCCCAGCATTACCAGCAAGACAAACAACAGTCGCAGCAAACTCTTCATGAACTGCCTCCAACTTCCATCTTGGCGATCACGGATGTTCGGGCTGTATCGCAGCGCAGAATCTCGCAGGTTTCGCTCAGCCAGATGTTTCGCGCTGAGGGAGTCAGAACATAAAGACTCACCCTTGCGCGATGCTAGGAGCAAGGTAATGGGATGACAAGGTTACGAATGTCATTGGCCAACGAGAGCGGCCTTCGACCCCTTATCTTCAGCGCAACTTTTTACCGCAGTGAAAATCCCTTACACAGATTTTCATTTTTGATTTAGCCGGAATCTGGTTTGTGTGGCGATGCCCCGTGCGTGTACATGCTCTCCGAGACTCGGTGTCTCAGTCGAAGGCTCAAGTGTTGAGGACAACCTCTGTCGGTTGTCCCGCCGAGTGAAGCTCCGTAGACATTTTCAGTGCGGCTGTAAGCGATATCCCTCATGATCGACTGCCGTATATGAGGAATCAGGGTTGGCCTCTCGCCGTTCGCATCTTCTCTTCCATTTCGAAAATCCGAAGGTAACTTTCGGCAGGATTCACACCAACACGATCCGTCATGCGTTTTTTGCGCTCTCGCTTTCATGCAGGATTCATGCGGCTTCGGCGCATGTCGAGTGATCCGCGCGCCTCCGTAGTTACTAATCGCTGGCGTGAACGCAGCACTTCATCGAGTGACCATTGGACGTGAACATTGGTTTCGCCAGTAACCACACATTTTTCTTGCTTCGAAAATTTCTAACTGCCAACATGCGAATTGAAATATCGCGGAGGATTGTCCCTGTGAAACGCACATCCATTCTGGCCATCTTTGCAGTTCTCGCCGCGTCGCTTTTGACCAGCTGCGGCACGTCAGACAAAGTTGCTTCTATTACTCTGACCACGTCGGGTACAACTGGCACCGTAGATCTGGCGGGCCTGGGGGGAACGCTCCAGTTGCAAGTCACGGCCAATTACACCAGCGGCAAGATCGTAGACGAAACGAACTGGTCTACCTATGCGGCTACACCCCAAGGCGTCGACGATACGGGCGCGACCCTGCCCACGCCGCCACAAGGTATATCCATCAACGCCACCGGCATGGTGACGGCGACTGAACCTGGAATCTGCACGTGGACAGACCTGACGGCGAGTTCGAGCTCGAGTTCCAGTACGCCATCGTGGGCTATCGTGGGCTGGTACCAGGTCATCGCGACTTACAAAGGAATGCAGTCTCAGCCGCTTTATATCCCGGTGGCGTCTGCAGCCAGCGCCCAGAGTGGCACGAGTGGCGAGTGTGGCCCGTCCTCCTCGAGCGGTAGCTAGAATCCACGCCATCGAAGACCCATCGGTCTTCTAATTGAGAATGCAGCCCGCTTCGTGGGCTGCATTTGTTTTTGGCGCAAACCCTAATTGCATTTGCGATGTTTACTCGACCGCCGCGAGTACTGGGCCAGGTGCAATCTCATCGCTTCGATGCATGCTGCTGTTGCATCCAGTTCCATGCGGTGGCGACGATCTCGTGCAGGCCGCGCGTTGCTTTCCAGCCAAGCAGAGCCTGAGCTTTGGCCGGATTCGCGACGAGTACCGGAGGATCTCCCGCGCGCCGTGGACCGACCTTCCGCGGTACCGGCTTGCCGGTAATTTCCTCGACAGCGGAAATCATTTGCTGCACCGAGTACCCGCTGCCAGTGCCCACATTGACAGCGAAGCTTTCTTTCCCAGCTTGCAGATGTTCGAGGGCCTTGACGTGAGCGCTGGCCAGATCATTGACGTGAATGTAGTCGCGAACGCAGGTACCGTCGGGAGTCGGATAATCGGATCCAAACACTTGCAATTCCGGTCCGGTCCTAGCGGCGGCGCTTAGAGCGAGAGGGATCAGATGAGTCTCCGGATCGTGCAGTTCCCCGATTTCGCCGCTTTCGTCCGCGCCAGCCGCATTGAAATAGCGCAGGCTGGCATAGCGGAAGCCATAGGCGCGATCGTAGGACTCGAGAGCCTGCTCGAAAAATAATTTGGAAACACCATAAGGGTTCACTGGCTGTCGCGGAATATTTTCGTCGATGGGAACCTTCGCCGGCTCGCCATACACGGCACAGGTAGAAGAAAAAATAATCTTCTTCACTCCGGCATCAAGTGCCACGTTCAGCAGCGAGAGACCGCCTTCGACGTTATTGCGGAAATACTTTCTCGGGTTGGCTACGGACTCGCCTACATAGGCGTGTGCAGCAAAATGCATAATGGCGTGGGTACGAGAAAGCACCCGGGCCAGGGCAGACGAATCGAGGACATCTCCTTTGATGAATTCAAAGCCAGACGCCAGAAACTCATGGCCGGTGCTGAGATTGTCGAAAATAATGACTTCCTGGCCGGCGCGCCGTAGAGCGCGCGCCGCATGACTGCCGATGTATCCCGCTCCTCCAATGACGAGAACAGCCAAAGGTCGATCCTCTCTTTTTTCGTTTTTCGCGAACGAATTACTTTAAGCCTCATCCGGCTTATCAGCTCCTCGCGGCGTGGCTAAAGCCACATTCTTGTCAAAATCAAAGCGGGCCACAGAAAGGTGCCCACTTTGCCGGGCGCCAACGAATCACCATGCTTGCGGATTTTCATTGCGATTATACGGGCCGTTTTGGATTGACAGTTAGCGCGGTGAGGCTTCGTTTTGGCTTACGATAACTGTTAAGATACCCTCGAATTGGAGTTGCCGGTGATGGACGAAGGTGGGCCAGAATCGGTTCCGGAGCCGCGACAAGACACGAGCTCAAGACCGATGGAAGAAATTTCGCTGGTTCAGCAGCAAACCGCGGCAGCTTCGCCGATTTCTGGGCAAGCGCTCACCTCAGTGGCTGCGCAGTACCGGGACCGCAGCACCGGTCTGGTGGTCTTCGGAGTGATTCAGATTGTTTTGGGATTGCTGGCGGCGTTGATGGTTCCGTTCGCGGCCTTGGGAGCGTTTTTGACTCGCCTTGCGCCTGGCGCAGCGATGCGGCCCGGCCAGTATATCTCCGGCATCGCCAGCTACGCGGTTATGGCTGCTGTTCTGCTGACGCTCGGCATTGGGT
>JASHPL010000375.1 GCA_030038125.1 Candidatus Sulfotelmatobacter sp.
ACAGCCAAATCATTGATGACGATTTTGTCGACCGTTGTACCGAACAACGCTGCCAGTTTCTGATCGAGGCCGCGCACCAGATCGCCACCTTCGAAATTGTGAAAATTGCCGAGCTGTACACCCGTTTGCGATGTCAGATCGGCCTCTCGAAGCGCAAAAGCGTGGATTTTCGCCCCGGCGATGTCGCCCACAAAAAGGACATTGTTGGGTCCAAACGTGAGCACGCCCGCTGATCTGAGTGGTCCGGAGGGATTCCCAAGGGGAACGGATACAGCGGACAGGCCGCTAGGTAGGGCAAAACCGACGGCCGATGCAGCGGCAAATCGCAGAACATCGCGCCTTGAGTGGCCGACCGATTTTTCTAGCATATTTCTCCTTGGACTGCCGTCCGCTAAATCTCGACCTCACGTCCGTTGGGGTCGCTCTCGAACTTCCAGATTCCCCCCGCCCGAAAACTGGAAGCAGTGCAAAATGTGTCTTCCATGAATTGCATGTACTGGACCTTGTCGCCCTTCAGCCGGCAGAGGATGGCAAATGGCGATGTCACTGTCTTGCGCATTTTCGTTGAGGTATAGGTGAACCTGCCGAAGACCGCTACTTTATCGTCTTCTCCAAAAATGTCCTCAGGAGTAAAAGCGTCGACATGCCAGAAACGCCCAACATCAGCAAACGTCTTGATGATTGCGTCTACTCCGTGGCCCGTGCCGCACCATGGCATGATCTTGTGCAACTCAGGGTTGCTGTAGTTGAGCGAGACATATGTGACATCAGCCGCGCACAAATTCATTACGATTTTCGGGTCGTGGACTCCTTCGAGAAGCTCTGTCACGATCACTTTAGGTTCGCGCGCCATGTCCCTCCTTTTCTTAGCCAGCAGCGGCCGATTCAATCCTATCTCGATGGGATCTCATGCAACATCGTGTAATCGGGATTCCCAATCACGCGGCACTCGACCTTCAGGGCCTGGAGCCGGCTGGCTTTCTGGCCGCCAGCGTGGTCCTAACAGCCGTGGCCCCCTCAAGACCTTCTTCTTCCGGTAGTTGTAGAACCAATTCTGCAGAGGCTCGAAACTCGCGACGACTGGATGATTCATTTGCGCAGCGTGCTTTGCAGCATGCTGACCAGGCGAACTATCGCAGCAGCCGATGTGACCGCACTCCGCGCATCTGCGCAAGTGAAGCCACCATCCACCTGTCTTGAGGCAATCTTGACAACCGTTACCTTTGGGCTTCGAGTGCGGATTTATTCCCGGCGGAGCTTTCCTCATGGCTGATCATCCTCTTCCGGTGAATTTTCGGCCACGTAGCTAAGAATGAAAATCGCCAAATAGGTGTGGACGCACACCCCCCTTTAGGACTATTCGACAGGCGAGGTGCGCCCTGATTTCGTCAGGAAAACTTCAACTCTTCTGAGGATTGGTAGTCGAAAAACTGTAGCGTGCAATCTTAAACTTTCCGTCTTTCTCTTTATGAAAAATGAAAAGTTCCTGGTTTCCCTCTTTGCTCGTGGCTCCAGTTGCGTGATTCAGCGTAGTACCCGCAGAATTGGTTCGCGCAAATACCCATTCCGGGCTCATCTCGACAATCTCCACGATGTTGAATTTCACCGTGAGTTTGATCGCGACAAAAACAGCGTCGTAGGCTTTTCGAACCGCTGCTAGGCCCGCTGCAGAGGAATTATACGGCGGCATAAAAACACCACCCTCGGCGTACAGTGGCATGACAGCATCTGTGTCGGAAGCGTTCAGGGCCTGGTTGTAAGCAGAGAGCACTCCTGCCACGGCCTTTTCGTTTGCAGTCATTGTTTGATACTCCCTTGATGTCAAGCAATTATTCTATGGGAAATATACTCCACACGGAGCGCCATGAACAGGCATGATGTCCGCCAGATAATCTTGATGTCGGGAAAAATATGGCGAACATTGCCACGGCCACGCTCGCAGTGGTTCGCAACGACGGAAGGCGGCCCGATCGGAGATCCGTAGAAGCCAGTTTAACTCAGGGTCGTACCGTTCCTGTCACCAAGACGCTTCAAGAGGTCGACGAGCATACCCCGCTCTGCCCGTGAAAGGTTTGAAACCGCCTTTTCCATGTCGATGCGATGCTGGGCAAAAGCTTTCTCAATCAGCTGCCGGCCTTTGCTTGTCAATTCCACGATGCGGATTCTACGGTCAGTGGAATGATGCTTGCGAACAACAAGCCACCGACTTTCCAGTCGGTCGACAGCGCTTGTAATGGACCCTGTGGTGAGGTCTACCATCTGCCCGATGATGTTGACCGGCAACGGTCCTTTGTGAAGGAGTGCTTCGAGAACCCGGAAGTCAGAGTCGCACAGGTTGATTCGCTTTATGCTCGCCTGGGCATCAGCGAGCAATGCCCGATAGGCCTTCCACACGATTAAGAAGACGTGGGTTCCGTCACCTTTGGCAGGCTTTTTTGCCTCCGCATCCATGCAGAGGATTGTAGAGGAAAATAATCTTGACGCCACGATAAATAGGTTCCTGCAACCCCGGGTTGGGTTGACCGGTAAGACATGGGAGGTTCGGAACTCCCTTAAATTTCGAAAAAGCCTCTATGCAGAGCTATCGTGACAGCGTGAGTCCGATCGTTCGCCTTCAATTTGAAAAGGATATTGCGGACATGTCCTTTCACCGTATCTTCACTGATATTCAATCGATCCGCCACGATTTTGTTCGAACAACCCGTTGCGATCAGTTTCAAAACTTCCACTTCTCGCTCCGTCAGACTTAGTTCAGCGGCATGTTGCCCCAGTTCAGTCGCGACTTCCGCCTGCACATGACGCAGGCCGGCGTGAACTGCCCGGATCGAGTCCAACAGATCACGGCGCAACGTCGCTTTCAGCAGGTATCCTGAAGCGCCAGCCCGAAGCGCGCGGATTGCCTGCACGTCCCCGAGGTAGGTAGTGAGAACAATGATGCGTGCGTCTGGATGCGTCTCTCGCAGTGTTTTGATCACGTCGATGCCGTTCGCATCCGGTAGCCCCAAATCCATCAGCGTGATGTCCGGATGATGCGCTTCGAAGAGTGTGATTGCCTCCTTGCCCGTGCCCGCTTCGGCAACCACTTGAAGGTCGGCCTGGCTTTCGATAATTGTTACCAAGCCTTCCCGTAAAACAGGATGGTCGTCCACGATAAGAATGCGAATTCGTGATGAGGATGACTTTGGCATTTTGTGAGCGACTTATTTAAGGCATAGCAGCCCAGCCCGCCAAGTTTCGCATCTTTTGGGCAGAACCCGATACCCCCCTTTCGAGGTGTTTCGTTCAGTTGTCTCGAATTCAAGGGGCTTATAATGAAAAACTCGCAATGGCCAACATTGCCGTCGCCATGTGCGCCTTCACCCGCAAGACTCTCGTTCTGGGGAATACGGATCATGAAGGGTCAACACCGATCACATCACATTCTGAAATGGGTGATTCTGGTTCCACTGTCGTTTCGCCTGGGCCTTGCGCTACCACTCTGTGCACAAGAGCAGACCATCTCTCAGATGATCCGTACCTCCTGGACTGCGCGTGACGGGGCTCCCCAGAACATTAACAACCTTGCTCAAACGAGGGACGGAACTCTGTGGCTTGGAACACGCGACGGTCTGTACAGCTTCGATGGAATCAAATTTTCGGTCTTTCACCCGCTGTCCGGCGTTTTGCCTCGGAAAAATGTCCAGCATCTATTTGTTGCGAACGAGGACTCGCTGTGGATATTTGGCGATCCCTCCACCCCTCCAATTCGCATTCGAGATGGCGTGGCAACCGTATTCAATCGAGTGGATCAAGGAACCTTCGGTTTTTTTGACAAACTTCAGCAGAGCGCTGACGGCACGCTGTGGGGCATCCTGGATGCAAGAGAGCTTTTGCAACTGGGAGGTGATGGGGTTTGGCACGTTTTTGCAGGGCCGAAGCTCCATCCCGGTTTGATGGCCTCCTTTTTCATCGATTCGTCGGACACACAATGGCTGGTGATCGACGATATGCTCTACCGGCGTCCTCAAGACGAAGAGGAATTCACGTCGACGGGCATACCGGTATACGGAAGCAGGCGGTTTGCGGAAGGTCAGGATCACAGCATTTGGATCGTCAGTACTGGACCTTCAAAGCCCGTAACCCCAGCCCGGCAACCACCCGTTGCCGGCTTCATGCATGTAGATCGACTTGGTAACAGATTGCCGAATCCCGTTGCGCACGGTAACGACATCACCAACATCGCAATCGCTGGCGACGGTTCGATCTGGGTGTCGCATACGCAGAGTGGCCTGCAGCGACTGCAGCCCTGGGAAATCAAAGGGAAAACTCTGAAAGGCGATGAAGACCATTCAGATCTTTTTGATGTCAGTGACGGACTAACGACTACCGGTTATCGACAACTATTGCGCGACCACGATGGAAACATCTGGGTAGGCGGAGGCCGGGGGCTCGACTACTTTCAGCGCGCCATCATGGTGCCGGTAGTTAAGAACGCAATTAGCGGTTGGTGGTCTGTTTGTACTTCTCCAGACGGTGATGTCTGGTTGGCGGTCCTTGACGGCTTTTTCGCAGAAGTGAAAGGACATCGTCTCGCTCGCCTGAAAGATCATTCCGGCATCACGTCAATCCTTTGCGGCGAGGACGGGCGAGTACGCTTGCTTGATGAGGACGGCATCGCAGAAGTTCACAACAAAGGGATGGAGCGGTTTCCGTTACTCGCGGAACACGGTCCCTATCGGGAAAATTACGAATTCACCAGCGTCACAGCTCTGCAGGATCACCGGTTAATTGCCAGCACGCTTGGTTTCAGCAGGAATCCCCTCTGGATCCTTGACAACGGTAAGTGGCGGCCCTTTCTTTCTTCGTCGGGTATCACCGACGTCCGCGCCATGATGTTGGGCCGCAACCAGCGTCTGTATCTGGGATCGCAGGATAGCCGAATCACAGTGCTCAAGGGGCCAGGTTTCGAAACCCAATCCTCGGCACCATCCGGGATCGGGGCTGTGGATGGTTTCTCTGAAACGAGCTATGGGACCTTTGCATTTGGAGAAAACGGCATCGCGCTTGAACAGAAAGGCTCTTTCCAAATGCTCTCGTTTTCCAACCCTGAACTCGCAACATCAGTCACGGGATTAGTGGAAGATCGCGACCGGAACATTTGGATTAACGGATCGCGTGCCATTGCGCGCATCACCTCGGCGGAAATCACGATTGCTGTTTCCGAGCCGTCACACCACATTATGGCCCGCGAATTCCGCGAGGGAGATTTCAAAGGTTCGGATATCTTCAGATATTCGCGCAATTCCGCCCAAATCGACACCCAGGGGAGATTGTGGTTTCCAACCGCGAACGGAGTGATTTACATCGATTCTGAGCACATCGACCGCCCGTCGCATCCCCCCACGCTCTCCATCCGTTCCATCACCGCCGACGGAGGGTACCTGCCAGCGAACCGTAATTTTCCCCCGGGGATCGAGACCCTAAACGTGAGCTACTTTGGGCTCAACCTACCGAATCCCACCGGTGTGGTCTATCGCTATAAGCTCGAGGGATCCGATACGAGTTGGCAGGAGGTTGGAACCCGCACTGAGGCCGTCTACACGCATCTGCGACCGAGAGAATACATCTTCCAGGTCGAGGCATCGAACGGAGACGGAATCTGGACGGCGCCGTTCAACACCGCTCCGTTCCGAATTCTGCCGGCGTTCTATCAAACCTGGTGGTTCTTTGTCCTCTCGGTCGTTTCGGGTGTGCTGCTGCTGTGGCTCGGACTCATGGTGAGGGTCAGATTTGTCGCTGCGGGGATCAGGCAGCGTGCCGAAGAGCGCGCGGATGAACGCGTTCGGATCGCCCGCGAATTGCATGACACTTTGTTGCAAGGCGTTCAGGGACTCTTGCTCAGCTTCCACGTTGCCGCAGAAAAGGTGCCCGCCGACCATGTCTCAAAGAAAGCCCTCGAAAGAGCTCTTACGACCGCCGATCGCATCATCGTAGAAGGCCGCAACCGGGTAAGCCGGCTACGGTCCGACAACCTCAACGATGCTGAGTTGAAATCCTTAATCGAAGGAGTCGGAGCTAACTTCAATACTGCAGAAATCGATTTCGCAGTAGAACGCAATGGCGGAAGCGAGCGTCTCCAGAGCCACGTCGTAGACGAAGTTTTCTGCATTGCGCGCGAGGCGGTCACCAATGCTTTTCGGCACTCCGCGGCCTCGCGAATCGCTGTGGAACTTGACTATCAAAGGCGTGAGTTCAGAATGAGCTGCCACGACAACGGCCGCGGCTTCGACCCAGTCGCCCTTTCCGCTAACGCAACCAATAACGCAACCAACGGTCATTGGGGATTGCGTGGGATGGCAGAGCGTGCACAGCGAATTGGAGCGGATTTTGCCTGTGCCAGCAAACCAAAT
>JASHPL010000376.1 GCA_030038125.1 Candidatus Sulfotelmatobacter sp.
TCGACAGCCTCATCGGGAAAGTCGATCAGAACTTTGTCTCGGGATTGCTGACCGGTCGTTACTACTTCGGAAACAGCACGCAAGCTTTTCCCTTCGCCCAGCTCGCTGCGGGCTTATTGCCCGGGTTCGACACGGTTACCCCTACTCGGGTTCAGCTGGTTTCTGTTTCTTACGTCAAGAATATCAATGCATCGCAGGTCAATGAAGCGCGCCTGGGCTGGAATCGATTTGCCGAGCAATTCTATCCGCAGGACCATTCCTTCAATCCTGCCTCGATCGGATTAGAGACCGGAGTTACAAACCCGTTTGATTTCGGGCTGCCGGAGGTCACCGTCACCGGTTTCTCTGCGATTGGATCGACGAGCTCCATCCCGCGTCGCCGCGTGGATTCGAACTGGCACTTTATCGACAACTATTCCTGGAAAGCGGGTCGCCATGACGTGAAGTTTGGCTATGAGTTTCGTCGAACGACGATCCAATTGGTACAAGACAATACTTTTCGCGGCAAGCTCGGCTTTGACAGTCTGACCGATCTACTCACCGGCGTTGCCAATAGTGGAGATATTGCCGAGGGCGATACACTGCGTCACACAGCCGAAAACAATCACAGCCTGTACATCCAGGATGAATTTCGCATCACTTCCCGGTTCACGCTGAACTACGGCCTGCGCTGGGACTACTTCGGAGTAGTCCACGAAAAGAACAACCTCTTCTATCAGATGTCCCCGGCAAACGGGGGAACCGAGCTGCAGGTCGGCGCTCCGGGCGGACCCAGCAGCCTCTACAATCCGGATTACAGAAATTTCGCGCCGCGGGTCGGCCTTGCCTATGATTTCACCGGCAAGGGGCAAACGGTTCTTCGCGCAGGATGGGGGCTGTTTTATGACGCCTTCTCGCAAGATATCTTCACTGGACACGCGCCTTACAACTGTGCGTTCTGTCCCGGACCTGCTTATGCCGGAGTAGGACCAGCCGCAATTTTCTCGGCTGGATTATCCGCCAACGCTTTGGGCAATGGCCCGGTTTTTGCCAATCCGGCGCCACTCGATAATTTCTTCGGCGCCGATCCCAACCTCCGCACTCCCTACGTGCAGAACTTCAATTTGAATCTGCAGCAGCAACTTGGCAGCAGGATGGTGCTGCAGGTGGGGTATGTGGGAGCAATCGGAACCAAGCTGTTCCGCTTCCGCGACCTCAACCAGCCGACTCAGGCCCAGATCACAGCGTTTGACTTGGGTCAATGCGTGACTTGGAAACAGACTGCGCCCAATTGTTATATCGCCGGTTTCGACGGCCCCGACGACGTGGATTTCAATGTTCCTCGCACCGCTTACCCAAACTTCTTCTATTTCAATCGCGAGGAGTCGTCGGCAAACTCGAACTACAACTCTCTGCAAACCAGCTTGCGGGTCAATGGCTGGCACAACCTTACGTCGCAAGCCAATTTTGTCTGGTCCCACTCCATCGACAACGCCAGCGATCTGGAAGACTTCATTCCCAACGCTTCGCAACCCAACAACAGCTTCAACACCGCTGCCGAGCGTGGCAATTCGAATTTCGACATCCGCCGCCGTTTCAGTTGGAACCTCGGCTACGAACTGCCCAAGCATGGCGGTACCGCTGCCCGGCTGAAGGATGGATGGGGAGTAAACAGCGCCGTTACCTTGCAGGATGGACAACCGTTCAATTTCAATTACAACTTTGAGGGGGACTATTCTGGCGGTGGGGAAGGTTTCGATCGTCCCGACGTAGTCGGCCCGATTGAATACGGAAGCGCTCCATACAACTTTATTAATCTGACATCGTTTCAAGTGCCGTGCACTTTTGGCAACACCACCGCCACCACGCCATCGGGCGACAGCAATTGCCTGTCGGGAACTCGTCACTTTGGAGACATGGGGCGAAATTCCCTGCGCGCCTCAACTTTCAAGGAGTGGAATTTCTCCGTGTTCAAGAGGACTCCAATAACCGAGAGGGTGAATCTGGAACTTCGCGCAGAGTTCTTCAATTTCCTGAATCACCCGAACTTCTCCAATCCCATCTTGCCGGGCTATATCTCTGATCCTGGAGTCAATGGAATCGACGCAAACGGCCGCGGTGAAGGAAACCTGGCCTTGACGGCGACTGGAGACGTTGGGATCGGCAATCCATTTCTGGGAGGAGGCGGTCCGCGGGGCGTCCAGTTCGCCGCACTCTTCCGCTTCTAGCGACGGAGCGAGGCGGGCTGGGCGTGTCAGCAGATGGATCGGCTGCCTCTTTGTACGTGGATGGCAGGTACCCAGATCGCCCAGCGTAAAATTTTGCCAGCACCGATCGCGCTGCTAAGTCCATGATTCCTATGGGCCAGGAGCGGTTTCTAGTCTTGCTCCCTGAAGTCCGACGGTCACCGCCTTTCGTTACTCGTCCCGTCACTACGCCGATGTTACCCTCAGCTTGATTCTCCCTCCCCGCACAGCTCTTGTTCCGGAGACCCCGATGCCGCGCTACGCGTCTTGCAAGACTTTGGCGTTCCTAGCTCTTAGTCTCTGTATCGCTTCCCCCGTCTACGCCCACCATCTCAAGAAGGCGCCGACCATTTCGCTGCCGGTCACCACGTCCTCGCCAAAAGCCCGCGAGCTCTATCAGAAAGGCATGGCGGACTACGAGAATCTTTATCTTGAACGATGCAATGATGACTGGCGCGCGGCCGTGATTGACGATCCCAATTTCGGCCTAGCCTGGGCCTGGATTGCCTTCAACAGCACGAATCCGATGGAAGTGAGCGAAGCTCGCGCCAAAGCTGTCGCAGTCGCGTCCAAGCTTACTCCCGGCGAGCAGCTGATGATCCAATGGATTTCCAAAGTGCAGCAAGGTGACTACATCGGCGGTATTTCCGCCATGAACGACATGCTTGAGCTGTATCCCAAAGACAAGCATTTGCTTTATCTCGCGGCCAACTGGCTGATGGGCGAGAACGGCAACGATCAAGCGGAGAGCCTGCTGAAAAAGGCGCTCGCCATCGACAAAAATTTCCCAGCTGGATTGAACGATCTTGCCTACGTTTATGCCCGCAATCGCAAATTCGACCAGGCGCTGGCTGCGATGGATCGCTACGTCGCTCTGCTTCCGAACGAACCCAATCCGCAGGATTCCTACGGTGAACTGCTCCGCATGGCCGGCAACTTCGAAGGCTCGCTTACGCACTATCGCATGGCGCTCAAGATCGACCCCGATTTCGTAACTTCGCAGCTGGGCCTCGGAGATACTTACGCTTTGATGGGCAATCAGGAACAGGCGAGAGCTGAATACGACAAAGCTATCCGCTTCGCCCACAACGAAGCCGATCGTCTGACCTACGGCATGCAGCGCGCGATGACCTGGGTTCGCGAGGGAAATTACACTCAAGCCGACAACGGTTTTCTGGAGATCGCGCAAACGGCTCGTGCTAAAGATCAAAGCCTGCAGGAAGCGCAGGCCTATCGTCACTTGGCCGAATACCAGGTCGACGATCAGACGTCACTCAAGTATCTGAAGCAGGCCGAAGATGCCTTAAATCACCAGGCTACGATTACCACTTCTGACCGTGACGAGGAGATGTCGCGCATCCTGCGCAACCGCGTCATTCGTGCCGCCCGCTCCGGCAATCAACCGTTGGCAGACCAATCTCTGAAGCAACTGGAAGCTCTGGCCACCGGCAGCCGCAATCTGGTAATTGAAAGCTCTTACGAAGGAGCGATGGGCACGCTTTTGATGGATCAGAAGAAGTACGACGACGCCATCGCCCACCTGGAGGAGGATCAGGACAATCCCTTCAGCATGCAACTGCTGGTTCAGGCCTACTACCAGACCATGCAGACGGATAAGCTGCACGACATGGAAGTCAAGCTCCGCGGAACCAATGTGCCGACCATGGAGCAGGCACTGGTGGTTCCGGCCGTCCGCACCACCCGGCCAAACATCTAGCCATCCTGTCCAAAAGCAAAAGTACCCTGGCAGGCTAGTAATTTCGGGCTAATCTCGCTCCTCTGCTTTCAAGCAACTCCAAGGAATAGAACAACTTATCGTCCCAGCACGGCGCTGGCTTGACCTGCCTCAAATCCACACCCCGGAACCACGACTGCCTCTCGCGCCGATTTGAGCCTTGGTGTAGAGTATTGAGAATTCTTCTCCATGGATCTCGAATCGGAGCGCCGCGCCGGGACCAGGATTGCCGCCCGTGTTCCCACCCGCGTTCGCACGCCCCAAGGCATCGATATCAATGCTCACACCCGCGATGTTAGTGCCAACGGCGTATTCCTTTACACCCAGTCCCGCATTGAAAAAGGTACGGAGGTCGAGTTGGTGCTTATTCTTCCGCCGGAACTCACTTCGGGGGAGAAATACTGGGTCTGCTGCCAGGCGACGATCGTGCGAGTGGAAGACAGCGGTTCCGAATTCGGCTTGGCCGCACAGATTCGGAGGATGGACATTCTGCCCGAAGTCGCGGTTTAATCGTTCCTGCCTACGCTATTTGCAGCGCATTGTTCGCCCGGCTTCCAGAACCAATCCGGGAAAGCTTGCCCGGAAAGGCTTCCCGAAATGCGCTATGATTGTCGATTTTTTCGCTCTTCCGGCGACTCTTAGCTGAGAAATCTGTGAAAAAGGGCTTCCCATTGCATCATGGTCGGTGCAATAATGATCGGCCCCAAGATTGCTCTGCTCAATTTCAGGTTCCGGGTGAACCCAGATTATGTTGATCGAAAAACTCGCGGCGGGCGTCGTGCAGGTGCAGACGCCGCTCGGGCCGCGCTATGTAATGCCTTCTTTTTCACAGCGGGTTTATTTGCTCTGGATGTTTCGTCATTTCCCGATTCTTCCACACGCGGTTCTTTCCCGCTGGCAACAACGCATGATCGACCGCATGTGCAGTGAGCAGAGCTTTGCGTCGATCGCCTACACGGACGCGCTGGATGAGGCCCCGGTGATTGGTACAGTGGAACGGCGCCCGCCTATCCCGGCGGAGCCATTGCCGCCGCGCCGACCTGTGTCGCGTGAAGACTCGTTACCCGCGGGAGTGCGCCAGCAGTTGTAATGCGTGGCCAGTGCTCTTCCTGGGCCGCATTGCTTCCCCTTCAGCCAACGAGGATGGGATCTGCATAATGCGCGCGCCGTCGTTCGCGATCCTCTACGGCGAATGACAACGAAGCGATCGGCACGAGCGATGGTGAAGCGTTCGCACCAGCGGCTCTCGCATTCGAGGAGCTTGAGGACGCGAGGCTGGAGTGCAAACCCGGCAGCGCCACGCCGTCTCGTCGTTAAACCGACTTCGGCTCCAGGCGAGCTGCAACCCTCGTCCGCTGTTTCAGAATAGCCCGCGCATAAATAGAAAGTCTGTCATTCCGACCTGAGGATTCGATTCACTCCGCCCGTTCAATTGCAGCTCGGGAGAGCTTACTTCGGAGCAATGATTTCCGGAGACCAGTTCGTGCTGTTCTCAGAAGTCCGTCGGCATAACGATGAATGGATCATTTTGTGCGCAGAAAAACTTACATTAATCTGCCGGGCGGAGAAGCAGGCCCATTCTTGCGCTGCGGTGGCTGAAACGTCCTACAGTCCATTCAAACTCAGCCACCGCGCTGCGCACGGTTTGGATCTCGGGTGGATGCTATAATTTCACTTCGTCCTTCCCAACTATTCACCTGCGGGCGCGTAGCTCAATTGGCAGAGCAACTGACTCTTAATCAGTAGGTTGAAGGTTCGATTCCTTCCGCGCTCACCATTTTCAACAACATAGCTAGTTCGGCAACCCACTTGGTAGCACGTTTGGTAGCAACTGTTTGCCCACGAGACCAAGCGCATCTCGAATCTCGCTCTGAGTGGCGCGGTCGTACACTTCGGGCGCAAGCTCGACACGCTTGTGACCGACTGTGCCGCTGACGACAACCGGATGCACGCCTGCCTTGCGCATCTTCCTGATTAGCGTGTGCCGGAAGTCGTGCCAGCCGCCAATCTTCACTCCGACCGCTTGAGCGGCGGCGTGCAAATAGCGACGACGTGCGTTGCCCGGATCGAGGGGCGTTCCCTTGCGGGAGTTGAACACCCATTCGTGGTTCGCACCAAGAGCGCGGAGCCGACGAACAAGCTCCGCGTGCTCTGGCTGATCGAGTGGCAACACTTGGATTTGGTCTTCCTCGAGTTCCTCCACGCGACCTTGATAAATGACTCGGCGGATGTGGAGCACGTTGTTGTCGTCGAGGTCGGTAGGCTTGATTCCAATCGCCTCTTCGATCCGGCGACCACATAGACCCAAGAACAGCACCAGCGTTGAATAGGGTTCTT
>JASHPL010000377.1 GCA_030038125.1 Candidatus Sulfotelmatobacter sp.
TCCAAGTAAACGGCTGCTGTTCTTCGAGAAAATTGCTCCGAGTTGCGCTAAGCTGACCTTGGAGAGCCTCCGCTTGTTTGCCCGCAATTTCCAACTGCTTCCGAGTATTCATTTCATCAATCGATGCTCCAGCTGCGGCGGACTCTGTCTGGCTTCCCAAAATCTGGGTTTGGTACGACATGATCTTAACCTGAACACCAATGAAGACCGCAGCCGCTGCCGCAGCCAAGAATGCAAAAACAGCAACTCGGTACGTGAATCGGGAAATCTCCAGCATTTTGCGATTGATTTTGAGACTTTCCCTCTCAAACAATTTCAACTCTTCTTCGGCACTTTCGCGGTTTTCCCTGGTTGGCTGAGAAATGGCTGGGGTTTTGCTTTCTTGGGTCTGCTTATTGTTGGTTGCGGGGGGTTGCTCCTTTCCGACAACAGAATCGCCGACAGGATCAGTGATACCCTTCGCGGTGAGTTGGCTTTCATTCTCGTGTTGATTGGTGCCTTGTTGTTCTGCCATGGGTTTTTGTTATTGTAACACAAAAAGGCTTGACATCCTATATTTAGTGTAATACAGTAATCGACATGGCATACGTACTTCCAATCGACAAACAGGTTACCGTTATCGGAGCATTGGCCGAAGGTTCCAGCATCCGTTCAATTGAACGGATCACGGGGATCCACCGCGATACGATCATGCGGCTAGGCGTTCGCGTTGGCAAAGGCTGCGGAATGCTGCTGGATTCCAAGATGCAGGATTTAAGCTGCAATTACCTGCAATTCGATGAAGTATGGGGATTCATCGGAAAAAAAGAGCGGCACGTGAGCGTAGACGATGACCCCGAGATGGGGGACGTTTGGACCTATTGCGCCATTGATTCAGAGACCAAGCTAGTCCCGACATTCAAATGCGGAAAGCGAACCTTAGAAAATACTACCGAGTTTGTGCAGGATGTTGTCAGCCGGATGCGTCATCGAGTGCAGGTTTCAAGCGATGCCATGCACTCATACATCGAGGCGATGGAACGAACATTCGGCTCTGACGTAGATTACGGTCAATGCGTGAAAGTCTACACGCACGACGCCGCGCAGCATCCAGAGCGCAAATACAGCGCCCCGTCATTCGCATCAGCCTATCGTCGGCCCGTTGTTGGTGTGCCTGAAATCGAATTTATTTCGACTAGCCATGTCGAGCGCCTAAATGCAACAACGCGGCTGCACGTTAAGCGGCTCTCCCGCCTGACGTTGGCATTCAGTAAGAAACTAGAGAATTTCAAGGCAGCCGTTGCGCTGCATTTCGCTTACTACAATTTTGTAAAGCGTCACAACACATTGCGCTGCACGCCCGCGATGGCAGCAGGAATTGAGAAAGATTTCTGGAGCGTGGGCAATCTGGTAGAGGCAGTATCTTGAGTTATATCGAAGAATTGCAGGACGTGATTCGCAAGTTGCACGGCGTAGAGTCGAAGCACGTTGAGAGCATACGGGTGAAGGAAGTATTTCAGGACAAGACGGTTTGGGAGGGCGTCGTCGAGGTATTCGATTTAATCGGCCATCCCAAGACGCATCGAGCGTACGTATGGGCACATGACGGTGAACGGCCAAAGGAATCAAGCGTAGCGGTGCTGCACATTGGACCTATTACATCGGCAGCAGCGGCGGTCAGGGCCGCACTAATACAGGAGTTCAGAAGCCTTGGCACAGAAGAAAACTAAGAAACTCGGAAGGCCAAAACTTCCGAAAGGTGAAGCGAAGGGCAAGATTGTCCCAATACGTTTTCGTCGCGATGATTTGAGAGCAGTCGAGGGAGCAGCGAGGGCCAGCAAGAAAACCATTTCAGAATGGGTGAGGGGGGCTGTAATGGCAACAGGAACGTTTAATGCGCGTTGTCCGCATTGTCAACGTGACGTAACGGCTTCAACCAAATTGGGCCGCGCTGGACTTAATGAAGCATTGACGCGAGATGCAGATATTCGCGTTATCCACCTCAGCATAGATGGCAGCGGCGACCACGAATGGAGTCTAACTGCGGCTCAGAAAGAAAACCTACGCAATCACATTGCCAATGGGTTTATATGAGATGGGCAAATTAGGACACTACCGGAAATACGATGGATTCTTCAGAACTCAGGCCTTGCGCTAGAGCAGAATTACAGAGTTTGTCAGCGACCAATTCGATAAACTCAAGCAGCAGGCCGAAAGCGATTGCCGCCGTCCTCGTCCCGATTTCACGCGTGGAGATCGGCAGTTTACTCTGCCGCCTGCCGTAGCCGACAATAAAGCTCTTCCGTGGGTAGCGCACAACAAAAATGGAAATCCGTCTTCTGAGCAGCGATGATGCTCCTGAATACTGGAGACTGCGTCTGGAAGCGCTCGAAGGTGATCCCCAGGCCTTCAGCTCGTCGGCGGAAGAACATCGCTCCCTTAGCCTGGATGAAATCCGACGACGCATCGGGGGAGGAAACCAGGAACAGTTTATGATGGGTGCGTTTGAAGATCGCCGCCTCCTGGGAACTGCGGGTTTTTATCGCGAGGACGGATTAAAGACCCGGCACAAAGGACGGATCTGGGGCGTTTATGTCACTCCACGAAGACGACGAACGGGGCTTGCACGCCAGATACTTCAAATTGTGCTTTCGCGCGCCGCCGCCATCGACGGCATTGATCAGGTATTACTTTCAGTTGCATCGAGCCAACTCGCAGCCCGCCATCTTTACGCTTCAATGGGATTTCAATCGTGGGGGTGTGAGCCGCGTGCGTTACGCATTGGAAGTCAGTTTATCGACGAGGAATACATGATTTTGCGGCTAAAACAGGCTAGGAGCGCGTAATCGGCCAGATTGGATGTCAAAAGGAGAAAAGCGCCCTTGACCTTTCAGTCCAGGACGCCTCGGCAGCCCTCCCCCAGAACTGCCAACCACGATTGGATAGTAGGATTGCCATCTCTCACTGTAAACGTCACTTTGGTAACGGAATTAGCGGAGAGCTAAGGCCAGCTTTCGACTTTGGACTTCAGACCTCAGCGACCTCAGCGCACCTTCCTGTGTTCCTCGAGAGCCCCGCGTCTCCGGAAAGATCCTGAGTTTGAAAGGGCTGATAGACTCTAGCGAAAGCATTGATGTCCAATCCCGGACAGTCGTTTTTGATTTCGATCAAGAAGACGACCCGAGAAAAACATCACCTGTCGATCAGGTTCTGAAAACAGGATAGTTAGTCAAAGGTGTTCTGGCAGATCTCTTGCTGGGTACGGACAGCACAATCGCAGCGGGGATGGGGGCTTCGATGGAAACGTTGTTTCAGGATGTTCGCTACGGGTTGCGCCAGTTGAGAAGGTCTCCCGGCTTCGCGTTTGCAGCCGTGTTAACCCTGACCATGGCAATTGGCGCCAATGCCGTGGTATTCGGCATCTTGAATGCTCTGGTTCTCCGTCCGGTAAACGTTCCGCAAGCCGAAAGCTTGTGGGCGGTTGAACGCGGGCGTGATAAAGCGATCAATCACTCGTATCCCGACTACGTCGATTTCCGCAACCGCAGCCACAGCTTCGAGGATCTTATTGCTTATAACGTTGACGGGGTCGGGTTTGACACGGGTAATAGTCCCACCAGCGCATGGGTCCTCGAAGTGACCGGGAATTATTTCGACGCATTGAAGATTCATCCCTATCTTGGACGTTTCTTTCATGCCTCCGATGAGCGCGGTCCGAATAGCGCACCCTTCGTCGTGCTTACCTACTGGTTTTGGCACACGCATTTTCAGGAAGACCGCGGAATTGTTGGTCGAGTGGTTCAGCTGAACAAACACCCTTTCACCATTATCGGTGTCGCGCCCCCTGACTTCCGGGGAACTTTGGCCTTTCTGGCTCCTTACTTCTGGGTACCGCTCGTCAACCAGGAGCAAGTAGAGGGAACCAATGTGCTCAACGAGCGCGGCACTCGCGATCTTGTCATGGTATTGGGACATCTGAAACCGGGAGTTACTCCGGCGCAGGCGATTTCTGATCTCAATTCAATTGGCAGAGATCTGGAAAAGACATACCCCAAAGATGACGGAAATATGATTTTTTCTCTGACTCGACCCGGTCTTGCCGGTGACTGGTTGGGTGCACCGATCAAGGGATTCGTGACCGGCGTCATGGCCCTGGCGGCACTGATTCTTCTCGCCGCCTGCGCCAACCTCGGCAGCCTGTTTGCTGCACGGGCGGCAGATCGGTCCCGCGAGGTTGCTTTGCGGCTAGCGCTTGGATCGAAGCGCACGCGTATTTTGCGAACATTATTTACGGAAGCTATCATCATTTCGCTGATCGGAGGCGGGGCCGGATTGTGGGTCAGTGTGGGATTGCTCCGCGAACTTAGCGTGTGGCATCCACTCCCAACGGCGCCATTGAATGTGCCGGTTTATCCCGATGCGAAAGTTTATTTGGTCGCCTTTTTGTTGGCTTTGGCTAGCGGGTTTCTGTTTGGCGCAGTTCCAGTGCGGCAAGTGCTTCAGACCAGTCCCTATCAGGCCGTTAAGTCGGGACCGCTTGCAAGAATCGGACGGCGCATTGCTATTCGGGAAGTTCTACTGGTAACCCAGATTGCGATTTGTGCTGTGCTAGTCACATCTTCGTTTGTTGCCGTCCGCGGGCTGGTACGGTCACTGCATAGCAATTTCGGTTTTGAACCGAAAGATGCAACGCTCGTTGAAACCGCCCTCAGTATGGCTGGCTATAGTGGCGACGCCGTACCGACAATGCAGAAGCGGATGATCGACGGTTTGGAATCAATTCCAGGAGTAACGTCCGTCGGGTTGGTGGATCGACCGCCGTTGTATTACGGTGCGAACGGCTCCAGGGTCTTTGCCGACAAAACAACGGATCTCAGACCCGCGAATGCCACAGAGGTTATGGTGTACAACATCTCTCCTGGATACTTCGAAGCGGCACGAACACCCCTGTTGACGGGTAGGAGTTTTACCTGGCATGACGACACAAACGCGCCGCGCGTCGCGGTCATCAATCGTGAGTTCGCGCACCGAATTTTCGGTTCCGTTGCTAACGCAATTGGTGGTTATTTTAAGTTGGCTGATGGATCGCGCGTACAGGTGGTCGGCATTGCAGACGACGGGAAGTACGACCACCTCGCCGAAGGTCCACAATTAGCAATGTTTCTACCCATCCTGCAATCACCGTCAACGCAGACCACGCTGGTAGTTCGCTCAAGTCGCGATCAGCAACAACTCGGCGCGGACATCCGAAGCAAACTACAAGAACTGGATGGAGGCTTGCCCGTTGAAATCCGGCCGTGGACTCATGAACTTGAATCCGCCCTCTTTCCTTCGCGTATGGCGACCATGGCGCTCGGCGTGATGGGCTTTATGGGTGCGATGCTCGCGGTAACAGGGATCTTCGGGATGGCGGCATACTCAGTCAGCAAACGACTGCGAGAACTGGGCATTCGGGTTGCCCTGGGTGCACGACGGAAGGAGGTTCTACAAGCAGCCTTGGGGCGTGCTTTTAAACTGTTGGCGTTTGGGTCAGCTGGGGGATTAGTGCTCGGAATAATGGCGACTCGCGTACTGGCTTCTATCGTATACGAGGCGACTCCCCGCGACCCGCTGGTATTGGCGGGGGTTGTACTGGCGATGGCGTTGTTGGGCCTTGTGGCGACTTGGATTCCCGCGCAACGCGCGCTGTCGGTCGAACCTGCAATTTTACTGCGCGACGAGTAAACCACGCTCCTACAACTTCCTCGTTCTCGATCTTGGGATTCCTCCTCTTCGGACAGGTTTTAGGTCTGAGGTCCGGAGTCCAAGGTCCGGAGTCTGAGGTCGGATTCCTAGCGCTTGTGCCAGCTTTGGCCACCGTCGCTGGTGGTCCAGAGTTCGGGAGTCGAGGTCATAACCTTTCCGTTTTGCGGATCGGCAAATTCCACCCCGACAACGTCGCCCGTGAGCGTAAGGCCATTCGACGACGGAATGACCCGCGTCCAGGTACCGCCCCCGTCCGCTGAATGATAAAGTGCTGCGTTCGATCCACCGGCCCACACGTCCGTTCCATTGGCCGTAACCGTCCGGAAGAATGCGGTTGTGACGGTTTTCTTAAGCACCTGCTGCTTCACGTTCGAGTCGACGCTCTGGGCCTCGGTTGCGACGCTCGCAGCGCCGGTAGATGGATTCGTGTTTACCTCGATATCCTGCCACGTCTTGCCTTGATCGAGGGAGCGCTGCAGCCCTCCAACGGCAGTGATAGACCACTCCGGCGCCTGGGTCAATGGGGGAACATTTCCCCCATTCGGGAACGGCTGCAATGTGGGTGCAGCTGGTTTTGCCTTTCCGACAGGACCGGAAACGTAATTGTCAAACCCTTGCCGAGGCGGAGCGTCAGCCTGCGCCAGCTGAGTCTGGTCCGTATCGGTGGAAGGCACCGACGCTTGATTCTGCACATTGGCTTGTAGCCCCTGTTGTTGCGACGCGCTCGGCCTTGTCACCCCATGCGAAACAGTCATAGCTGATCCGTCAGCCAGTGGAGATGATTTGAACCGAGAGCCGCCGTCCTTCCGGTAGATCTTTGGACTTAAGTTCCTAGCTGTCGCGCCGACGGGAAACTTCTCGGCACTTTGCGGCTCGGACTTCGGCTCCGCTGTGGCGGCTTTTGGCTCATACTGAGTGCTTGCTGGCACAGCCGGATGTTGCTTGGCCAGCATCCTGACCTGAGTGCCGGCATTCGGCCGTCGCTCATACCGCATGACTCCGATCGCAATGAGAACCACGCCTGCCGTAGCAAATCCCCAGCGGAAAGCGGGCCAGGTCATCCATGACCGGCGGACAATCAGGACGGACGATCCAGCCACCTCGGTGGCGGGTAAGGCGAGGGCGACCACGTCGCGACAGTCACCGCAACTTGCCATGTGTTCGAGCACAGCAGCCCGTTCGGGACCGTGCAGCGAATATTCGGCGAAAGCAGTCAACACTTCCGCGTCCGGATGGTCGCCGGCTGACGCTCCAGACTGCAATCGCTCGCGTACGATTTGTGGGACACCGCGCATTCAGCTTTTGTCCTTATCCCGGCCCTTCCCTTACCCGCGCTTTCACTCTCTTCTCAGAGAACGCACCAGTTGCGGAATCTTGCGCGAGGCTACCACGAAGATCGATCTGGACGTCCCGGACGTCAACTTCGAGCGCTTCCTCCGCCTGCCGCCGGGACATGCCCCGCCGCACCAACCCGGCTAGGATCTGCTTGCGTAAAGCCTTCCCCAACTTGTCAACCTTCCGGCTAATTGTCGACTCATGTACTCCGAGCATGCGCGCAATCTCGGCCAGAGTTCTGTTGTCAAGATAATAGGCAGCCAGGATGGTTCGGTCCCCCGCCGAGAGAACGGCGAGTGCTTCATCCGTTGCTGCTGTCAGACGTGGGTCTGCAACACTGACCGTTTCTTGCGAAACCGCGCTAAACTGCACTCCCTCTTCCGATTCCTCATCCAGGCTGACCAGACGCTTGGTGCGGCGATATCGGTTCACATACTCCTGGGCCAACACCGTCCGCAACCAGCCCTCGAGTGATCCACGGCCGGTGTAAGAGGCAAGCTTTGATACGCGCTGGCCGTCGCGTGTGCTGGTTCCGTAAAGGTCGGCGTAGAGGCTGTCGGCGAGTTCGCGCGCAGCCGAATCCTCGCGCGCGATGCGAAGGGCGGATTGGTAGAGCTTCTCGCGGAAGCGTGTCAGAAAAATTTCCCACGCCGAGTTGTTTCCCTCTGCGCAGGCGCGGGCGAGCGCGAGTTCGTCAATGCGAAGACTTAAAAAGAAAGCACGAGCGTCATCTACCGAGGTGCATGCGCTTGCGTGTTTGGCTCCAATCTCCGAGAGAATTGCAGCGAATGAGTCGCACGTCAGCCCGAATTTTTCTCCCCCGCTTTTTGAATGGAGTTCTAGCCCCAGTTCATTCACCACAACCCGCACAGCGGAGGTTTGCTTTGTTGTACTCATGCGCTGGGTGGAAGGGGAGATAAGCCGCCGTTACTCGTTGGTTATCGGCCGCCGACCAAATCGGCAAACGACCCCAGACTAGCGGACGATCTCTTTGATGCTACCAATTTCTTAGACGTATGAAACGTGAATTTTAGCTGCAAGCTGGGCCAGGTAAGTTCGTTCCTGCGAGGACGAATACGATGGCGTCCGGGCCCCGCAACATTTCGTGCTTCACCCTTCAGGCCAGTTGAACTGGTGGTAGCGCCAGATGAGCGCATCATTGGGCCGATATTTTTGCCAGTACCGATCTCCTGCGAAAATATTGGCCCAAGCCGGTGCGCTCATATGCTTCGGGCTGTCGTCGTTGGCGCCGAGGTTGTTGACGTCAACGCCAGCCGTGCATTGCCCTTTCCTGAACTCGTGCGGGGCCGTAGAGGGATCGTCTGAAGTCACCGGCGATGAATTCAGCCCTGGACTTTAAGCTCCGATACCACAGCCCGCACAATCTCCAGTATTCTTTCTCCGGATGCAAGAGCCCATTCCGGGACCGTTCATCGAGTTCCGCAACGTTTCCTACCGCGTTGCTGAAACGCAGGTGCTTTCCAATTTCACCCTGCAGGTGGAACGCGGCGAAGTTCTGGTTCTCCTCGGACGCAGTGGGTCGGGCAAGACCACCACGCTCAAGCTAATCAATCGTTTATTGTCGCCCAGTTCCGGCGAAGTCTGGGTCAACGGGGTTCGCAACTTTGACGCAGACATCATCCGCCTGCGTCGCGGTATCGGCTATGTCATCCAGGAAGTCGGTCTGTTTCCGCATTTCAATGTTGCCCGCAACATCGGCCTCGTTCCCAAACTTGAGGGGTGGCCGGAGCCGAAGATTCGCCGCCGCATCGACGAACTCTTGCAACTCACTGGCCTAGCGCCCGAAATTGCTTCCCGTTTCCCCCACCAACTCTCTGGAGGCCAGCGTCAGCGGGTCGGAGTCGCTCGCGCTCTGGCTGCCAACCCTGAAATCCTCTTGATGGATGAGCCTTTCGGCGCTCTCGATCCTTTGACGCGCGACGACTTACAACGCGAATTTCTTGCGCTGCAAAAAAGTCTGGGCAAGACAGTCGTCTTCGTCACTCACGATCTTCGCGAGGCCCTGCGTCTTGGTTCGCGCATCGGATTGATGGAGGCAGGAAGGCTGGTCACAATTCTTGGTCCTGCTGAATTCTTACGTTCGAGTGATCCCTGGGCCGCAGCTTACGTTAAAGCCTTTGGCGATCCGCTCGACCCCGACAGAACGGAAGGCGTCTCATGAGCTTTCTTCAATTTATTTTGCAGAATCGTGGACAGGTTTTTGAACTCACTGCCGAACATCTCTGGCTCGTTGGTTTGTCCACATTTTTCGCCGCGCTGATCGGAATTCCGCTGGGCATCTTGATTGCCCACTGGCCTCGTCTGGATAAATCGGTTCTGGGCACTGCCAACGTGATCCAGACCGTGCCAAGTCTGGCGTTATTCGGATTTCTCTTGCCCGTCCCCTGGCTGGGCGACCGCGCCGACCGCCTCGCGATTCTGGCCCTCACTCTGTACGCGCTTTTACCCATCATTCGCAACACCTATACGGGGATTCGCGGCATCGATGCCGCCGTCGTCGAATCCGGCCGAGGCATGGGGATGACCGAATCACAACTGCTCCTTCAGGTGGAACTTCCGTTAGCTATGAGCGTGATTCTCTCCGGCGTTCGTACCGCCGTTGTGATTTCCGTCGGTCTGGCTACGATTGCTGCAGCCATCGGCGCCGGTGGTCTGGGCGAGCTGATTTTTCGCGGACTCGCCATGGTTGACAATTCCGTTATCCTGGCGGGTGCCGTTCCCGCCGCGGTCTTAGCTCTGTTGGCCGATTTCGGCATCGGCCTGCTCGAACAACGCCTGCAACCGCGATGATTTGCTCTCCTAAGTCGCTATTATTGCTTCTGCCGTTCACTTTATTGCTGGTCAGTTCTTTCTCTCTTTCCTGTTCGCGATCTCATCGCAATGAAATCGTAATCGGCTCCAAGAATTTCACCGAGTCTCTCATTCTCGCCGAAATCCTGGCGCAGCAAATCGAGTCCCACAGCAAGCTGAAAGTGGAACGCAGTTTCTACCTGCAAGGAACCTTCATTTGCCAGCAGGCCATCCTCGCCGGCCGCATCGATATGTATCCCGAATACACCGGCACTGCCATGACGGCGATTCTCAAACAGAAGCCGATTGGTGACGAACAGGCTGTCTATCGGCAACTCAAGAGCGAATACGAGAGCCGTTTCGAACTCACGCTCGGCCCTCCCTTCGGCTTCAACGACACATTCGCCATCGAAATCCGTGGCGAAGATGCCCGCAACCTTCACATCCGCACCATTTCGCAAGCCGCACCGTACGCTCCCCATTGGCGCGCCGGATTCGGCTACGAATTCATGGAGCGCCCTGACGGCTACCGCGGCCTGGCCACAGCCTATGACCTGCATTTTCTCGACTCGCCGCGCGTTATGGATCTTGGCCTGCTGGCCCGTGCTCTGCAGGATCGCCAGATCGACCTCGCTGCCGGCAACGCCACCGATGGGTTGATTCCTGTCCTCGATTTATTCGTGCTCGAAGATGATCGTCACTATTTCCCGCGCTACGACGCGGTTCCCGTCGTCCGTATGCAAACGCTTCGCGAGCACGCTGAGATTGAGCCGTTGCTCGAAGAACTCGGAGGCAAGATCAGTGACCAGGAGATGCGCCGGCTGAACTATGCCGTAGACGGGCAGCATATCGACGTGAGACAGGCCGTTCACGAATTCCTGGTCTCAAAAGGTCTTGTCCCATGAGGAAAGTACTATCCCGAATGCAAGCCACCCGGCAGAAATAGTCCCAAAAAAGCGAATTTAGGCTGCGACCTCGGGCCAGTCCCCTACATCTAAGTTTCCCGTGAGGAATCCGGCTCTGTCTGGGCCGGATTATTTTCGTGCCGGGCTGACCTACGGCGAGCGCTCTTTACGCTCGCCCTTCGTTCCGAAAGTTCGATCAAGCTGGGAGGTTCGAGTGCTCACCACACCAACGACTGCCGCGCATGGTCTACTCGTGCGAATATCCGATGCGCGCCAGCGCAGCGATGCTCTGTTCCGTATCGTGCGTGAGGAATCGCTTTACGAGCGTCCCATTCCTGAGCGCCATCGCATCATCTTTTACATTGGGCACCTCGAGGCTTTCGATTGGAATTTGCTCCGCGATCGCCCGTCCGGGTTGAAGAGTTTCAGTCCGGAATTCGATCGTCTTTTTGCCTTCGGTATCGATCCGGTCGGCGGGGGACTGCCGACCGATCAACCCTCCGATTGGCCGTCTCTGGAAACAGTCCACGATTACGTAATCCGACTGCGCGACGCTCTCGACAGCGAACTCTCGCCTGAGTTCATAGACTCTCGCGTTGATGCCCGAGATGGATTCCCTCTCTCGACCCTACTCAACGTCGCGATCGAGCATCGCCTCATGCATCTGGAAACTCTGGCCTACATGTTTCATCAGTTACCGCTCGATGCCAAGGTGTCGCAAACCGACTGGCAGAGTCAGCAGACGGCCCCGGTCTCCCCGCGAATGTGCACCATCCCGGTTGGAGACGCTGCGCTTGGTCTTCACCGCGACGGAGAACAGTTTGGCTGGGATAACGAATTCGAAATTCATACCGTCCACGTCCCCGCTTTCGAAATTGATCAATATAAAGTCACGAACGGCCAGTACCTTGAGTTCATTTACTCCGGGGGCTATGACACACGCGATTTTTGGACCGAAGGGGACTGGAACTGGAAGACAACCAAAGGAATTTCTCATCCGGTGTTCTGGAGGAAACGCGGCGATCGATGGCTATATCGAGCGATGTTTGAAGAAATCCTGCTTCCCGCTGATTGGCCAGTCTACGTGAGCCATGCAGAAGCCAGTGCCTATGCGCGCTGGGCCGGCAAATTATTGCCCACGGAAGCACAGTGGCATCGTGCCGCGTACGCCACGCCGGAGGGACTTGCCAGGATTTATCCCTGGGGCGATGCATCTCCCCAATCGAACCTGGGCAACTTTGACTTCCATCGTTGGGACCCGACGTCTGTCAACGCTTTCCCCGTGAACGCAAGCGCCTTCGGAGTAGAGGGCATGGTCGGCAACGGCTGGGAGTGGACTTCCACGGTGTTCGCGCCATTCCCCGGCTTCGCACCATTTCCGTTCTACCACGGTTATTCTGCTGACTTTTTCGATGGAAAGCACTTCGTCATGAAAGGTGGCTCGGCACGCACCGCCGCATGCATGCTGCGGCCGACATTTCGCAACTGGTTTCAGGGCCATTACCAGTATGTCTATGCCGGTTTTCGCTGTGTAAGCCAATGACGAAGGAGTGAAAATGCTCGTTCCCGCGATCGCCCCTAACACGACCAGCGAATTTGCCGCAGATGTTCGAGAAGGACTCACTTTACGCGGCCAGAAGGAACTGCCATCGAAGTATCTCTACGATGAAGTCGGATCGGCACTGTTTGAAGTCATCTGTCATCTGCCTGAATATGGGTTGACGCGCGCCGATGAGCGTCTGCTGCGTCGCTATGCCAATGAGATTGTCGACCGTATTGCCGGTCCGATTGCTGTGGCGGAACTCGGCAGTGGAAGTGGAAGAAAAACTCGCTGGATTCTCGAGGCCCTCAGCCGCCGGCAACGCACATCCTACTATCCAATTGAAATTTCGCGTTCCGCTTTGGTGATGTGCGAGCGCGAGCTACGAGACATCGACTCGCTCAGCATCGTCGGTTTCGAGCGCGAGTATCTCGATGGATTGTGCGAAATCGCTCAGCAACGGAAACCCGGACAGCACCTGTTAGTTCTTTTCCTGGGCAGCACGATTGGAAATTTCGATCGTCCCCAAGGCGTGAAGTTCCTGGCCAGCGTTCGGCAGATTCTGGCTCCCGGTGACTCACTACTGCTTGGCACTGACTTGGAAAAACCTGCGGCTCAACTCGTCCCAGCATACGACGACGCCCTTGGAGTCACTGCCGCGTTCAATCTCAATTTGCTGGCCCGCATTAATCGCGAACTGGACGCGGACTTTGACCTGAGTCAATTCGTCCACCTGGCAAGAATGAATTATTGGGCCCGCAGTATCGAGATGCATTTGCAATCGAGTCGCCGGCAAAAAGTGAGCATACCTGCGGCTGGCATCTCGATCGAGTTCAAGGAAGGAGAAACCGTCTGGACTGAGAGCAGTCACAAGTATTCGCTGGAAGAAGTTCGCAGAATGGCAGTTGCCGCCGCTTTTCGCTGCGAAAGCCAGTGGATCGACGAACAGTGGCCCTTCGCCGAAAACCTGCTGATCGCTCAATGACTGCTTGCCTGATCCTAGCGCGATTCTCTTCGCGTGCGAATTGAGGCAGCGGATTTGAAATTAGACAATTCCAGAGCGTCGCCACGCCCGCAGATTCATGCCACTGACGACCATGCAGAACAGATTGGCGGGTATCAGACCGGACTGTTCGGTCCGAAAGCCGATTATGCACATGAGAACGCTGTTGACCGCGCACAACACCCAGCCTTCCCAACGCCGCCGTCCAACCAGAATTGTCGATAAAATAGTGAGTAAACAGGATAAATAATCAAGCCGCAACACGTGGAAAAAACCTCCGTTATCATTGTGCGCGAAAGGAGAGGCGAATTCGCTGATTATGCCCTTTCGTCACGATCACGACGGTAACTTGACGGCTATATTCTCTCTTGGAGGCAGCGAAATTCGCTGCAATCCAAAATTGATCAAATTATGTGCATGGTTGTCGCAGAACTGATATCTGATGCAAGATGTCTTAACCGCCGCTTAGGAGGAACCCAATGCCACAACAATGTTCGCATCTCGACCAGATCAAAATCCGCAAAACCAGCACTCATGTCTGTGAAGAGTGTGTAAAGACCGGCGACCAATGGGTGCACTTGCGCTTATGCCTGATCTGCGGCCATGTTGGCTGTTGTGACTCATCGAAGAACAAACATGCCACCAAACATTTTCATCACACCCAGCACCCGTTGATCCGCTCCATAGAGCCGGGAGAAGCCTGGGTCTGGTGTTACATCGACAAGATCGAGCCGGGAGAGCTCGTGGCCTGAATCCCTAGAAACATCACTCCCCTTGGTCCGCCTTTCAAGTGCAAAGCCATGCCTATTTCCAAGCCGAAAGACGATAATCACGCGCTGCGCCAACACGTTCTTGATCTTCTTCGTGGCGGCAACGCCCATGCCAAATTCGATGACGTGATTGACGACCTCCCGCCGAAGCTGCGCGGCGCAAAGCCCACGGGTCTGCCTCACTCACCCTGGATGCTTCTCGAACATCTCCGCATCGCTCAACGGGACATCCTCGCGTTCAGCCGCAACTCCAAACATGTTTCTCCAAACTGGCCCGATGGATACTGGCCGAAAGAGGATTCTCCACCCGATGCGCAGGCTTGGGATGATAGTGTCAAGCAGTTTCACTCCGACCTGGCGGCTATGCAAAAACTCGTTGCGGACCCCAAAACGGATTTATTCGCGCGCATTCCCTGGGGCGGTGGTCAGACCGTCCTGCGCGAAGCGCTGCTCGTCGCCGACCATAACGCCTATCACATCGCCCAGCTGGTCTATGTCCGCCGTCTGTTGGGCGCCTGGAAGGGCTAGGAGCTGCGGGCGAACGCTCGCGTATCAGATTTGGTGATACCTCGCTCTCAAGCGGGTTTTTCAATGAGCAATTCTGATTTCGGAGCTCGCCGATTCTCGGTGTTGCGGTGGTGTGGCCGCTTCTCCGACCTCTTCCTAAACACCACTTTGACGCCTTCGCGCCAATGTTCGTCGATCCCAACAAATTCCCACTCGATCTCCGGCGAAATATACCGTACCAATGCATCGGTTGTGGGATGGACGTGCAATGAAGGTGCCACCAGATAAAGGAGTGGGGCTTCCAGAGACAATTCGCTTCCCGCAAAATAGCCAAACCGGCCGAACTCGCCGCGCGCGTGATGCCACCCCACACGTGACCAATAATCGAGCCCCTGCAAGGGCAGATGAATATCTTCGTCTGCCTTTAACTCTACGACCGCTAATCGTCCTTCGTGTGTTCGTGTCAGCACATCGATCATCGCCCGATCCCCGGCCGAGAATGCCGGCACCTGCGAATACACCTCGCGCGATTCCAGTCGCTCATCAATGACGCAGACATCTCCCACGACCAGCGATTCCAGCCACCGTTCCGGATGCATGCGAAACAGCGGATGCTGTTTCGGCCCGTAAATGTGTCGCGCATTTCGCACCGCCGCGACCAGCTGCAGAAAGGAATCACAGTTGCGATCCTCCAAGACTCGCTCTTCCGCACCGACTCCAAATATAATTTCCTGCTTAGGCCGGAATGTCGCTGCCTCAGCGCCTATCCGTGCCCGGGCAAATTCCAGCCCGCGCCAGCGAAACCCTATCTCTGCCGCCGACAGCACAGCGACTTCGCAATTCGGCAAAAGCTGCTGAACTCTCTGAATCGAATCGGCAAATCTCTCCCGTGCCGCTGCTTCGTTGGGTGCATGCACTAAGCGCGTCGCCACATTTCCACGATCCGAGCAATCAATTTCCCTGACCGCGTCCTCTCTCTCGTCGAATTCAAACAACCTCCACTTGGCGGCATTGCGATTCAGATTCGCCATCCGCTCCTGCACCAGCGCGGATGATCCCGCCGGCACGAATAAGAGCAGCCCTTCAATCCAAGAACCAGGTCGCACAACACTTGTCGCGTTTTGTGCGACTGGGTGGGCGTTTCGGCAGGCATCGAGCCACAGAATTCCAAACGTCAGAGAGGCATCGACCGACGCCTGGGTTTCCTTCTCATTCACTCCTAAAACTGCGAATGCCGACTGTCCCCGCCGAATCACGCCCCGCGTGTAAATCGGCCCAAACGATTTCTCCAGGTCGACCCCGTTCGTCAGCCGTGCAATTTCGAATCCTGGAAAATGCCGCTCCAGCGCCCGGCGCAGCTTCGCCTCATAAGTCGTGCGGCACGCCTTTTTCGCCGAAGGCGACCGGCGGTCGCGCTCACGCCAAATCTCCAGCCGTGTTGGACGCGCCTGCCCTAGTCGCTGCACCGACAGTCGTAACATTCCATTCTTCAACTCTGCATCCAGCACGCGCCGCACTGCATTCCGCTCGGCTGACCAAAGATGTAATAAGCACTTGTGGTACTCGCCCGAAATCGAGTATTTCGCCCGCGCCAGATCGAACGCGATAGCCCCGTCTTCAAGCACTACCGCGCCCGAAGCTTCGCTTAAAAATTCCTGCAGCGTCCGCGTCAATGCCTCTGGAGTCATAGCCGGATTGTTCACAACCTGAGCCGCCTCGTCTGTGACAAGTGAACATCTAAAAGTGTGCAAATTGTGGAAACTTGTGGCGGATTCGTCATGCGATCATTTCTTGGCTGTCTACCCCTCCGTCGTCTGTAGCAAAGCCGCCTGGGAGCGGCCGTATGTGATAATGAAGGTCTGGGCATTGCCGCCGAGTCCACTGCGAGTTGGCTGGCATCAAATAGTACACGTGACAGAACATATCGATAAATCTCGCTTTTTCTTCGAACACTACGGACTTTCCGAACGCGATCTGGAAAAATATCTTGCCGCTGCGCTTTCCGCCGGCGGCGATTACGCCGACCTTTACTTCGAATATCTCTCCTCGACCTCGCTGATGGTCGACGAATCGATGGTGAAGTCGGCCAGTCAGGGCATCTCTGCCGGATGCGGCGTCCGCGTCGTCTCCGGGGAGCGCACCGGATACGCCTACACCGACGACCTTTCGCCCGCACGCATCTTGCACGCAGCTCGCACGGCGGCACTGATCGCCAGCGCTCCGGCCAAAACGCCGGTGGCCGGATTTCAGAAATTCCAAGCGCGCAGTCTTTATCCCGTTACTCTGCCGAGTGTCGACGCCGAAATAACCGCGAAAGTCGAACTCGTCATGCGTGCCGACAAAGCCGCGCGCGCTTACGATTCGCGCATCAAAGAGGTCCGTGCGAGCTGTGCCGACGAACTGCGCAACATTCTGGTGGTTGCTTCCGACGGCACTTTCGCCGAAGACTCGCAGCCTCTGGCACGCCTGAATGTTTCCTGCATCGCCAAGACTGACGGGAACTCCGCCCGCGGCTCGGCCGGCGGCGGAGGTCGCGTCGCTCTCGACTTCTTTTTCAGCGAAAAGAATCCCGAATACTTCGCCAAGGAAGCCGCCCGCCAAGCGATTCTACAACTTGACGCCCGCGAAGCACCGGCCGGTGAAATGGAAGTCGTTCTCGGCCCCGGATGGCCTGGCGTCCTGCTGCACGAGGCGGTTGGCCACGGCCTCGAAGCGGACTTCAACCGCAAGAAAACCTCGGCGTTCGCAGGTCTCGTAGGCAAGCGTGTGGCCAGCGAAAAATGCACGGTGGTCGACAACGGGACTATGCCGTGGCGCCGCGGTTCGCTCAATGTCGACGACGAAGGCGCGGCCACGCAAGAGACTGTTCTGATCGAAAAGGGAATTCTGAAGGGATATCTGAGCGACAAGCTTTCTGCACGTCTGATGGGTATCGCCGACACCGGAAATGGACGTCGCGAGTCCTATGAACACATTCCCATGCCACGCATGACCAATACTTACATGCTGGCGGGTACCGACAACCCCGAAGACATCATTCGCTCGGTCAAGCATGGAGTCTACGCGGTGAATTTCGGCGGAGGCCAGGTCGACATCACGAACGGCAAATTCGTTTTCTCCGCCAGCGAAGCCTACATGATTGAAAACGGCCAAATCACAGCACCGATCAAAGGGGCAACGTTGATCGGCAACGGCCCCGATGTGCTGACACGTGTGAGCATGGTCGGCAGCGATTTGAAATTGGACGAAGGCGTCGGCACCTGCGGAAAGGACGGCCAGGCCGTGCCGGTCGGCGTAGGCATTCCGACGCTGAAGATTGACCGATTGACGGTGGGAGGCACCGCTCGCAAAGATGCGGGCGCGTTTATGCAGTGATCTTCTTCGGCACGGATCAACGCGGATTCTTGCGGATTGATCAAAATTGCCTACACTTCTACAACGTCCCGCCGGGCGAAGTCGGGGGACCTTGTGTTTTTCCTTGATGCTCCTTTGGTTTAAAGATTTTCTATGCCAACCGAACTCGAGACTCGAAAGCCGAAACTGGAAACTGACTTAAAAGAAGTCGCGACCGACATCGTTCGGCGCGCCATGAAATCCGGCGCCAGCGCCGCCGAATGTGTCGTCCGCGAAGGCGACGAATTCTCGACGCTCGTCCGCCTCGGCCAGGTCGAAACCTTGAAAGAATCCGGTTCCAAATCTATCGGCGTTCGCGTTTTTTTCGGACAGCGCGCCGCCAGCACCTACTCGAGCGATTTTTCTAAAGAAGGTCTTGACCGCATGCTGGGTTCCGCGCTTGCACTCGCGAAGATCACCTCCGAAGACCCGTACGCCGGTATCCCGCCAGGCGGTGAACTCGGTCAACTCGAAGGCGATCTTGATCTCTATCACGAAGACGTTTACTCGCTCCCGGGCCCCGAGCGCATCGATTACGCGCGCCGCGCTGAAAAGGCCGCACTCGATTTCGACCCTCGCATCAAGAACTCTGAAGGTGGATCATTCGACGCTGCCACGGGCCGCAAAGTCCTGGCCAATTCGCACGGATTCGTCGGCGAATACCGGCGTTCTTATTGCTCAACCGCAGCGGTTCCCATCGCGCAAAGTGAAGACGGCGCCATGCAGCGTGACTATTGGTACTCGGTCGCGCGCACGCTGAAAAAACTCGATGCACCAGAAAAAGTAGGCAAAGTTGCTGCCGAACGCACTATTCGCCGCCTCGGCGCGCGAAAAGTAAAAACCGCGCACGTTCCGGTCGTTTTCGATCCCATGGTTTCGACCTCGATCCTCGAACACATCTTCGAAGGCATCAATGGAGATTCCGTCTACCGCGGAGCGTCATTTCTGGCCGGTAAATTGGGTCAGAAAGTCGCCGGTGACAACGTAACTGTCATCGACGACGGCACCCTTCCCGGCGGATTCGGCACCAGCCCCTTCGACGGCGAAGGCATTCCCACCCGCCGCACGATCGTCATTGAAAATGGAATTTTGAACTCGTACCTGCTGAACACCTACACCGCGAAAAAGCTTGGATTGCAGACGACGGCGAACGCTTCCCGCGGACTGGCTGGAACTCCCGGCATCGGTCCTGGCAATTATTTTCTCCAGCCGGGTTCAAAGTCGCCCCAAGAATTAATCGGAGAAATCAAGGAAGGTCTCTACGTCACCGAATTCCTCGGCCATGGCGCGAACCTAGTCACCGGAGACTATTCCCGTGGAGCTTCCGGCCTCTGGATTTCGGGTGGCGAATTCGCCTATCCTGTCGAAGAGATCACCGTCGCCGGCAATCTCAAAGACATGTTCGTCCGCATCTCCGAGATCGCCAGCGACCTCGAATTCCGCGGCGCCGTCGCCTGTCCCACCATCCGAGTCGACGGATTGACCGTTGGTGGAGAGTAAGCTGTTTTTAAGGCTTGCTGAGTATCTAAGTACCTGTGTTCTTTTAGAGTTGGAGGAGCGGCAAAGTTACTGCAACCCACCCCGGTCCGGAAGCCTCTAACGTACATGCTCTACGGTTCCCAACCTCATCCCAAAGTGCACTTGTCGTCGAGAACGAAACCCAGTACCCTTATTCCCTGATGTTTGTATGTTTATCCCGCATCCCAACCTCGCCGACGAAGTTAACCGTAGCATCATCCAGTCGGAAATCGAAGGCGGAGTTTTTCTCAACGATCTCCCTCCCTCCACGGTTCTCGAGATTCAAACCATGCATCATCGTTACACGGCTGTGCTCCTAGGCGGCAGCGAGGCTCTGCTTTCGGGGCATCCTGAGTTCTGCCCGGAACCGGTGCAGGTAGCAATCGCCGGCTCCACATGGGGAGGCTCCATGCTCAAATTGCAATACGTCGGTCGCGGCATGCATCTCGAGTTTCGTCATCCACAATACTCGCGGCCGATCGTAACCTCACCCATCCAGGAAATTCGCGACCGAGTGCCAGCATCGGAGATCCAACTTCCACCACTTGAGCTGGATTCTCGGCCCCGCGGCGCGCATTCCTAGATTCTTCCAGACCGCCCTCAAATCCACCTGAAAGGTGGCCAGCACCTATGGCACGCATTGTCGTTCTGGGGTGTGCAGGCACTGGGAAAACTACCGTGGCGCGGCGGCTTGGGGAGATCACCCATACACCTGTGATTTGTTTGGATGAACTTTGGCAACCGCACCGCGATGCAAAGAATATTCCGGCTTTCAGAGATTTAGTCGAGCAAGCCCATGCTGGCAATAGCTGGATCAGCGACGGCAACTTCGCACAAGTGACATTCGATCTCAGGCTGCCCCGTGCCACTCTGATCATCTGGCTCGAGCTCTCCAGATTGTTCTGTATTTGCCGTTCGCTCACGCGAGTGGCGAGACGCGGCGAGCCTCGTCCGATCGGCGAACTTCCTCAGGTTATTTCGTTCATTTGGAACTTCAATCGCGTATGCCGACCTCGCATCGAGGAGCTTAGGAAACTGCATGGGCCGGACGTGCCTACTCAAAGGCTGACCGGCAAAGGTCCGGTCGAAGCTT
>JASHPL010000378.1 GCA_030038125.1 Candidatus Sulfotelmatobacter sp.
CTGCTTACAACCAGGCCCTGAACGCTTCCGACACAGATGCTGTCATGCCACTGTACGCCGAGGGTGGTGTTTTCATGCCGCCGTATAGCCCCTCGGCAGTGGGCCTGACAGCGGTTCGAAAAGCCTACGACGCTGTTTTTGCCGCGATCAAACTCACGGTGAAATTCAATCTCGTGGAGATTGTCGAAATGAGTCCGGAGTGGGTATTCGCGCGAACCAATTCTGCGGGTTCTACGCTCAATCACGCAACTGGAACCACGAGCAAAGAGGGGAATCAGGAACTTTTCATTTTTCACAAGGAGAAAGACGGAAGGTTCAAGATCGCGCGCTACAGTTTCTCCACCACAAATCCTCAGAACAGTTGAAGGTGCGAAGAAATCGATCCCGACTAGTCCGCTCACTAGTCCAAAAGGGGGGTACAGAAGCACACCTATTTGGCGATTTTCATTTTTAACCACGTGGCCGAAAATCTGCCGGAAGAGGGTGATCAGCCATGAGCAAAGCTACGCCGGGAATAAATCCGCACTCAAAGCCCAAAGGCAACGGTTGTCAAGATTGCCTCAAAACAGGTGGATGGTGGCTTCACCTGCGGAGATGCGCCGAGTGTGGATACATCGGGTGCTGCGATAGTTCGCCTGGTCAGCATGCCGCAAAGCACGCGACCGAGATGAATCATCCAGTCGTGGCGAGTTTCGAACCTCTGCAGAGTTGGTTTTACGACTACCGGAAGAAGAAGGTCTTGAGGGGACCACGCCTGTTAGGGCCTCGTTGGCGGCCAGAGAATCAGCCGGCTCCCGGTCCCGAAGGTCGCGTGCCGCGTGATTGGGAATCCCGGTTACACGATGTTGCATGAGATCCCCATCGAGATAAGGATTGAATCGGCGCTGCTGGTTAAGAAAAGGAGAGACATGGCGCGCGAACCTAAAGTAATCGTGACAGAGCTTCTCGAAGGAATCCACGACCCGAAAATCGTAAAGAATTTGTGCGCGGCTGATGTCAGGTATGTCTCGCTTAACTACAGCAACCCCGACTTGCGCAAGATCATGCCATGGTGCGGCACCGGGTACGGGGTAGACACAATCATCAAGACGTTTGCTGATGTCGGGCGTTTCTGGCATGTCGACTCCTTTACGCCGGAGGACATTTTTGGAGAAAGTGACAAAGTGGCCGTCTTCGGAAGATTCACCTACACATCAACCAAAATGCGCAAGACGGTGACATCGCCATTTGCCATCCTCTTCAGGCTGGACGGAGGAAAGGTCAACTACATGCAGTTCATGGAAGACACATTTTGCACTGCTTCCAGTTTTCGAGCGGGAGGAACGTGGAAGTTTCAGAGCGACCCGACTGGGGGCGAAGTCGAGATTTAAAGGACTCAGTTCTCAGTCCAGCGGAATCCACATGGAAAATGCGCCGTAGTGAATTGGGATTGCTCAACCTACAGCAAGGAGACTTAGCATGCGTGACAAATCAGAATCGATTGGCCACTCTAGACGAGACGTTCTGCGAATTGCTGCGGCGTCTGCCGTTGGTCTCGCGCTGCCTGGCGGTCTGTCGGCTGCATCCACTGCGCCCGCCCCACATGGTACCGCCTTCGGACCACTCAGATCAGCAGGCGTGCTCACGTTTGGGCCCAATAATGTCCTATTCGTGGGCGATATTATTGGCGCCAAGATTCATGCTCTTGCGCTGCGGGAGGCCGACCTCACACCGCAAGCAGGTATAGAACTCGGCAATTTCCACAATTTCGAGGGCGGCGATCTGGTCCGTGGCCTCGATCAGAAACTGGCGGCGCTGTTCGGCACCACGGTCGACAAAATTGTTATCAATGACATGGCCGTGCATCAACCGACACAACAGATTTTCTTTTCCGTTGAGCGCGGCCACGGACCAGATGCAATTCCGGCTCTCGTCAAGGTCAACCATGGTCAGTTGGAGGTCCTGGAGCTGAACAATATTCCGCACTCCCAAGTATCGATACCAAACGAACCCGCTGCGAAGGACATGCTGGAGTTTGACCCACAGCAAATGTATGCGATCACAGATGTCAAATACTACAGGGAAGAGATATTTGTGACCGGGATAACGAATCAGCGGTTTGCCTCGACGCTGCACCGTATTCCTTATCCATTTAACTCCAACGCGGCAACGTGCACCGTCGAAATTTGGCATCCAGTCCATGGCGAGTTCGAGACGCGCGCGCCGATCATTCGACAAGTGATCCGGGAATTGAATGGCGAGCCCTATCTGTTCGCGGTTTATGGGTGCACGCCGCTCGTGCGCTTCAAGTTGTCGGAATTGAAAGACGGTGCTCACGTTCACGGAGACCTGATTGGAGAGTTGGGGTATGGCGCTAATCCGCTCGATATGCTTACGTTTACCAGCCCTGCCGATTCTAAGGACTACCTGCTGGTAACGATCGACACACGAAGCGCCTCGCAAATCGCGGTCTCCGATTTGGCGTCGGCGCCGGCTCAGCCCACCGGTGGCGGGATTGATTTCGGACCAGGCGGCTTGGGGCGCACACAGCGGGCCATACCGATCAAGGCCGAGCATATCGCGATTCTGAACTCGAAATGGGCGGTTCTGATTTGGCGGCATCCAAGAACGACCTACCGCTTGGATGTGAGTACTCTCGCGCTGCCATATTTCTTCGACCGTAAAGATGGCATGTCCGAGATGAACTGGCCCAATGGGCCCGATCCGTTCCATTATCGCGAGCACCGCAACGAGATCGATACTGTCGGCCGCATGTTGCCGGTCTGAACTCGTCCTTAAGACTTAGGCACACACGGATGAGCTTTCAACCCAAGCTGGTCTTCGACTCCGATCCCGGTGACCCCAGATTTGGGTGCATCCGGGTTCGTCACCTTCCGCCGGATCTCGTTTCCTTTCTGCAAGGAAAATTCCATTCACTCTTGCAGTCAATCCTTCGAGTGAAAGTCACGGAACCGGTAGGGGCTGGAGTTGATGAACTCCCGGACGTCTCGGGGAATTATCAAGTCCTCGAACGCGCGCTACGATTTACCCCGTACTTTCCGTTTGAATCGGGGATTCGTTATCGCGCGAGCTTCGATCTGCGGCCGCTAGGCCGCAATGCGCTCACCGACATACTAACTCTCGAGTTTTCGTTCCCGAGCCGAGTTAGCACTATGGCGACTCACGTCGTGCAGGTGTTCCCCTCCGACGACTTGCTCCCGGAAAACCTGCTTCGTTTTTACATACGTTTCTCCAATTCCATGCAGCGCGGTCGAGCGGAGCAGGAGATTTCACTCCTCGGGCCCGGTGGACGGCCCGCGCCTGACGTGCTCTATCGTCCTCCTGTCGAGCTCTGGGACAGGAGCATGCGGCATCTCACGATTTTGCTGGATCCGGGCAGGCTCAAGCGTGGAGTGGGACCGAACCGCGAACTGGGCCCGCCGCTGAAGACGGGTCTGGACTATACGCTTGTTGTGGGGTCGGGAATGCGAGACGTGTCTGGTCGGTCCCTGAGCAAGCGCTTCTACAAAACTTTCTGCGTCGCGGAGCCCGTGCGTGAACCGATCGAGGTCAACCAATGGGTAGTCGTGGCCCCCGGGGGCGATACCCGTCATCCTCTGGTGCTCGTGTTTCCAAGACCTTTGGATTGGGCACTGCTTTTGCACACGATCACGGTGGCCTCAGAAGGGGGGCGGACAATACCAGGTCGTATCGCCATCGACCAATGCGAAAAACGATGGAGCTTCACACCTAGCTCACCTTGGGTCGCAGGACTATATAAGATGCAAGTTGAATCTACTCTTGAAGATGTGTGCGGTAACACCGTGGCTGGACCTTTCGATCGGCCTCTTTCGCAAAGCACCCATCCCGCGGAAGCGTTGGTCGGTTCTGACGGTTCTTCACCGATTTTTCAGTTTGGTATTACGGTTGAGCGCAAGCGCCTGGAATTCGAGCCGAAATCTCTTGCCTCTACCAACTCGTCGCCTGCCTCGACCGCCGGTCTGACAGTCGGTTGAATGTGCCGTCTCTCCGCCGAAATACGATGGTGAAAATTCCTGCGATTGATTTACGCACTACGAATCGGTGCGCGTGGCACGGCGATCTCAACAAGTCCGGTCGCCACTAGTCGGCTCCCTTTTGGTTTTCCGGGTCATCTGCTGGGTTGAAGTATCGTGTGTCGGTAGGACCAAAGCCGGAGATCTGTACCACTACTGGAGCTTCGGCGGTGCGCGCAAAATGATTGACTCCACCTGGCTCAGAGTAAACGCTGCCCACAGGTAGGGTCTTCAGAGACTTTTCGTCAAAATGCGTTCCGTATCCAAAGTGCCAGGTTCCGGACACGACCGTCGCCATGCGGTCGTCCCGATGCGAATGAGCTTGAATGGTGGTGTGTGGGGGAACGAACAACAAAATGGAATAGAAGCCCACAGCAGCAGGGTTCCCGGCCAGAATTTTCGTATGCACCCCAGCGAGTTTCGAACTCCCGATCTGGCTTTCGCCTTTGTCTCCGCTGACGATCTCCCCGGGAGTCAGACGAAGCTCGGGAATCGACGGTGCGTGTGCGCTGCAGGTGGCAACGAGAATCGTGAGCACAAATAACGCATTCTTTTTCATCATGGCCTCAGTGTTCTTGAAGAGCAAGCTTCTACATCGAGAAACCGGCTTGGCGACTCAGAGAAAGTTGACGAGCGCGTCCATCGTCTCTTGCGGTCGCTCTTCCATCAGCCAGTGACCGCATCCTTTCAACTCGATCACCTTGACATCGGTTGCGACGCGTTTCATTTGCGGGCTGAGGATCGCGGCACTGGCTTTTTCGCCTGCGATCGATAAGACAGGCATCGTCAACTTAGTTTGCGACATTTGGGCGAAGTCTTTTGCGGTATCAGGCCACGAGGCAAAATACGCCCACCCTGCTCGCATCCGGCCCGGTCGAGAATAGGACGCAACATACGCCGCGCGGTCTGCTTCTGGAAGCGAATGAGTTCCGTCGGCAGCTAAGTCGTTCCAGAAATAAGCGAAGTAAAGCTTCTCCCGACCTTGAACTAAAGCTTCAGGCGTGGGGCCGTGGAAGCGAAAGTGCCAGAAATCGGGATCGTCATACGCCAGTTCCCAGCCCGCGACTCCCGGCAGAAATGCATCCATGACCACGAGTTTTTCCACTTCGCTGGGGAACTGCGCAGCATAGGCGTATGCGACCATGAGTCCAATGTCGTGTCCGACGACCCTGGCTTTGCTGATTCCGAGCGATTTCGCCAGGGCGTGGATGCGAATAGCCGCGGTTTTCATATCGAGGCCGTCGTCGTTCTTGGGAATGTCGGAATCGCCAATTCCCGGCAGGTCGGGTGCAATCACCGTAAACTTATCTGTGAGCTTCGGAATCAACGGTCTCCACATCCGCGAGGTTTGCGTATAGCCATGGAGAAGGATTACGGCAGGTCCGTGGCCGGCTGTGAGGTAGTGAATCTTGATTCCATCAACCTGCCCGAACCGAGATTCAATCGCGGCCGAAGCAATCTTGGTTTGGCCAATCGGTGCAAGGGCCGTGACCAGGAAAAAGGCGAAGACTCCTGCTTGAAATTTCGTATCCGCTCTCATTGATTTCCTCCAGACATATGACGATTCCTTCTGTAAGCCAGTCTGGCTTCATCACCCGATTGAGTAATTCCAGACTATACAGTCCAGAATCACACCTGTCAATCTAACTCAGTTGTAGACTGGAACGTCCAATATGGCACGGCCTAAAGAATTCAATCCCGAGCGCGCTTTAGCAAAAGCGATGCATCTCTTCTGGTGTTTGGGGTTCGAAAATACCTCTCTGGAAGCGCTGATGAAGGAGATGGGAATTGCCAAGCAGAGCCTCTATGACACATTTGGAGATAAGCGGGCCTTATACCTGAAAGCCCTCACGCGCTACCGGGATCAGACCAACGGCCGAGGACAGAAGATGCTGAATGAGATTCCCTTGGTAAGAGACGGTTTTGCCAAACTTTTATACGGGATTGCGGCGGAGACACGCGAACAACATGAACGAGGCTGTCTCTTGCTGAGCGCGAATCTGCAACGTGACTTGAAGGACGCAGTCATCAGGGACTTCTTGCGGGATAACCAGGCACGAGTGGAGGCAATCTTCCGCGAGGCTCTGGTGAGGGCGCAAAAGCAAGGAGAGTTGTCCCTTCAGCAGGATCCTGCGGCTTTGGCGCGCTTCTTTATAGTGACCATTCAAGGCATGAGATCGATGGCCCGGCTCAAGTCAGACAAAAAAGCATTGGAACAGGTGGCGCGAGTCGCACTCGCCGCATTCAATTCGTCGAATCCCCTATGATTTCGAAAGGAAAGTAATCAAATTCTGTCATTGCTCTCTGCTGCGCGGAATTGCTTGGAATATTGCAGAAGGCCACCATAGCACTGGCCGAGTGTGGGTTAAGGGTTCGATGAGCGTTCCGCAGGGTCTTGGCTCGGCGAGCGTGCATGATACCGGGCCGCGCCGACCAACCGGGCAAGCCGTAAGCCTAATCCTCGCCGGCCAACCGAGGGAGTCCGGCCGCTCTCGACACTTTCATCTCGGCCTCGCAGCGAGACCCTCGATCGAGGCCTGGTGATAGCGGCACAGCGCACCGGGATGCTTGCGCCCGATCAGTTCAAGGAAGAAGTCGCCTTGCTGCGTCTCCTCGGACAACAGATGACACCCTTCATCCGTAGGAGTGATGACCCAGCCGTGATAAGCGGTCGAACCGGTCTCGTCGCCATCCACTCTCGTCGACCACGCGAGCTTACGGCCAGGTACGAATTCGGTAACGATGAGACTCACTGGATAACCAACCGTCACCCTGTGGAATTTGGTTCCGAGTGCGAGTTCCGGTTCACCGCTCAGGATCTCGACCTAATCCTCGTGGGGAAAATGACTCGACCAATTCCTGGCATCGACGAGCAGCTTCCAAACCACTTCGGGCGGGGCCATCACGTCAACGTCGTTGAGCGCATAAATAGCCGAATGTCTGGGGTCGTATTGTTCAGGCCAAATCACGTGGTCATACATTTGCTTTTTCTTCGAATGAAAAGGCAAAAAGAGCGCTGACAGAGAGCTGCACAATTGCGGGAGACCCGTTTTATAGAGAATGGCTTTGTGGCGCGGACCGGGGCTTTCGGGGTCGTCTACTTGAGGGCCTTTGCATCGATAACTGCTTGTCTTTAACAGTGGAATTATTTCATCAGCTTGCCTTTTTCATTCTGAGCCGCCAGCCCATCTCGTATTGCCGCTTCAAGCGTATCGACGTTTATATCCTGTAGAGCTTTAAACCGGATGCAATATCC
>JASHPL010000379.1 GCA_030038125.1 Candidatus Sulfotelmatobacter sp.
GGGATGGGAATAGAACCAAAACAAATGCTGAAACAACACCGGATCGCCGCCAAGTCTGGGATCGAAGATGCCGAGATGCAGAGCGCGCTCCGCGACCACCAACACGAGGGTGATGGCGATGACCGGCGTACCGAGAATCTGGATGATGCTGGTAGCGTAGTGCGCCCAGATGAATAACGGCAGGCGCGACCAAGTCATGCCTGGCGCGCGCATACGATGGATGGTCACGATGAAATTCAGTCCGGTGAGGATCGAGGAAAATCCCACTACGAAGATGGCGAGTCCGGCTTCGATAACTTTGGTGTTGCTAAATTCGGTGCTGAAGGGAGTGTAAAAAGTCCAGCCGGTGTCGACGCCGCCGGTCAGAATGCAATGCAGCATCATGACGCCGCCGATGATGTAGATGTACCAACTCAGCAGGTTGACACGCGGGAAGGCGAGATCCTTGGCGCCGACCATCATGGGCACCAGGAAGTTACCGAGGACGGCTGGAATGGATGGAATGAGGAAGAAGAAGACCATTACCTGGCCGTGCATGGTGAAAAGCTTGTTGTAAGTGTCAGCCTGGACGAGATCACCGGCGGGCGTGAGCAGTTCGAGACGAATGAGGAGAGCGAAGAGTCCACCGATAAAAAAGAAGAACGTGATCGAAACCAGATAAAGAAGCGCGATGCGTTTGTGATCGGTAGTCAGTAGCCACGATTTGATGCCGTACTCGTTATTCAGGTAATCGGTGCGTTCAACCGGTAACGCAGTTGCAGTTGCCATACTATTCCACCTGAGTTCCCTTGCTCTTTGCCTTTGCTGGAGCGGCTTGCGGTGCTGATTCGGCGGTGTTGGCTCCGGCCGGACCGGCATCGGACAATGACTTGATGTATGCGACGAGAGCGCTTAATTGTTCTTCGCTCACCAGACCCTGGAAGGTGGGCATCACGGGCTTGAATCCCTGAACAATTTTGGCTCCGGGTTCGAGAATGGATTCGCGAATGTAATTTTCGTCGGCGGTGACGGTGCGCCCGCCTTCCAGCATCACCGGGTGTCCGAAAACGCCCTGCAGATTCGGACCGCGGCCCTGTGTGTCGGTGCGGTGACAGGTCGAACAGCCGAGTTCGGCGAAAACCTTCTCGCCGGTTGCGGAGAGCGGGCCGTTCGAACCGCCGCTCATCCAGGCTTCGTACTGAGCGGGCTCCATGACAACGATGTTGCCGATCATCCCGGAGTGCTGCGTGCCACAATATTGGCTGCAGAACAAGTGATAAGTTCCGGGCTTGGTGGCGCGAAACCAGGCGATCGTGTAGCGGCCAGGCAGAACGTCTTGCTTTATGCGGAAGGCGGGAATGAAGAAGCTGTGGATCACATCCTGCGAAGTCATGATCAGCCTGACATCGCGGCCCACCGGGACGTGAAGTTCATTGATCTCGCGCTGGCCTTCAGCGTGCTCCAGCTTCCACATCCACTGCTTGGCGACGACATAGACTTCGGTTGAATCGCGGGGAGGCGTGCGACTTTTGAAGTAGACGACGGCGCCCCAGAGGAAGATCACCATGAAGACCCCGAGAGGAATGATCGTCCAGGTCAATTCCAGAGGAATGGAACCTTCTACCTGTTCGGCAGGCACGCCTTTGCGGTGGCGATAGCGCGCGGCAAAGTAGATGACCGAAATGAAAATCAGCAGGGTCATCAGCCCCGATACGATGAGCAGGAAAATGAAGAGAGCGTCTACATTGCCCGCCATCGTGGAGGCCCGCTGGGGCCACAAGGGAAAATTGTCAAACATATCTTGCCTTACCTTGCTCGGACCGGTTCAGTCCCGGCGGTACTTTTGCCATACGTCGCGATGCGCATTTGCCGAGGCGAAAGAGAATCAATAGAAGCCCGCCGAGAAGAACGACCGTCACCGCCCCACCGAGCCGCAAAATATTGCTGATCACCGCGCCATATTTTCCGGTCGCGGGATCATAGTGATAGCAGTACAAAAGAACCTGGTCGACTGGATTTCCGATTTTCTGCTGCGAAGCCTCGACCAATCCCAGGCGCAAATCCTTCGGCGGAAAATCTACTCCGTACAAGTAGCGCGAGATCCGGCCTTGCGGCGTCAGGATCATGATCGCCGTGGCGTGTGCATACTGATTCGTCCCGGAATCGTATTGATACTTGAATCCGACCGTCTTAGCGAGTGCATTGATGGAGTCAGCGGATCCAGTGAGGAAGTGCCACCCTTGGGCTGCTCCCTGACGCCCGTAGCGTACGACGAAATCCTTTTTCTTAGCGGCGGCGATCGCCGGCGTCTCGCGTGGATCGAAGCTGACGGTGACAACTTCGAACTCTTTCCCCAGATCGAACTTCACCAGTTTCATTGCGCTAGTCAGTCCGGCAAGCTCTTCGCCGCAGAGCATGGTGCAGTTGTAATAAACAAGATTCAGAATGAGGGGCTTCTTGCCGAAATACTCGCCCAGCATGATCGACCGACCGGAGTCATCGACGAATGTAAGGTTCGGGGGAATTTGTGCATCGAGATGCTGCTCGATGCCGACGTTTTCCAGGCGCGGCGGACGGACGTTGGATGGCGGACCCATGATGCCGTTCGACATGGTCTGACCGGAGGCAGCCGCAGCGAGAATCAGCAGAAGAAGGAATCTGTACGGCCGGAGCCCCCCGTCTGCCCTGCTCGCGGAGCGAACGCAGTCATAGTTTTTCAATGTTGCACATGAAATGGGACCTCGCTCGACCGGACTGCCGGGGGCGACCATTCCTACCGCATCCTTTGTTAACCTCGAGTTTTGAATTTCACTGCTCACTATCGTTCCTCTACTTCTTCTTGTTTTGTCCCATGCTTTCCTCTGTTCGAGTTGGCAAGCCGCGCTGGGCTATCAAATCCATGGCACGTTCGATCGGGATGCGGACTATTCCGGCGCTCTGATCCACCCAGCCGTAAGTCGCGAGCGTCTGCTCCTCCTTCAACCGGATCTGATCCAACTGAGTACGCTCATCGATTTCCAGTTGCGGGCTGGGAAAGTTCTCTTTGAGATAATCGCGATAATTGGTAGACAGATGCCGCGTGTCTTTTGCAGCATTCGTGATCAAGGGACTGACCGGTGTCTGTTGTGTCTCCTTGCGCTTTTCGAGATAGTGGAAAAGACCATTCATCAGAAAGGTGATGATTACACCGGCGGCAGCCAGACCCACCAAGAACCAGAGCACGCCACCGCTGCCAATGTCGCGGCGCTCGAACCCTCCGTTGCTCGACCATTTCACCGGATTGGGGTTGTTGGTCATAGTTAAGCGCTCTCCGGCACACCGCGATGATGTGGTTCGATCACCTCACCCGCTGAAGGATCATAGGCAGGCAAAAGCGGCAACGAGCCTAGATTGCGGAAGAAATAGGCGAGCCAGAAGCCGCCAATCGCGATCGGCACGATGACGTCGGCGACAGAGATGGTTAACACCCTGGAAAAGTTCGGCTCGATGGTCCAGAAAAGATCGACATAGCGCATCAGCATAAGCCAGATCGCGAGCCACACCAGTTTGCGAATATTGCGCTTGAAGGGACGCGAAAGCAAAATTGCAAAGGGAACAGCGAAGTGAAAAATCGCGAGAAATAGCCCGATGTACCCCCAATTTCCGTTGAACCGTTTCAGATAAAACGTGATTTCGGTCGGCAGGTTTCCCGCCCAGATAATCAGCCACTGAGAAAAACTGAAATAGGCCCACAACATGATGAAGGTCAACATCCACTTGCCGTGATCGTGGACGAAGTCGGGTTTCAGCATTTCCGACATCGGCCTGTAGTTGTACAAAATTCGTTCGACGACTACCGCGAAGCACATCGCCGAAAGTACTTCGCCGATGAGAATCACCAGGCCGAAGATGGTAGAAATCCAACTAGGATCGATGGACATAACCCAATCGATCACGGCAAAGGTGATGGTGAATCCGTAAAGTATAAGGCCAGGACCGGCAACTGCTTTGAAGCGCTGGGTGTTATCGGGTGCGCCGGCGCGATCAGTCTGTTTTGACCAGATCGAGAGCAGGAATGAGAGCAGGTTCCAGATCGCGAAATAAACGATGGCGCGAATGATGAAGCCATTGGTGGTCAGATACGTTTTCGTAATCTGTTCCAGATGCTCGCGCAGATGTTTGTCGGCGACTTCATCCAACGGACGTGCCCACACATAAAGATGGTGCATCCCCAGGATGACGGGAATAAATAAGATCGCAAGCAATGGCAGGGTGCGCATGGCGGCGCCGAGGATGCGGCGAATGACCATGCCCCAGCCTCCGCCGGTGAGATGGCGAATCATGAGAACCGCCATGGAGCCGAGAGCCACGCCAAGCCAGCACATGTAGCCGAGCAGATATCCGCGGTAGAACTCGTCGGGGCGAGTGAAGGCGAGCGCGATGGCCGCGATCCCGAAGACAACCCCAACGATCAGCGATCGCCGCGCGATCTTGTGAACGACTGGCGGCGCGGTCAGATCGAGTGGTTGCGAGATCGGAGCGCTCATTGTTGGTTCACCTGCTGATTTCCCTTCATATCTGCAGACTGCATGTCTTCCGGCTTCGTGTTCTGAGATTTTTCCTCTGTAGATTTGGTTTCAGGAGCAGGCACCGGCAAGGTCGCGCCCGATTCCGGCTGGCGGAATGTCGGCGGCTCGGACGGAATCTTCTGTCCGGCAGGAACGTCGGCCGTGGTTGCATTCTGGCTCAATTGCAGGGCGCGGATGTAAGCGATGATGTCCCAGCGATCCTGGGGTGGAATCTGCGATGCGTAATCGGGCATGATGCCGAAGCCGTTAGTGATTACGTCGTAGAAATATCCGACTGGCGCTTTTTCGAGCCGTGCGATGTGAAACGAGGGCGGCTTGCGTGCGAATCCACGCGAAGGCACGAAGCCGTTCCCGTCGCCCAGGCGCGAATGACAAGGTGCGCAGAAAATGTTGAAACGCTCGCGGCCGCGCTCAAGAACCTGTTTGTTCACCGGAAAGGGCATGACATCCCCGGGATTGTTGCCCACCTTGCCGGTGTAGAAATAAGTGTCGGCGCGCAGCTCGTCGCGCGCGACGGTACCCTCAACCGGCGGCCGCTCCGAGCGCTGATCGGCATAGAAATCGCTGCGCGACAGCGGATTCTCGCGCGGCTGCACGTGCATGTCGAGACGGCAGCCAGTGAAGGTCCCAGCGGCGAGTATGGCTGCGATCAACTGAATTCGTCGAAGGTGCGGCATCTAGCTCGGCACCTCCGAAATGGAGCGCGGCTCCAGGCCTTCCAAGAACTTACGCGTGTCGGCCGCGTTGTATTTTTGGTCCGAGGAAAACACGATCAGGAAGAATCGATCCTTCGTGGCCGATGAAAATCGCGACACATTGAACACCGGGTGGTACGGCATGGGCAGACCATTGAGGGCGAGCATGCCCAAAACGGCAGAGATGCCGGCGAAAAGAATCGTCATCTCGAACGTGATCACGATGAATGCCGGCCACGAGTGAGGCGGCTTGCCGCCGATGTTGAGGGGATAATCGACTGCGGACATCCAGTACTGCATGAGGTATCCCGAGATTCCGCCCACCAACCCGCCAATCAAGACCACTAGCGGAACCTCGTCGTGATGGAATCCAATTTCCTCGGCGAGTCCCTCGATCGGAAACGGGCTGTAGGCGTCGATTTTCTTGTATCCCGCGTGATGCGTCTTGCGGGCCGCCTCGACGAGCGCCGTCGCGGAATCAAATTCCGCCATCATGCCGTAAATCGGATCGCGCTTCATGCTTCTTTCACCTCGGCTTCGGGCAGAAGCGTGCGCATCTCAAAGATCGAAATGGCCGGCAACAATCGCAGAAACAGGAACATCGCGGCCAGAAACATTCCGATCGTACCGATGAAGGTCATCCAGTCCCAGCGCGTGGGGTAGTACATTCCCCACGAAGAGTTCAGGAAATCACGATGCAGACTGACCACCACGATGATGAAGCGTTCGAGCCACATGCCGACGAGAATCACGCCGGAGATGCAGAACAAAGCGAGGGGACTGGAGCGCAGTTTGCGAATCCAGAGCACCTGGGGAATGAGAATATTGCAAGTGAGCAACGAAAGGTACCAGGGGGCATACGGGCCGTGCAGGCGGTTCCATATTGTGAAGGCGTCGTAACGATCGCCGCTATACCACCCCATAAATGCCTCGATGCCGTATCCGTAAGCCACGATCAGGCCAGTTGCCAGCATGACCTTGGCCGAGTTCTGCAGGTGCCTTGAGGTAATGAAATCTTCGAGGCCATAGATTTTGCGGATCGGGATGGCAAGCATGAGCACCATGGCGAATCCGGAGTAAATGGCGCCGGCAACGAAGTACGGCGGAAAGATGGTGGTGTGCCAGCCGGGCACAATGCCGATGGCAAAATCAAAACTGACCACGGTGTGAACGGAGAGCACAAGCGGCGTGGCCAGTCCGGCAAGCAGCAGATACATGGTCTCGTAGCGGTGCCAGTGACGAGCCGAGCCGCGCCAACCGAACGAAAGCATGCCGTAAATAATTTTCAGCCAGTGCTTCTCGGTGCGATCGCGCAAAGTCGCCAAATCGGGGATGAGACCGACGAACCAGAACAGAGCCGAGATCGTGGCGTAGGTCGAGACCGCAAAAACGTCCCACATGAGCGGGCTGCGGAATTGCGGCCACACGCGCATGGTGTTGGGATATGGGAAAAGCCAGTATGCAAGCCACGGTCGACCGACGTGAATCGCGGGGAAAATTCCGGCGCAAGCGACTGCGAAGAGCGTCATGGCCTCGGCGAAGCGGTTGATCGAATTGCGCCACGACTGACGCAACAGCAGAAGAATCGCGGAGATCAGCGTACCCGCGTGGCCGATGCCGATCCACCAGACGAAGTTGACGATGGCGAAGCCCCAGCCGATCGGAATGGTCACGCCCCAGATGCCGATGCCTTTCACGAACAGGTAGCTGATGGCGAACAGCATCATCATCGTCAGCAGGAAGGCGATGCCAAAGCCGACAAACCATCCGTTCGACGCCGGACGGGTCAGCACGATGGCGCTGATTTTCTCCGTGACCGTCCCGAACGTGTATCCGGGCTGAATAACCGGAGTTCTTTCGACCGCGACATTTTTTAATGGCTCAGGCATGCTCTGATCTCTGAGGTCAGCTCTCCAGTTCTGGATTCGGATTGCGAATCTCGGCCAGATACGTCGTACGCGGACGCGTGTTCAATTCGCCCAGCAGGCTGTAATTGAGAGCGTGCGCCTTCAGTTTCGACACTTTGCTATTGGGATCATTGATGTTGCCGAACACGATCGCTTCCGCCGGGCATGACTGCTGGCAGGCGGTCTTCAGTTCGTCGCCGACGCGAATGTCTTTGCCTTCGCGTACGCTCGCCGTTTCCGCGTCAATACGCGCCTCGCTGATGCGCTGGATGCAATATGTGCACTTTTCCATTACGCCGCGGCTGCGCACGCTGACGTCAGGATTGCGCATCATTTTGTACTGCGGCGTGTCCCAATCCTGAAAGAGCAGGAAGTTGAAGCGGCGCACTTTGTACGGACAGTTGTTCGAGCAGTAGCGCGTGCCCACGCAGCGGTTGTAGACCATGTCGTTCAGGCCTTCGGTCGAGTGATTGGTGGCGCCGACCGGGCAAACGACTTCGCAGGGCGCGTCTTCGCATTGCATGCAGGGCACGGGCTGAAAATATCCCTTGGGATTGTCGCGATCGCCCTGGTAATAGGTGTCGACGCGAATCCAGTGCATGTGGCGACCGATCACGCATTGCTCTTTGCCGACAACCGCTATGTTGTTCTCGGAAACGCAGGCGAGCATACAGTTATTGCAGCCCACACAGCGATTCAGATCGATGGCCATGCCCCACGCGTATGTTTCCTTGTCGTAGGGATACGGCTTATAGAGGGTGAGTTCGGGACCGGGACTTTCGTCCATTTCGATCGCGAACTTTGGATTCTTGCGATATTCGTCGAGACTGGCTTCGCGAACGAGCGGCCGCGTGTCGCCGTTGGGAGTGGTCATCGACTGCATGCCTTGCGTGGAGGCCAGCTTGTAGGTGTCGCCGATCTTTGTGATCTTCACTCCGGAAGCGATATATGGAGCGGCCGTTGTGCGCAGTTCGTAGGCGTTGAAACCTTGCGCGGTGCCCACGCGACCAGCGCGCTTGCGTCCATAGCCGAGCGTGATGGTAACGGAATTGTCGGGATGTCCAGCTTGAATCCAGACCGGGCCTTTAATTTTTTTGCCGTTTAATTCGAGTTCGACCACGTCTTCGGTCTGAATGCCCAGCCGGTCGGCCATTTTCGGACCGATGAGCACGGCGTTATCCCAAGTCAACTTCGACATCGGCTTGGGAAGTTCCTGCAGCCAGCCGTTGTTGGAGAATTGCCCGTCGTAGATGGTGGAATCGCGGCGGATGTTGAGTTCGATCGCGTTCGGATCGGTAAGGTTCATCTCTGATCGGGTTGAAGGCTTCACGGAGACTTCCCTTGTAGTGAACGTCGTGCCTTCGATCCATCCATCGTGCAGCGATTTGCGCCAAAACTGCTCGAAGTCGGCGCCGCTGTGCTGCTTTTGCCAGTAAGTGCGGACGAGATCGTATCCTGTCGCATCGGCTTGGCCGTTGAGCAGTGCGACAAATTCGAGCGCGCTCTTGCCGTTATAAAGAGGAGCGATCAGCGGCTGGATGATGCTGACTGTTCCATCGTAGGCGCGGGCATCGCCCCAGGCTTCGAGTTCGTGCGTCTGATTCACGTGCCACTGGCAGAGTTCGGCAGTTTCGTCGTTGTAGAGGCCGAGATGAACGCGCAGTGGAACTTTGTCGCTCTTGAGCACTTCGGCGAAATTCAGATCGGCAGGCGCATCGTATGCCGGATTGCCGCCGAGGATGATGAGCAGATCAACCTTGCCGGCATTCATGTCGGCAACGAGCTCTTTGAGCGATTCGGTCTGATTGATCGGATTCGCATCGACCGGGTCGGTGTAGAAAACAGTCTTGCCGACATTGCCAAGCTTTGCATTCATCAGATGAGCTACAGCGTGGACGGACGACGGCTGATGCTCTCCCGGAATTATTAAAGACGTGCCGGGATGTGCAGCGGCGTCCGCTGCAACTTGAGCTGCATATTTTGATGGCCATGACCCCGCGCCCTGTCCGTAGACACCAACAACGGAGGCGATAAATCGGGCGAACGGGTCGAGGATCGAAGCCTGCATGGGCCACCGGTGATCCGCCTTCGCGCCTGTCGAACTTGGCGTGCTCTCGATGACGTACAGGCGGTTCATCTTGCCGTCGGGATCACGGCGCGCGGCAAAATCACGTATGTATTTCACGTTGCCGGGGAATCCGGCGTAGAGGAAGTCGGCGTCGAGCGAGACGATGACGTCGGCTTGCGAAAAATCGTAGCGCGTCTCGACCGGTTGTCCGAATGCAAGCTTCGCGCCTTCCAGCAGATTATCGCGATTGATGGGCTCGTAGACGTGCCACTTTGCCTGTGGATAATTCTTCAGAAACGTTTGCAGTTGATCGGCAAGCGTGGGCGACGTGGTCGTGGTTGTCAGGATGCGGATGCCCGTGCCCTGCAGCGGCTTCTGCGCGGCGAGCGGACCACGCAGGGCGCTAAGAAATCCCGCCCAAGATCGCTGATCGCCCATCGAAGTCACGCTTTGGGAACGGTCGGGATCGTACATCGTCAGCAGCTGCGCTTGCGCGAAGATATCGGTGCCGCCGAGCGATGCCGGATGCAGATCGTTGCCTTCGACCTTGGTCGGGCGTCCCATGTTGCTTTCGACCAGAACGGGGGTGGCGTATCCCCCGAGAGTGAGCGCGGTCGCGAAATATTTCGGACGCCCGGGCACGATGCCTTCGGGCTGCCGAACGTAAGGCACAATCTCTTCCTTCGGAAGCTTCACACATGCAGTCATACCCGCGAGTCCAAGCGACGCGCCCATGACTCTGAGGAATCCGCGGCGCGAAACGGTGTCGAGCCACTCAGATGCGTGCTTGGGAAATTCGCGGTGCAGGACCTCCTGGAATTCAGGCGAGCCCGCGAGTTCTTCGAGCGAGCGCCAGTATTGCGGTCCGGTTTTCTCGGCCTTATCGTGCGCGGCCGCGGCGTCGATTTTTTCCCGCACGAGGTTGAGGTCCAGCTTTTTTGAAGGGCAACCGTCCTCGCGTTTTCCGTTTTTGTTTTCGATCGTCATTCGTAAGTGGATTCTACAAACGTCAACTCGCCCGCCACCCCGCAAAAAACGCGGGAAGGACGGGGCACCAGAAATCCGTCAACGGTGGCAGGTGCTGCAACTGGTAATGTCTTTCACGCTGCGCACGTTATACTTCTCAACCAGCGCCGAGCCCAGAGCGATTTGGTCGGTATACGTTTGTCCTTCGAACGCCACCGGATTCGCGCCGGTTGGCTGCTGATAGCGCATGTTGAATACCTGATCGCGCGGGCGCAGATTCTTTTCCGGCGCGCGATGACATCCCAGGCACCACTCCATTTGCAACGACTCCTGCTGATACATCAGCGGCATTCGGTCGACGGGGCCATGGCACGTGTTGCAGCCAACCCCCTTGGTCACATGAATGCTGTGATTGAAATAAACGAAATCGGGAAGCTCATTGATCCGCGTCCACTCGAGAGACTCGCCTGATCTGTAACTGGCCCGTACCGGCTCCAGCAGCTGCGCGTTCGTCCAAATCTGTGAGTGGCAGTTCATGCAGGTTTTCGTTGGAGGAATCCCCGCAAAGCTCGAGGTCTCAACGGATGTGTGGCAATAGCGGCAATCGATGCCGAGTCCCGAGACGTGGTGCTGATGGCTGAACGGCACCGGTTGCGGCTTGCGGACGCCGGCATAAGTAACGTAGGGTGAGCCCTGGATCGCATAGCCGACCCAGGTGAGAGCGGCGACTACGAACACCGCGCCAAAAATTGTGGCTCGAGATAGAGTGTTCGTGCTGCGATGAAAAATCTGCGACATTCTCTCACGAATCAAAGCGGAGGATGTTCGGTGGATCGTCCGCTAGTTTCAAAACTTGAGATTCCAACCAAGGCGAACAGGGTTCAACTTAGGTCAAAAAGAAAACCACCCACAGGTTTCCTGAGTTGTCGTGAAAACAACCGATTATAAACAGTCGAGTGCTTTTTGTCGCGGGTTCCTGGAATTCAGCCCAGAAAAATCTTCGCAGCGAACATCCCTGAAGGAATTATCAGTTTTGCAACGCCCGAGCAGTAAATAATTACCGAGCGGCGGTATGCCGACTAGAATTCACCGACCAGCGCCCCTGACCCGCCACACCCCCGCTATCGAAGATTCATGACGAGCAACTTGGGTTCGGTCATCTCTTCGATGGCGTAGCGCAGGCCTTCGCGCCCAAGGCCGGAATCCTTTACGCCGCCGTAAGGCATGTGGTCGATGCGGAAGGAGGGTACGTCTCCGGCAATCACGCCACCAACTTCCAGCTCGTCATAAGCCTGAAACATAAGTTTGGCATCGCGCGTGAAAACACCAGCCTGCAAGCCGAAGGACGATTGATTCACCTGGCGCACAGCCTGATCGAAGTCCTTGTAAGGTTCGACAGTTACGACCGGACCGAAAATCTCCTGGCAATTCACTTTCATATCGGGCTTGGTACCAGTAAGGACTGTAGGCTCGACAATCAAACCATTGCGATGGCCGCCACAAAGAATTCTGGCACCGGAGCGGACAGCTTCCTCGATCCAGGCTATGGTGCGAATGGCGTCGCTCTCGCGAATCAGAGGTCCGACATCAGTTTTCTCGTCGAGCGGGTCGCCAACGTTCAGCTTTTTTACGCCTTCGAGCAGAAAATCTGTAAAGCGTCCGTAAACCGAGTGTGCCACCAGGATGCGCTGTACCGAAATGCAGGTTTGCCCCGCATAGGCGAATCCGCCAAACACACAGCGTTCGGCCGCATAGGCGAGATCGGCATCGCTGTGAACGATGACTGCGGCGTTGCCGCCCAACTCCAGAACCACTTTCTTTTTTCCGGAGCGGCGCTTGATATCCCAGCCAACGGGCACGCTGCCAGTGAAGCTGATGAGCTTGATGCGATCGTCAGCAACCAGCAAGCCGGCGTCGTCATTCGAAAGAGGCAGGACGTTGAGGCCGCCGTCGGGCCATCCCGCCTGCTGCACGCACTCGGCCAGAAGCAGCGAGCAGAGCGGCGTTTGCGGCGCCGGCTTGAGCACCATGGGGCAACCGGCAGCAATCGCTGGCGCAACCTTATGTGCGACGAGATTGATTGGGAAATTGAACGGCGTGATGCCAAGGATCGGGCCAAGCGGGAAACGGCGTACGATGCCCCAGCGTCCCGCTGTGAATTCCTGCCAGTCGAGAGGCAGATATTCGCCGTAGATGCGAGTGCTCTCCTCGGCGGCAATGTTGAAAGTGAACACGGCGCGCTCGACTTCGGTGCGCGCGCCCTTGATTGGCTTTCCCGCCTCCTGGGCGAGAGTACGGGCGAATTCTTCTTTGCGCTCGGCGATCGACGCGGAGATGCGCCGCAGGACCCGCTGCCGTTCAAATGCGGGCAGACGCCGCGTCGTACCAAACGCCTTTACTGCCGCGGCAATCGCCTGATCGGCATGTTCCCGCCGTCCCTGAATGACGCGGGCAACCAGACTTCCATCATAGGGAGAGCGAATTTCGACAACGTCGCCATCCTCGCTCCAGTGGCCATCGATAAAAAACCCGTGCGTCGCAACCGGTGCGACCGTCATCTCTGCCATGATTTTTTCCTGGCCCCCAACGACCCCGGCCAAATCATTATAGGACTTTTGCACCGTCGCGCAGCGCATCCTGCAGAATCAACCCCCGTTTACAATGGCCTCGACCTGTGAAGAACTTGCTCTTAACCATCTCTCAGCTCGCAGATCTTTTGCGGCGCACGCAAATCTCTCCCGTCGAGGTGACGCGCGACTGCCTCGCGCAGATCGAAAAGGTGAATCCGCAGTTGAACGCATTCATTACGGTGATGGCTGAGGCCGCAATCTCCGAAGCACGGACTGCGGAGACAGAGCTTGTGCGGGGTCAGTGGCGCGGCCCGCTGCACGGAATTCCGATCGCACTGAAAGATCTGATTGATACGGCAGGGGTGCGCACAACGGCGGCGAGCGCCTTGTATAAGGACCGGATTCCAGCGAAAGACGCGGAAGTGGTTCGTCGCTTGCGCGCATCGGGCGCGGTGATCATCGGGAAAAACAATCTGCACGAATTCGCGTATGGCGGCAGTTCGCTAATCAGCTATTTTGGCGAGATACGGAATCCCTGGGACGCGAGTTGCATTGCCGGCGGATCATCCGGCGGGTCGGCTGCGTCGGTCGTGGCGGGGATGGCTTGTGCTGCGATCGGAACGGATACCGGCGGCTCGGTGCGAGAGCCAGCCGCACTCTGCGGCTGCGTGGGATTGAAGGCAACATATGGGCGCGTTTCGCAGCGAGGAGTGATTCCACTAGCGCCGTCGCTCGATCATGTTGGCCCGCTGACGCGAAGCGTGAGGGACGCGGCGATCGTTCTGCAGGCGATCGCAGGATACGACGTATCCGATATCACGTCCAGTAATGTGGCGGTGATGGACTACGTAAGCGGCCTGGGCGAAGGTGTAAAGCGGTTGCGCGTGGGAGTTCCGCGCGCATACTTCTTTGATGATCTCGACTCGCAGACCGCAGAGGCGATGGAGCACGCACTATCTGACATTGGGAGCCTCGTTGGCGACATGAGTGACATAACTCTCGAAGTGCCCACCGACCGCGAGCTGCAATTGGCCGAAGTATGGGCTTATCATGCCGAGAGCATCAGCAAAACTCCCGAGCTGTATCAGCCGGACACGGTGTGGCGAATTCGACCGGGAGAACAGTACACCGCCTCGGATTACATCAAAAGATCCCGCGAGATGGATGAAGCAAGAAGCAAAATCAAAGCCGTATTCGCCGATATCGATGTGCTGGTTACGCCGACTACGCCGATTCCGGCCCCGCTGATTGCAGTTTTCAAAGCCGATCCATCGGCTTTGCGCGCAGCGGAGTTGAAATTATTGCGCAACACGCGGCCATTCAACATATGGCGACTGCCGGCGATTTCGCTTCCCTGCGGGTTTACTCAATCCGGTCTTCCCATCGCACTGCAAATCGCTGGGCCGCACTGGAGAGAAGATCTCGTGCTTCGCCTGGCTCACGCGTATGAGCAGACCACAGCGTGGCACGAGCGACCGTGGACGAATTTAGTTTCCCACCCTTTGTAAGCTTATCGGGTTCTCTGCAATTCCCGATAGGCTTCACTCTTGGAAATTCCCCGCTCTCTAGCCACTTTCTTAAGCGCAGATTTTTCATCGATCTTCTGTTCCGCCATGATTTGATCGATTCGCTGACGAACGTTCACGCGCGCAGGCTGCTCGATCCCTGATTCGCGAACCTCGGCCTTGCCTATCAGAAGAGTGATTTCGCCTTTCACTGCCGCCCGCAATCTGAGCATTTCGAGAACTTCGCCTGCGGGCGCACGCAGGAATTCTTCATGAAGTTTGGTGACTTCGCGCGCGACTACGACGTGGCGCTCAGTTCCGAGGATCTCGACTACATCTTCCAAGGTCTCAGAAATTCGGTGCGGGGCTTCGTAGAACATCTGCGTTGCCGGAGAATTTTTCAGTTGTTCGAGAACCGCCCGTCGCTCGCCGCGTTTCGCGGGCAAGAATCCCTGGAACAGGAATGAATCCGTTGACAGCCCACTTGCGACTAAAGCCACCAGAAATGCTGACGGACCAGGAATTGGCACGATTGGCAAATGGTGCCGGATCGCCAGCGTGATCAACCGATAGCCGGGGTCGGAGATGCCTGGCATGCCGGCATCGGTGACGAGCGCCACGCTCGCCCCCTCTTGCATCTGCTTCACCAGTTCCGCCGACCGTGTGATCTCATTGTGTTCGTGGTAGCTGATCTTCGGGGTGGAGATCGCGTAATGGGTGAGCAGCTTCTGCGTCTGTCGAGTATCTTCGCACGCAATCAGGTCGACTTCCTTGAGAACGCGCAGCGCTCGCACTGTGATGTCCTCGAGATTGCCGATTGGCGTGCCCACAACGTAGAGGGCTGGTCGCATCAGCGATTTCTTCTCGCCCGTCATCGCCTGAAGTCTACACCGCCGTGACTTCCGGCCGCGTTCCGCGCTTATGCTAGAGTGACGAAAGGCCAGTGACATGACTCCGGAAGCGTTTCGGAAAATTGCGCTCTCGTTCCCTGGGACTGAGGAGCACTGGCATATGCAGCATCTTGATTTTCGTGTGGCGGGAAAAATCTTTGCCACGCTCGCCTATCCTGAGAAAACTTGTGGCATGGTGAAGCTGGCTCCCGAGGATCAGCACAACTTTTCGAAAGATTACCCGGAAGCTTTTGTGCCCATGAAGGGCACTTGGGGCCGGCGTGGCGCAACGAGCGTTCTGCTCAAGTCGGCAAGAAAGGAAATTGTTCGAATGGCGCTCGAAGCGGCAGGTGCAATATTGCCCCGAAGCAGCTGTTGGCGCAACCCAAGAAAAGACGAACGAGTTGATTTCCGGCGTGAAGCAAAATTGACGCCGCGAGCCGCCCACCCCTAAAATCGAAGCGAAACTGAGTCGTTCCTCACACTCTTTTTACAACTCGATGCCACTTTACGAATATCAGTGCACCAAGTGCGGCCACCGCTTCGAAAAAATCCAGAAGTTTTCTGATAAGAGAATCAAGAAATGTCCGAAGTGCGGTGGTGCTGTCGAACAAGTTCTTTCCGCGCCGGCCGTGCAGTTCAAAGGCTCGGGATGGTACGTCACCGACTACGCGAAGAAGTCGAGTGCGCCAGCCGCTTCCGACACTGGCAAGGACTCGAAAGAATCGAAAAAGGAAGACAAGCCGAAGACCGAAACGACCAAAGAAAGCACGAAGAAGGCCGAGAAGAAGTAGAACTGTGCCAGGGCGAACGCTGCAGCCTTACTACCCTCAACAGCCAAAGTGGCCGTCCCACACACTGAGACCCCTACTGCACTGGGCACCGGCAACTGCCTACTGATTCTTCAGCTGCCGCTCGAAGTGGTCTTCGATCATAGTGAACAGATGCACGCGTGCTTCGCGTCCCGCGATGCCGTGTGTCTTGTTGGGATAGATCATCAAACGAAACGGCTTGCCTGCATTGATGAGCGCGTTGATCATCTGGACGCTGTTGGAGAAATGCACGTTGTCGTCTCCGGTGCCGTGTACCAGCAGCAGCGCGCCGTGCAGTTTGTCGGCGCACCGCGACACATCGGATTCTTCGTAGGGCTTCTTGTCGTCTTTAAGCAAACCCAGATAGCGTTCCATGTAAATGGAATCGTAGTTGACGGCGTTGGTCACAGGAGCGACGGCCACACCTGCACGAAAGCGATCGGAATGGGTCAAGGCATAGAGAGTCATCGATCCGCCATTCGACCATCCCCAGATGCCTACGCGGTCCGAATCGAGCTGCGGATAGCGCGCCAGCAATTGATCCAGCGCCGTCAGCTGATCTTTCAACTCGATGGCGCCGAATTCGTGCCGGATGGTCGTCTGGAATTTGCGGTCACGACCAGGAGTGCCGCGATTATCGACCGCGAAAATAGCAAAGCCCTTCCGCGCCATAATTTCGTCGAATGGATTGGGAAGATCTTTCATCACCATCTGCCCGGCTGGTCCGCCATAGATATTTACGATGATGGGAATTTTCGCGTTAGCCGGTGGCTCCGGTGGCAGCAAAAGCCTTCCGTAAAGCGTGGTTCCGTCATCCGCCTTAAATTCCAGATACTCAGGAGAGCGCAGGCCGTATTGCCCGACTTCGTCTTTTGCCTTCCAGACAGAGTTGCAGGTTCCTCCAACTGCACAGAGCGAAAGGTTGGGCGGCGTATCCGGCCCATTAAAGTCGTCCGCGTAATGCTTGCCATCATCACTGAAAGTCGCGTGATGCAGGCCGACCTCAGGCGTGAGATCCCGGAATCCGGAACCATCAAACTGAACCGAATACACGTGCTGCTGTCGGGGATCGTCCTTATTCGCTTCGAAAAACACGGTCTTCGCCGCCTCGTCCGCGCCCTCGATTCCCAGCACTTCGTAGTCGCCACTCTCCAACTCGCGTTCCAGCTTGGCATCGGCGAGGGGATTCTGCTTGTCAAAGCTGTAGAGATAGATGTGCATATTCCCGTCGCGCCAGCTCGGCCACAGAAACTGCGGACTCGATTTCAGAAAATGTGCCTCTACATGATCGAAATCGATCCAGGCGCACGGCGTTTCCTCGGTAAGAATAACTCGCGATTTGCCGCTCTTCGCGTCGACGAAATAGAGTTGCGCCTTGTCCTGACGGCGATTGAGCAATTCTGCCCAGATCACTTCTCTTGTCGCCCACCCGAATCGCGGGATGTAGGTGTCTTCGTCGCTAGTCAGAGTAATCCAGCGAACTTTGCCTTTCTCCGTGTTCACAATGCCCAGTTTCACGACCGGATTCGGGTCGCCGACCTGCGGATATTTCTGCTGATCAACTGTGGGATGCGTGGGTAACAGGTTCGAGATTGGGTATGTTGGTACTTTCGTCTCGTCCATATGTAGGAAAACGATCTCTTTGCTATCGGGCGACCAGAAATAATTGCTGCGCACCGCCAGTTCTTCGGCATACACCCAGTCGATATCCCCGTTCAGAAGATTCGCATCCCTGTCGTTGGTAAGCTGCTTTTCGGGCGCTTTGCCATCCACAGGACGAACAAACAGGTTCTGCCTTTGTACATAAGCGACATGCTTGCCATCCGGTGAAAATTGGGGGGAGCTGTTCGGATCCGGCGACGATGTGAATTGCACCGCCGTCTGCGTTCCGGTGTCATAGAGCCACAGCTGCCCCTGCGAATTGAAAATGAGGTGCTGCGAATCGGGGGCCCAGAGATATTCCGCTACGTGATAGCGGGTGAGGCGTTCCTTTTCGCGTTCGTTCTTTATCTTGTTCACATCGGGACTCAATTGGGCCAGCTTGTCGGCGGCTGCTAAGACTTTTTTTTCTCCCGTGGCCACGTCCACCGACCAGAGTTCGCCGTCTTCGCCGTTTTCGTCGCGCTGCACGTAAGAGAGCTTCGTGCCATCAGGACTCCACTCCAAATTCTCGGGACCGCGGCCGCTTAGGCCTCCCGGTTGATAGATGGCATCGATCGTCAACGGCTTGGCGGGCGTACTCTGACTCTGACTGCATTGCACTGCAGCAACTGTGAGTAGAAGTGAAAATAGGGCGAATCTGCAAAGCGAACTATGCCTTTTCACAATCACGAAGCGACCTCGCGCAAGAAGTTGAAGGTTTCCGTAAAGCGAAAAAAGAGTGTACACCGCCGCTGCCTCCCGTCGCACAGGCGTGAAATTAGGCGTAGTACGCGGAGTTACCACTGTCGCGTGCTAAAATCGATCTAGATTCAATGCCGGATGCTTCCTGATATCGAAAACCTGCTGCGGCTGCAAGAAGCGGACAAGGAAATCCGCCGCCTGCAGGAGGAGATTGCTGAACTTCCCAAACGCGTCGCGGCGATCGAACAAAAACTCGCCGGCACCAAAGCTCAACTCGAAAAAGCGCAGGCTGCGGTCAAGTCTGATGAAGCTGCACGCAAGAAACACGAAACCGCTATTACCGACCATCGCGGCAAAATTTCCAAGTATCGCGACCAGTCACTGGAAGTAAAGACCAACGAACAATACAAAGCGCTGCTGGCGGAAATTCAATTTGCGGAGAAGGAAATCTCTGAGATCGAAGACAAAATTCTTGAGTTGATGGTGAAAGCCGATGCCCGTGCGAACGAAGTCAAAGCAGCGCAGAGCGAACTGAAGGCCGAAACCGCCGAAATCGAAAAAGAAAAAGAAAAAGCCCGGCAGCGCACGGCCGAGGACGAGAAACTGCTTGCCGAGTGGCGTGGCAAACGAGATCAGTTTCGCACCGGCATCGAAGCCGATCTGCTCCGGCAATACGAACGGGTTTCAAAATTCCGCGGTACCGGTATCGCCGAAGTTCGCGATCAGAAGTGTATGGGGTGCCAGGTCATGCTGCGCCCTCAGACATTCAACGATGTCCGTTCCGGCCGCCAGATCGTTTACTGTGACTCGTGCCAGCGCGTGCTTTATATGAATCCGGCAGAGGAAGTAGTCGAGCAGAAGCCGGTGGTTCATCGCCCCCGGCGGCATCATCCAAAAATCGACGCTCCGCAAGCCTGGTATTACCGATCGGAGTTTGATGATGCAGGAGAGGTTTACCTTTGCTTCACGAACTCAGGTGGGCAGGCCAGCCGTCGCGTCTATGAGATTCACACCGGGCGCATGGCCGGCGATATCCTGATCCGCGAAGGCGATTTCCGCCACGCTTTTCCTGAGAACATCACAGACGCCATCCGGCTCAACGGTGATTGGAGTGAAGAGGAAATGGATGCGTGGGGAACGGAAGCTCCGATGGTCGTCCTCGATTCACTGCACGCCGATCTCGAAGCCGCTCGCTATGAAATGAGAGCGCGCTCGTCGGCCAAGCCGGAAGCCCATGCCGTTGTTGCCCCCGGGCAAGCCGCTAGCTGATTACGGCGCGGGGGGAGGAAAATTCCGACACTCTTCAGGTTTTCCCTGTCTCAAATCATTTTCACAATGCTGGCGAAAGGTAGAACCACCGAATGCTCGGGGCATTCCATAGGCACGGGACAAACGCGGCCGTCTACGAACCTGAATGAAGCCTCCCCCCCAGCTTCTCGACCGTTGACAGCCGCGTCTAAGATGGGAGCACATGTCTACAGCTGAAGTTTCGCTGCGCCGCGGGGTTTCGCCTTCCTCAGGAATGTGGCGCAAACTCACGCGGCACGCCCGTCAGAACGTGCTCGCGGCTATCGGCGTTGTACTGGTCATCGTTTTCGTCATCTTTGCGGTATTCGCACCCTGGATCGCGGCGCAGGACCCTGCGGCGATTTACCTGCCCACGCGCCTGGAATCTGTTTCTGCCGCACACTGGTTCGGCACGGACGAACTCGGCCGCGACATGCTCTCGCGGGTTATCTACGGCGCGCGCATCTCCATGCTGGTGGGCTGTTGCGTTGTCGCAACGTCGCTGGCGATCGGGCTTGTGATCGGTTCGATTGCCGGTTACTACGGTGGAGCGATCGATCGTTTCGTCAATGTCGTCCTTATGAACGCCTTCCTATCTTTTCCGGGAATTCTGATTGCGATTGCCTTCGTCGCCTTCCGTGGTCCGGGCATTTTCAACCTGGTCGTGGCGCTCTCGCTGGGTGGGTGGGTCGGCTACGCGAGGCTGGTCCGCGGGCAGGTTCTCGCCGCCCGTGAACGGGAATTCGTGGAGGCCGCGCGAGCGCTCGGCGCGGACGATTTCCGCATCATCACTCGGCATATTCTTCCCAACATCATTCAGCCAGTAATCGTGCAGGCTGCAATCGGTATGGCTGGTGCAATTCTTGCGGAAGCGACCATGAGCTTTCTTGGTCTAGGCGTGCCGCCTCCGACTGCCAGTTGGGGCGCGATGCTTAATGACGGCCGTGGATATCTGTTCAGCGCGCCACACCTTGTGCTGTTCCCAGCACTGGCGGTTATGCTGGCCGTGCTAAGCTTCAACTTCATCGGCGACGCTCTGCGCGACTACCTCGATCCACGCTCGCGTATCGAAGCTGGACTGTAATCACCTCCGGCCTGCCCAGACTGTCCCGCCCCTTAAGCCCGACACGACCGGCTTTGCTTTTGGATATCCCGGTGCATGACCTGCAAACCTTTGGAAACGCGGAAGATCCACTTCTTGACATTTAATTACAAATTGCGATATTAATATCTCGATTTGAAATTTCACTAGAAGCAAGGGACTCGTGAAGCTGGGCGAAAAAATCCGCTACCTGCGCGAGGTGGAAGGATCGCTGCGGGGCCTGGGAAGGCCGATGACGCAGCTTGAGATTGTTCGCGCCATCCGCAAAGAACTGCGCGGAGCCGAGAAGGGCAGCAAGAAAAAGACCATCAGTCAGTCGTATCTGTCGCAGATCGAAAACGGATCGCGTCCACACATGACGCAGTCTTCACGCTCCTTGCTGGCAAAGTTTTTCAAGGTGCATCCGGGCTTTCTGGTAGACGATCCCGAGGGTTATCACACCGAGTTGACTTCGGATCTGCGAACCATGGAAGGCCAGATCGACGTCTGGCTGTTGCAAGGTTCCGAGCGCTTCGCGAACGACCCGGAAATCAGCAACGTGTTGATCAAGACTGCGCGTGAAAAGGACACGCGCCGGTGTTTGCTGCTGCTGGGCGCGGTTCTCGACACGCCCGGATTGGCGGAGCGGCTGCTGGAAGCTCTGCGGCCTGAATTGGCGATGGGTGGCAGCGATCACGGCGCGGCAGCAGAAGGGAGGCGAACGCGATGACTGCAACCCGCTTGGATTGGTCAGATTTCTACTTGATTTGTTTCGCAGTCGGCTTCTGCTTCAGTTTTTTTTCGTTTGTCTTTGGAGGTGCACGCTTTGGCCGCCTGCATCTGCCGCACTTTCACGCTCATGTTCCGCATGTGCCGGTGGCGCACGCTCCGGTAGCGGCGGGCGCCACTGTCGCGCATGCTCCCGTACCAGGACATGGGCCAATGGCAGCGCAATCGGCAGGAGGAGCGAAGGTTGCGCGCGGCGCGGGAGTTTCGCCGTTCAATCCACCGTCTCTCGCTGCATTTCTGGCGTGGTTCGGGGGCACAGGATATTTGCTCACGCGCTTTTCTTCCGTGTGGGTGCGGTTCGGGCTGATCGTTTCGGTGATCAGCGGCCTTCTCGGCGGAAGCATCATCTTCGTCTTCTTGAGCCGAGTGCTGATCTCGGAGGAAGAGAATATGGATCCGGCCGACTACGAGATGGTTGGCGTCCTGGGCCGACTAAGTATGCCGATTCGCGAAGGCGGAACGGGCGAACTGTTGTATTCGCAGATGGGAACGCGCCGCGTGTGCGGGGCACGCAGCGAAAACGGCAGCGCGATCGCAAAGGGCTCCGAGGTCGTGGTCACCCGCTACGAAAGGGGAATCGCCTTCGTTCGCTTGTGGAGCGAAATGTCGGGCGAAGAAGAAGCACCGGCCGATACCTCGGCGCAAATGTGATTTATCACGGACTGGGTACCCTACTTCTCGCAGCTTTTCGTGGGATTGGTGATGTGGAGAAATTCCGCTGATCTTCAACGGAATGAATCGAGGAAAGCGGGTTGCATTTGGAGGGGAGGACGTTATGTTCAGCCAGCTTTCAAACGTGGTAGTGATTTGGATCTTTGTTGGCCTGGGAGTGATGGTCATTCTATTCCTGGTGAATGCGATGGCCCGGCTATATCGGAAAGCAGGCCCACACCAGGCGTTGATTGTTTACGGCTTGGGCGGAACCCGTGTGGTGAAAGGTCACGGCACGATGGTTCTGCCCATGGTGCAGGTCTGCCGCGATCTGTCACTCGAACTGATGTCGTTCGACGTAGCTCCGCAGCAGGATCTCTACACCAAACAGGGTGTGGCCGTAACCGTCGAGGCAGTAGCGCAGATCAAAGTGAAGTCAGACACGGAATCAATCTTGACTGCGTCGGAGCAATTCCTAACCAAGAGCGACGACGAACGGCAAGGGCTGATTCGTCTGGTGATGGAGGGACATCTGCGCGGCATTATCGGGCAGCTTACGGTCGAAGAAATCGTGAAGCAACCGGAAATGGTGTCTGACCGCATGCGCTCCACCTGCGCCGACGACATGAACAAGATGGGGCTGGAAGTCGTCTCGTTCACCATCAAGGAAGTGCGCGACAAGAACGAGTACATCACCAACATGGGACGCCCGGACGTCGCGCGCATCAAACGCGACGCCGACGTTGCCGCGGCCGAAGCGGATCGTGATACCGCGATCAAGCGTGCCCTGGCGCAGCGGGAAGCCGCCATCGCGAAAGCGCAGGCCGACCAGGAGCGAGTCGCTGCAGAAACTGCGTCACTGGCCAAGCAAGCCGAGGCGCAGCGCGATCTGGAAGTGAAGAAGGCGCAGTTCCAGGAAGTGACGAAGCGTCAGCAGGCTCAGGCGGACAAGGCCTACGACATCCAGACCAACATCATGCAGCAGCAGGTTGTCGCGGAGCAGGTCAAGGTGCAGCAAGTGGAAAAAGAGCAGCAGGTGAAGGTACAGGAGGCGGAAATCAATCGTCGCGAGAAAGAACTCATTGCGACCGTGCTCAAGCAGGCGGAGATCGAGCGTCAGCGGATTCAGACTCTTGCCGAAGCTGAGAAAGCGCGCCTGATGGCCGAAGCCGAAGGACATGCGTCGTCGATCCGGCAGCGAGGCGAGGCCGAGGCCGAGATCATCTTCAAGAAAGGCGAGGCCGAAGCGAAGGCGATGAACGTCAAAGCCGAGGCCTATCAGGAATACAACCAGGCCGCAGTGATCGACAAATTGATCACGGGCTTGCCGGAGGTCGTGAAAGCGCTGGCCAGCCCGCTGGCGAACGTGGATAAGATCACAGTCGTCTCCACCGGCAACGGCGACGCTGCCGGCATGAATAAGATCACCGGCGATCTTACGAAGATGGCGGCGCAGGTTCCGGCGTTGTTCGAGACACTTTCGGGAATGCCGCTCGCGGATCTGCTCAGCAAGGTGCGTCAGATCGGCGACAAAACTCCGAAACCGCCGCTGGTGGGCACCAGCGGAAATGGAGACAGCAAGTGAGTCGTGAAAATCCCCACCCTCCGAAAACCGGGTAGGGTGGGGCACCCCCAAGGGTGAGTTGAAAGTGAGTTCGTTATGAATCGCACGTCGAAGCATACAGGATTGGCTCTCGCGCTAGGTGCCGCGTTGGGCATCGTGTTTGGAGTGATGGCGGGACATGTCGGTCTCTGGCTGGCAATCGGAGTCGCCGTCGGAATGCTTCTGGGAGCTTCGTTCCGGCGGAAGGAACCGCCGTGTCCACAATGCGCCGCCATGCACCGGATGCACGAAGCGGGACGGAAACTAGCTGATTTGGAAATAGAAGAGCAGGTCTCTCGCCGATAATCACTCGCAAGCAAGCGATTATTCTCGCTCGGGATGACAAAGAAGTATTCGGGACGACAGATTAGGAATGGAGGTTGGCCATGGCATTACTGGAACGAGTTTCAACGTTGGTTCGAGCAAATCTCAACGACTTGATCGACAAAGCCGAAGAACCGGAAAAGATGATCAAGCAGGTCATTCTTGACATGCAGAACCAGCTTCTACAGGTCAAGACGCAGGTCGCGATTGCAATTGCAGATCAGCATCTGCTGGAAAAAAAGCAGAAAGAAAATGCCGATAAGGTTGCGGAATGGATGCGCAAGGCCGAGCTCGCCGTCGACAAAAAGGAAGACGATCTGGCGCGCGTCTCACTGCAGCGCGTCGAGAGCTATCGCGAATTGAGCGAGAGCTTCGGGCAGCAGATCGCGGATCAGAAGGCGCAAGTCGAGAACCTGAAATCTGCTCTGCGACAGCTGGAGCAGAAGCTGGCCGAAGCGCAAGGCAAGGCCGATTTGCTGATCGCGCAGCATCGCCGCGCGCGTGCAGTCGGTAAAGCCAGCGATGCGCGCTTTGCGGTGAATGACAATGCGAAGGCCGCCACTTTCGATCGCATGAAACGGAAGGTGGCGCATGCAGAGGCGCTGAGCCAAGCCAAATCGGAGATTGCCGCCGACAACATGGACGAACGGCTGGCAGCGCTCGAAAAGGAAGACCGCATCGAGCAGTTATTGGCAGAACTGAAGGCGAAGCGGGGCGCGTCGGCTTAAGGGCTGCGCTTCCCTTCCGCCCGGATGGCAAACTTGAGCGCGATTCGGCTCCAGGCTTTCTTATCTATGGAGTTTATGGCGTAATTTCATAACCTGCGGGTTGCGGAAATTCCGCGATGCATCCATTGACTCGCTAGCCCGCATCTCTCTATCCTCAGTTGTGGCCCCTGTGACGGCCAGACGGCTCAATCCTTCGGTCGGGTAAAATCGTTTATGAAACAGCTTGCGTTCTTCATTCTGCTGATCGTAGCGGTGCTGATTTCCGGTTGCGGAAGCAATACCATCCAGCCGCTGCCAACGACCAATACGACTGGGAACTGGGAAGCTGTGCTGATCGGAGGCACGGGCCCAGCGAGCCAACTAAATTTCATCGTGAACTTCAACGTATTCATTACCAACGGTCAAGGCACGCAAACCCTGAATATCCAAGACTTCACCTTCTTCAACAGCAATCCAGATTCATGCTTTCCGCCGCCGAACTCAACAAACACGACGGGCTCCCCGGTCAGCGTCCTCGGCTCCATGAATCTGTTTACCAATACAGGAACCGAACAGATCTCGGGCACCATGACGATGACGATCAAATCACCGAGTGGAAACGTGCTGACCTTGACGGCCAATCCCCCGAGCGGTGGAGTTCTCGGCACGAACAGCAATGGCAATATGACCAAAGGGGCCGTAAGCGGCACGTGGACGATGACCAGCAGCAACAAAGCCTGTGCCGTAAACAATACGCCTCCGGCAACTTTCATCATGTGCCAGAACGCGACCAGTTGCTCCACGACCTAGCGCGGTTTCCGACTGGGAACTGATCCTTCTTGGCTTGTGGCTTCCGTATGCCCCGCTGCTATACAGTGGAAGCCATGACTCCCCAGCAATTGGCGCGAGCCTTGACGCCGCGCTCGCTTTCCGAACTCGCCGAAGCGGTCGGCGGGCGAGTCATTGGGGACGGTCACTTAAAAATAAGCGGCATTGCCAGCATTGAGTCGGCCCGTCCCGGGGATCTGGTCTTTGTGGAAGATGAAAAGCATCTTGCCTCCGCACTGCGGTCACAAGCCAGCGGGGTTATTGCCGGACCATTTGCCACATCCACTTCAGGGAATCGAGCACTGCTCATCAGCGACCATCCTAAACTTGCATTTGCCAGAGCGGCACGACTGTTGCGTGAACCTAGTGGAAGCTCCAACTCCGGTGTGCATGCGACCGCCGTAATTCACCGTTCAGCCGTGATCGAGCCTGGGGTATCTATAGCAGAACGCGCCGTTGTCGGCGAGGGCGCGCAAATCGGCGAGAACACACATATCGCTGCGGGATGCGTCATCGGTGCCCACGTCACCCTCGGCCGGAACTGCGAACTCTATCCGAACGTGACGATTTATCCCGGCACTACTCTAGGGAGTGGCGTGATTGTGCATGCGGGCGCGGTGCTGGGCAGCGATGGCTTCGGATATGTCCGCGACGGGAAGACTGGACGCTATGAGAAATTTCCGCAAGCTGGACGTTTGCTGATTGAAGATGATGTGGAGATCGGGGCTAATGCAACTATCGATCGCGGAGCGCTCGATGAAACTCGTATCCGGCGTGGCGCGAAAATCGACAATCTCGTTCATATCGGTCACAACTGCCAAATCGGCGAGGATGTCGTAATCGCAGCGCAGACAGGTCTGTCGGGAAGCATCGTCATTGAAAACGGAGCCGTACTCGGGGGGCAAGTCGGGATTGGCGAGCGCGCTCGCATCGGCGAAGGCGTCATGATTGGCGGGCAAGGGGGCGTCCTGCCCAACAAGATTCTGCGCGGCAAGGGCATGGCTTTTTGGGGAACCCCGGCACAACCGCTGCGGGAATATCTCAAGCAGTTAGCGACTCTGGCGCGGCTGGCAAGAAAGAGCTGAACGTTATTGTCGCCATTCCATAAGGAGCGGATTTGGCTCTAGTCATCATCGGTGGACACTCCCGCAGCGTGGGCAAAACCAGCGTGGTTGCTGGGCTCATCTCCAGCTTACGCGAGCTGGACTGGATGGCGGTAAAGATCACGCAATACGGGCATGGCATCTGCTCGGCCGATGGCGAAGCCTGTAACTGCGCCACTTCGGATCATTCCTGGGCAATTTCGGAGGAGCGCGATCACTCGGGAGAATCCGATACGTCACGATTCCTATTAGCGGGAGCGGCAAGAGCGTTGTGGGTACGAACGGAGCAGGGTCGACTTGCGGAGGCCATGCAGGAGCTGCGCGCAAGAATGAAAATGGCGCCCAACGTGATCATTGAATCGAATAGCGTGTTGAAGTTTCTCCGGCCGGATTTGTACCTCAGCGTTCTCGATCCCGCAACCGCCGATTTCAAAAACTCTGCCCGCGAATTTCTGGATCGCGCCGACGCTGTGATCTTGCACCAAGCCGCGACCTTGGCCTGGCAGGCAGTTTCGCTCAAGCCGGTCGGGGATCGCCCTCATTTTCAAATTTCCCCACCACCGTACGTTACTCCGGAAATTATTGATTTTGTGCGCTCGCATGTTCAAGTTGAGATTCCGTCCAAGAGCCAATAGCAGGGCGCAGCTGACGAGTTGAAACCGGCAACTAACAATCGCTCTGCTATCCTTGCCGCGTGCGGGAAATTCACTTCAGTGCCTGGGGTCTGGTGTTCCTGTCAGCCGTTCTTCAGGTGCTGATTTTTCCTCTTACCAGCTTCTATGTGCTTTCCTGGTTCGCGATCACTCCTCTGATACTGGCGTTGCTGCGCGCGCGTTTGGTGGGTCCGCTCGAGGTTCCCGGATTTCCCAAACTGCGTCCCGCAACTCCGGCACAAGCGTTTCTGCTCGCCTATTTCTGCGGAATTCTGTGGTACGCCGGCACGTGTCATTGGGTTTTCAACACTATGCATGAATACGGCGGCTTGAGCTCGTCGATGGCTGCGCTCGTCTTGCTCTTGTTTTGCTGCTACCTCGGGCTTTACCACGGGTTGTTTGGCTTCCTGATTGGACTGTTGTCCAAATCTCAACGAGATTATCGGCTGGCACTGGTGCTCGCGCCGTTCCTATGGGTCGCGGTAGAACTGGCGCGTACGCGTGTGACGGCGTTTCCGTGGAACCTGCTCGGCACGGCACAGGTAGACAATGCTGCACTCTGCCGTATTGCGGGGGCCACCGGCGTGTATGGCATCTCGTTTGAAGTCGCGTTGGTCAATGTCGCGCTGGCGGCGGCATT
>JASHPL010000380.1 GCA_030038125.1 Candidatus Sulfotelmatobacter sp.
CCAAAGATCGTAACGGAGCGAATATTTCGCCTGTAGCGGTCGAAGCTTATCGGCGCGCCATCGCGATTCTGCCGCGATTTCAGATCGAGGCTGGTCGTGATCTGAACTATGCCGTTTGCTATCCCCGGGAAAGCTTCGATCATCAGTCGATTGCCTGGGACCTGAACTACTTCAAATATTACTTTCTGCGCCTGGCTGGCATTCCCTTCAGCGAACAGGCTCTGGAAGATGATTTCAATCGTCTCACTGAATTTCTTTTGACCGCCGATCGCGACTATTTTCTTTATCGCGATTTCCAGTCACGCAATATCATGCTTCGCGACGGCCAGCCGTTTTTTCTGGATTATCAAGGTGGCCGCAAAGGCGCGCTGCAATACGATGTCGCGTCACTTTTATTCGACGCCAAGGCCGATCTTCCGCCTGATATTCGTCAGCATTTGCTCGATCATTATCTCGACGCGCTGGCCGGTGTCGTTGATCTCAAGCGCGACGCCTTCCTGCATCATTATTACGCCTATGTGTATATCCGGATCATGCAGGCGCTGGGCGCGTACGGTTTTCGTGGATTCTACGAGCGCAAAGCGCATTTCCTGCAAAGCGTTCCCTACGCGCTGAAAAACCTGCGCTGGCTGCTGCATAACATAACGTTGCCGATCGCCCTGCCCACGCTGCTCGAGGCTTTTCACAGCATGCTGGCTTCCGAGAAATTGCTTGGCTTGGCGTCGGAAGCAGAAAATCTCGTGGTTCGCATCGTCAGCTTTTCCTTTCATCGCGGCCTGCCCAAAGACGAAACCGGAAATGGCGGAGGGTTCATTTTTGACGGCCGTTCCCTGCCAAATCCCGGGCGGGAAGCGCGTTTCAAGAACTTCACCGGAAAGGACGCTCCCGTCATCGACTACCTCAATCAGCAGGCGGGCGTGCATCAGTTCCTCGCCAGCGTGATGTCGCTCGTCGATGCGAGCGTAAGCAACTACAAAAGCCGCGGTTTCAAGCATCTGATGGTTTCCTTCGGCTGCACCGGCGGACAGCATCGCTCGGTCTACCTGGCTGAACAACTGGCGAAGCATCTGCGCAGCGCCGACGTCGAGGTGGTCGTTCAGCATCGCGAATTGGAGCGGACCACGAACACGCAAATCGGAGGCAAGGCTCGCGGCCGCGCCAGCCGGGCCTGAGCAAAGTTCAAAGATGAAAGCGATGATTCTGGCCGCGGGTCTGGGTACGCGCCTGCGTCCGCTCACCGATGATCGTCCTAAAGCTCTGGTGGAAGTTGCCGGCCAGACGCTGCTTGAAATCACTCTGCGCCGTCTGCGCGAGTCTGGCATTCGTGAAGTTATCGTCAACATCCATCACTTCCCCGATATGATCGCAACCTATCTTCAAAAGAACGCCAATTTCGGCATGCACATCGAAATCTCGCGCGAAGATATTTTGCTCGACACGGGTGGTGGTTTGAAAAAAGCGGCCTGGTTTTTTTTGGATCAATCCAATGAGCCATTTCTGCTTCATAATGTCGACGTTCTCAGCAGTATCGATTTCGCTCGCATGCTCGAATCTCATTGTGAGCACAACGCTCTCGCCACGTTAGCCGTGCAGAATCGCGAGACTTCCCGATACCTGCTATTCGACGAGAACGATGAACTCTGCGGCCGGAAAGCCAGCCGCAATCAGCCCGACGAAATCGTCCGCTCCACACCGCATCCGCAGCCGCTCGCGTTTGCCGGACTGCACATCATTTCTCCCCGGCTGCTTACCCTGATGACTGAGGAAGGAGTCTTCTCGATCATCAACGTCTATCTGCGCTTGGCTGCGCAGGGGGAAAAAATCCGCGCCTTTCACGCCGACCCTTACTACTGGCGCGACCTCGGCAAACCAGAAAACATCTCCCGGGCCGACCACGATGTGCGGCAGCATATCTTCACTCTGTGAAGATATGAAGACCCGGCGCTCCACACAGTCGGTACCCTACCCTTGTCTCCGCATCTTTCGTCTGTGTTGGGCGGGGACGCACTCGTGCTCCGGCGGCCCTAAAACGAAGCGAAGGGGAGCCTTCGGATGCCCCATCCTAACGGCGCGCCTTTTTGTGACGTTCGGGTGGGGAGCTTTGATCTTTGCCAATTGTGAAAGCAAGAGCCCGCGAACTTCTACGACAATCACGACGGCCCATGTACAATCTGTAACTTCACAATGACCGACCACTCCCCCGACCAGCGATCGTCCCGCAAACTCATTATCGCCATCGACGGCCCGGCCGGCGCCGGCAAGAGCACGATCGCCTCTCGTCTCGCCCGCAAACTCGGCTATGTGAACCTGGAGAGCGGAGCCATGTATCGAGCTCTCGCGCTCAAAGCGATCCAAAAAGACATTTCCCTCGACGATGAAACCGCCTTGGTCAAGCTTGCCGAAACTCTGCGCATCCGTCTCGAGCCCACGATCGGCGGCAATCGTACGCTGCTCGACGGTCAGGACGTTTCCTCGCGCATTCGCGAGCGCGATGTGACGGAAGCAGCTTCGCGTGTCTCGGTTCATCCCAAAGTCCGCGAATGGATGGTCGCGCATCAACGCGCAATGGGTGCTGGCGGCGGCATTGTCATGGAGGGCCGCGACATCGGAACGAAAGTTTTTCCTGATGCCGACTTGAAAATTTTCCTCGACGCTGATCCCGTGGTGCGCGAACAGCGTCGCATGCAGCAGCAGAAGCTCAAAGGAGAGGTCGCGGCCAACCTGGCTGCGGAACTGCGGGAGCGCGATCATCGTGACCGCACGCGTGCCATTTCGCCGCTTGTTCCTGCGGAAGATGCGGTTGTCATCGACTCAACTTCGATGACCGAAGACCAAGTGCTGCAGAAGATCGACGAGCTGCTCAGCGCGACGACGGGGTAACTTTCAAAGTTTGAGCTCGAAACGGGAGCCTTTAAGCCAGTTTAGGAAATTCTGCGATCCTCTCGACTGCGCCATTCCGAAGACCCGCGTGGTTGCCGGCGGGGCGAGGAATCTTGCGCGGGTTGGCGATGCACTTGTTTCTCTGTATGCGCATTGTTGAATAAACCGTTCTAACTCCGCTTGAACCTTACAGCGTGCGACTTCGGACTCATCACCCAGGACCGCTCAGTTTTCCGTCGGTTCAACCTTCTCTTTCGGCGCTCGCAATTCCTTCGTCGACTTGCCGCTGCTCTCGGTCGCCTTTCCGGCCTGGGCGCTGGTTTTGCGGATTTCAATTCCATCGTGCTCGTTATTGAGAACGATATGAGCCGCCCCATTGCCCACCGTTCCATTGGCTCGCGCTTCATGGTCGTCGCTGCTGAGTTTCAGTTCTGGAAAATCGGATTGAATGTCTCCGTCCCGCGCCAACGCATCCACGCGGAATCCCGCCTTTTCGGGCAGGCTGAGCTGCACATCGCCGCTGCGATTGTCGATCTGCACATTCCCCAGCGTGCGCATGCCCACCTCAACCGAGCCGTTATCGTTCTGCACGCGGACGTCGCCGGAAACGTCCTCTAAGGCAATATTCTTCGATCGCGTTGTCAGGTGCAGCGGCCCGGTGATCTGGTTGGCGTGCAATTCGTCCGAATCGAGATTGAGCGATCCGTCGATTCGCGAAAACTCCATATCCGTCCGCGAAGTGCGGAAGCTTACGGTCTTGCTGATGCGTTCCAGCTTCACGCTCTCCTGAAACTCGCCGTCCAGCTGCACCGAGCCTTTCACATCCGAAACCGAAACTTCATCCAGATGCCCGTCCACGTGCACGTCGCCATTGATCTGCTCCAGTTTCAAGGAGCCATTTTGCTGGCTGATTTTCACGTTGCCGGTTACGTCTTCCACCGACGTATCGGCGTGCTGTGCTGAAATGTCGAGATTCGCATCGCGATCGACCACACTGATGTCGCCGTGCCGCGAAACGATCGTCACCGGCGCCTTGCGCGGCACGGAAATGTCGAGATCGGTTTCCACCGGATGATCGCCCGCGCCTTCCACTTTCGCATCGACCGTAACCAATCCGCCGATGGTGGTAATCGTGGGCTTGGTGTCCCTGTCGTATTTGTTCGCGTCGTCCTGATTGTCGGCGCCGATCCGCTTGCGCACCACCACCGTGACCTTGTTGTCGTCCGACGGATGCACGCTCACCGCGCCGTGATTGTCGATCACCTTCAGGCTCGCTCCCGCTGGAAAATCCTGCTGCAGGTGATCATTGAAGTTGTAGCTTTCTCCGAAAATATTGTCGAAATCGCCGTTGTCGAGATTGATCTGATCCTTCAGACCCTCCCAGTTGACGCGTTCCATCTGGCTGGCAACCAATCCGAAAACCACGATCATGATGATCAGAAAAACCCCGCCCGCGCCAATGCCGGGTGCGCGCGTGCCTTCCCGTTGCGCCTGATAATGCTCGATCAGCTTGATCACGCCCCACAAGATCAGCAGCACCGGCCAGTAGTGTGCGAACCAGACCGAAATCCGGTGCCATGAGAGCATGTGCAGGTTGCCCAGCAGAAATACAATGCCGAGCACGATCAGCACCAGCGGTCCGGCAAACGATCGCCGATGCCGCCGCGGTGGCTGCGGAAGCGGGGGCGGAACTGGCGGTGGCGCGGCCGGGCTAGACATTTTTCACCTCACCGGAAGGGCTCGTCTCGGACGGCGTCGACTGCACCACGGAGGGCGGAGCAGGCGGAATGCTCGAAGAACCCGGCGGCAGCGATCCTACATGCCCGTCCGACGATGCATTGCTCTGCATCAGCTTCACCACACCGATCACCAGTAAAATCGCGGGCCAGGTCTTGTCAAAGCTGACGCGCGCTGTTGCATCGAGGAGCCATAGCACGCCAATCGTCACCAGGATTGCCGGCCCCAGAAGTCGTCGCGTTCGGCAGCGTTCGCAATAGCAGATGCCCGCTCGGCCGCCAGTCAATCCCCAATTTTTCGCGAAGAGCCAGACTCCCAGAAAAATCAGGATCAGCGACCCGAACAGTCCCATGCCGATCTCAAACAACCCCGCCGTATGCAACAGGAACAGCACACCCAGGCCGATCAGAACAGCCGCCCCCGTCGGCACTTTCGCGGTTTCCACTTTCTCGCCGGTGCCGAAGGTCTGGGACAATCCGAAAGGGTCCGGCGGCGGCTCTCCCATCTGAATCGCCTTGGCGCTGCGAACCGCATCGATGATCTGATAGACGTAGAAAAATCCGATCGAAATTCCCAGCACCGTGATGATGAACCAGGGAAGATTCGATCCCACGCCCACGATCAGCAGCACCATGATCACCAGGTGCGCGAGTCCTTTGGCGTATTGGCCGTTGTAGACCGCGCCCACCCCAATCGGGAAAAATCCCGCAAGAATTCCCGCAACCGTGGGATTCGGACCGGCGTTCACCGCCGGCCGTGGTGTATACGAAGCCGATCCTGCTGGCGGATAGATGGTCTGGGCCGGCGGCGCAAATCCCGTTGTCGGCGGCACAAATCCTGCTGCTGCCGGCGCTCCCTCCATACGTGCGGCGAGGCAGTTCTCGCAATAGATCACCCCGTGCACATCGCGGGTGCAATTCTGACAAAGTGGCTTGCCGCATGTGCGGCAGAAGGCCACAGCAGCAACATCGTTGTGCGTGGCGCAGTTCATACCAACCTCCTGTACGTGCTCACCGACACGACAGGCAGATCCGGATTTGACGAATCCGGATTTGACGGATCGACGACAGATGGACCCACAGGAGCGCTCGCCAGAAGATACTGATTCTCTCTCTGGCTGTAATTGCGCTCCTGTCTCTGCTCGGGCTGTTGTGTTGTGTCGTTTTTATGTTCTTTTTGTTTCGCAGGACCGGGCTCGGCCGGCGCCATGCGCCGGAACTCGCGCAGCCGCGATTGCAACTCGTAAACGATGCGCGCATTTTCGTAATACCGCACCACGCGCGCTTGCGTCTCGTAGTACGTCCGCCGGATCGCCGTCGGGCGCAGGCTGATCTCACACAAATCCGACGGCTTCACCCCCGCGACCGTCAATCCGACCGATAACGCAAAGAATGCCATGCCGAACGACATGGCAAAGCGCGGCTGACGGACCGTGGCCCAGATCGGCTCAAACGATCCGAACAGCCATGCCTGCGCGCGATCCAGCCACGAAACTTGCGGCTGCACGCGAACCGTTGCTCGCAGGTGCTGCG
>JASHPL010000381.1 GCA_030038125.1 Candidatus Sulfotelmatobacter sp.
TCCGGTAACCGTCTGATAGTAGTCGGCCGTGATCTCCAGCCTTTCCCTTTCGCTGGTGTGATCTCGCAACTGGAACGCCCTGCTGAAGTTCTCGTTGGAGCGCGCGAATTCGCCGAGATTGAAATATTCGTTGCCCATTGCGTGGTAGGCATAGGCAAAATTTGGGTCAAGCTGTGTGGCGCGTTGGTACTGCGAGAGGGCGGCGGCGGTGTTCCTCTCTTTCCCAGCCTTTTCGCCGAGGCTGAGAGCCTGCAGAGCTTCTAGCGATGAGGTTGTCGCCTGCTCGAGAGGAACATCAAACTTCTGCACCGTGGCCAGCGACTCGCCCAGTTGGCCGCGAAGCCTGGATGTCGCTTCGCCAAGCACGTCCAGCACCTTTTCCTTGGACTCCGCTGTGACCTGCTCCTCGGCCAGCGTATCTCCGCTTCTGCAGTTCACGGCCTGCAACTCCAGAACATATTTGCTGCCCAGACTGCCGATCGCTCCGGCGATGTAGGCTTTGCTTCCGGTCCGCAGGCAAACCTCACGAGTCACATCGGGTGTAAATTTCGTGTCTGAAGGTCGCTCCATCAATTTCAAAGTCTTGGCGGCGTTGCTGTCAGAGAGCACATTCAGGAACGGCGATTGCCGCAAGGAGATGTTGAGCGCGGTCTTCAGCGTGTCGTCGAAGATGGCATCGCCCGTGCTATTGGAAAAGTCCGCAAGAACAATGGTGTCTTTCTCTGTCAGTCGCCGGCTTTGCTGGCGCGAACGAAAGTACAGCCCGCCGGCAATCGCCGCCGCGATCAGCAACACCGCCAGCCCGTAGAGAGCGAGCGTTCCCGAAATTCGCTTCGGTCGAAGCTGCGTTGCAGCTACGGGTCTTGCCCCGGAGATCTTGCGAGCAACAATTCCGCTTTCGCTATCGCGCCTTAGCCGCTGCAGGTCTGCGCGCAGTTCCGAAGCGTGCTGATAGCGCAGCGCGAGGTTTTTCTCTAGCGCTTTGCCAATGATTTCGTCCAGCGCCGGAGGGATCTGGGGATTCGACTCGCTGGGTGCGTCGGGGTCCACATGAAGAATGGCGCCGTAGGTTGCGGCGTTGGTGTCGCGATCGAAGGGCACGAGTCCGGTAGCCATTTCATAGAGCGTGACGCCAAAAGAAAACAGATCGGAGCGCGGGTCCAGCGGCTTGCCCTCTACCTGCTCGGGCGACATATAGCTGACCGTGCCCAAGACCGTGTTGCTGCTGGTGAAATCTCTCAGCGTGAGAGTGGGATCGTCGGCGCCTGAATCGGATTCGCGCTTCAGCGCGATGTCGGTGCGCTTGGCGATGCCGAAGTCGAGGATTTTTGCGTGTCCGCGCCGGGTGACGAAGATGTTGGCAGGCTTAATGTCTCGGTGGACGATCCCCACGCCGTGCGCTGCGTCGAGTGCGTCCGCAATCTCTATCCCCAGCGACAAAATCTCGTCCATCGCCATCGGCTTCCGGCCGATCCGATGCTTCAGCGTCAGTCCATCCAGAAACTCCATGACGATGAAGGGCTGCCCGTCGTGGTTCCCAATCTCATGAACCGTGCAGATGTTCGGATGATTCAGAGCAGAAGCAGACCGTGCTTCACGACGAAAGCGTTCTAACGCCTGAACGTCTTGCGCTACATCTTCGGGCAAGAACTTGAGGGCCACGAAGCGCCCAAGCTCGATGTCCTCCGCCTTGTAGACGACGCCCATCCCACCGCCACCCAGCTTTTCCACTATGCGGTAGTGCGAGATGGTCTGGCCAATCATTCGGGTGAAATGGTAGGACTGGAGGTAGGGCAAGTCAATCAAACCGGCAGGTTGTACACATGTGGGATCTCCTTATTAGTATTCACATTAGGCAGGGTGTTGCGCGAAAGATGACGTTTCTTCGACCCGAGTAATTTCTCAGAAGCGCGGGCTCCAGCCAAAATAGAAAGTGGGCGGTGAAGAGATTAAACTTGTCCGAAGGGAGTCAGAGCGAATCGCGCCGCTGCGGGGTAAGAATTATGGTGCCCTTGTTTCACCCCTCGATCATCAAGAAATTCCTTATCGTCGTTTCCTGCATTCTCTGCCTTTGGGTCCCAATACCACTGGCTTACGCGCAGCACGTCACTCCTGGAGGAGCGGTTCACATATCAGCTCCACCTACACCCCACATTCGGATTACTCCGACGCCGATTGTCCATATGCCGATGTCCCCTCCTCGAATGCCAATAGTCTCGTCTGGGGGCGGTGACTTCGGAAGGGCTTGGTTTCGCCCTCCGCGGCATCCGATTCGCCCATTTCCGCCGGTCTTCTTCGTTTATGATCCCTTCCTTTTCGGCGGACCATTCCTGGGATTCAACTCCTGCTGGTGGACGAGCTGTGACCTGTTCTGGCCATGGCTTGGTTTCACGGCGGTCTCCTCCCCGGGTCCCACGAACTACGTCTTCCCGGTTTACGAGACTCCCATGAATGTCTACGGCGAAGAGAGGCAGGACCTACCGCAGCTCTTCCTGAAAGATGGCACGATTCTTAACGTGACCGATTACTGGCTCGTCGACGACCAACTTCATTTCACAATGATTGAAGACGAGGGGACCAAACCAGCGGAACATGTGATTCCATTTGAGGCACTGGATTTGCAAAGAACAGTTGATGTAAACACCGGGCGAGGTTTCCACTTCGTGCTTCGCAACGAACCATTCGACCAGTATGTGCGCGACCACCCTGAAGGCTCGCCACAGGTGGGAACGGCTCCGCATCATTAACAGTAACAGTCGGCGCAGGCGACTTTTTTACGAAATCAGGAAACTACCGAACACCGCGTTGCTCTCCCAACGCGGATCATCGCGCCGAGGCTACGCTCCACATCGGAATCTGTCGTCGCCCAGCAGCACACGCTGATGCGCATTGCGGTCCGTCCCTGCCATTCCGTTCCGCCACACCAGCAGGTTCCATCGGCCTGCAATGCGGCGATCACGCGACGTGTTTCTTCCGGGCTGCCGAAAGAAACCAGCACCTGGTTGAGAACGACATCGTTCAGTACCTCGAAGCCCGCATCCCGCAAGCCTTTGGCGAACGCCTTCGCCTGGCGGCAGTTGCGCTCGATCATTTCGCGTAATCCATCGCGCCCGAGCGATCGAATGGCCGCCCACATCTCGACGCCCCGCGCCCGCCGCGACCCCTCCGGTGCATAGTGCCAAGGTTCGCGAAAACTGCTAGGCCGCAGGTATGCCGCGCTGCCCGACATAGCCGTGCGTAGATGTTCCCCATGCCGAACCATCACAAAGCCGGAGTCATAGGGGACATTGAGCCATTTATGGCAATCGACGGCCCAGGAATCGGCATTGACGAATCCCTCCGCGAGGTGCGCATAAGCTGGTGAAACCGCTGCCCAAAGCCCGAAGGCTCCATCGACATGAACCCATGCGCCAGCCTCGCTTGCCCGT
>JASHPL010000382.1 GCA_030038125.1 Candidatus Sulfotelmatobacter sp.
CCACTACGAGCACGCGGCTCACTGTGCGTGCCTCGGCAATTCCAGAGTCACAGTCGTCCCTTTCCCTTCGCCTTCACTTTCGGCAAACACGCGCCCCCCATGTTTCTGGGCGATGGATTTCACAATGAACAATCCCAATCCCGTTCCCTTTACCTGCGCCAGGGAACGATGCGTAACCCGATAGAACCGGCGAAAGATGCGTTTCACATCTTCGGGAGGGATGCCCACGCCCTGATCCTGCACCCGCAGGACGATGCGATCTTCATGCGGCGCCTCCAGACGGACGCGGACATCAATCTTGTTTCCCGAATACTTCACCGCATTATCGAGCACATTGAAAACCGCCGTTCGCAGGTCGTCAGCATTACCGCGCACTTTTAGGCCAGCCCCGTTCGTGGAAGCCTCGTCATAGCTAAGCATTTCCGGCTGCAGATGGTGACGGATTCTTGCGGTCTCCATACAGTCGCGCACGACCTGACGGAAGTCGACATCGGATTTCTCCCGGCCCGCACGTTTGTCACCCGCGCGTCCTGCCCGCAGCACCTGCTCCACGGTTGTCGTTAGACGATCCGCATCGCTGAGCATCACCCGATAGAACTCTTGCTTCTGGGGTTCCGGAAGGTCCCGCCGCTGCAGCGTTTCCAGATGCAGCCGGATCGATGCGACCGGCGTCTTCAATTCATGCGTGACGGCATTGATAAAGCTGTCGTGCTGCTCGCTGCGGCGCAGTTCCCGCACGAGAAAAATCGTATTGACGACCATGCCCGCGATGATCAGCGCAAAAAAAACGATGCCGAAAAACAGCAGCACACCCTCGCGCCAGTTGAGGATAATCCACCCGACGTTGAGCGCGACGGCAAGCGCAACCAGGCCAATTCCCAGACAGAGAAAAAACGCGATCGTTCCACGGCGGCTGCTGATGCGCATAGGCTTGCTCGAACTGATTCTAACCCTTTCGACCAAAACTCTCGGGCAGGATGATCCGCGAAAAGCGGCGGCGCTCCGCGGATCAGACGACGGCATTCTCGGAGAAGATCAGACGGTCGCACTCTCCGAAAGGAAAGCCAATGACCCGCTCTCTAATTCCCAGGTTTCTTCGGGCGTTCTTGAAACAACTGCGGTTCCGCATGTACGATTGCGATCATGCCCAGAGCTGATGGACCCGAGACGAGAAAGGACCAACCGCTGAAACTTCGAGACGCCGCGGTGCAGCTCGGGATCAGCGTCCCGACCATCAAGCAGTGGATTTATAAGAAGAAGATTCGCAGCCTGCAGACGGCGGGAGGACATCACCGGATTCCCCAGACAGAAGTCGACCGCCTGCTGTACCGCACACGCGGCCACAACGAAGAGGAACGCCGCGTGAGCTACAAACGCATCAGTGGCCGCAACCAATTGGTGGGCCGCATCGTCGATGTCCGAGTCAGCGGGCTGGTGGGTCAGGTCACGCTCTCGGTTGGAGGGCAGTTAATCACTTCGCTCATCACTTCCGGCGCGATCCGCGAGATGCAATTGAAAAAAGGCCAGACAGCCGCGGCCTTGATCAAGGCCACCGAAGTGATGATCATCCGCGTGTAGTCAGCAGAATGGACATTGGGAAGTAGGGCCGAGCGCCTTCGTTCGGGAGGACCAGAGAGGTTTGGCTGTCTGCACAAAATCGAGCGTTTCGGCCGTTCGCGCAAAAGATCTGTTAATCCCCAGCCGCCCAGGACTCCGCTTCAGACTGCGGACCGATCAGCCGTCCATTCGGGGCGGCAACGAGTCCGCGCTCGATATCAGCCAGGCGAACGCGCTTTACATCCCATGCCAGACCCAGTTTCGTCAGAAGCCAAATCCCGTACCAGTTCGTGTCGATCTCGTACCAGGTGAAACCGTGCGCCGCCGAGGTGGGGTGGGCATGGTGGTTGTTATGCCAACCTTCACCGAACGTCATTAGGGCCACCCACCAACTATTGGTGGAGAGATCGCGAGTGGCAAACCGCCGCGTGCCCCAGGAGTGCGTGGCGGAATTTACCAGCCACGTGCAATGCAGGCCAAACACCGTGCGGAAGAACGTTCCCCACAGTAGCCACGGCAATCCGCCAATCGCCAGCAACGCTATGCCCACGACAATCTGCGGAACGTAGTGATACTTCGTGATCCACACATGAAACTTGTCCTTCGCCAGATCGGGGACGTAGCGGGCGAGGGTGGTCGTGTCATGGTGCATCGATTTGCCCATGAGAATCCATCCCATGTGCGCCCACCACTTGCCGTCGATCGGCGAATGCGGATCGCCCTCCTGATCGGAATACTGATGATGAATGCGATGCGTGGCCACCCAGAAAATTGGTCCACCTTCCAGCGCGAGTGTGGCGCAAAACGTCAGGAAATATTCCACCCACTTGTAGGTTTTATAGCCGCGGTGGGTGAGCAGCCGGTGATAGCCCATTCCGATGCCCATGCTTCCGGAAATCCACCAGAGCGCGGCGGCGATGAAAAATGCCTTCCAGGTGAAAAAGAAAAAAACCGCGAGCGCGCCCACATGAAACGCCGCCATGAAGATCGCGGTTACCCAGTTGACCTCGTTTTTTTCCGCTTGAGTTTTTTCCAGATCTTGCAGTTGCATGCGCAGCAGAGTCCCCCGTTCCCGTCGCCTTCGATGTAAAACTCCAGTTAAGCTATCAGGACAGCGAAGGCTCGCAGTGTAATACTTGTGTAATAGCGGACTTTAGCGCATTACGAGCGTAATGAGGGGTAACCGGCAGTTGGAGCCTACGCCCGCATTTTCTGAATCGGCGCAACCTTGGGAACATCGGAATGGTTTCAAGGAACAGACAACCTATGCCAAACGCGACCATTGCAACGTCATGCCTGCCCACGCTCGACGAATTTCGAGCCGCCCAGAATCTCGTGTACTCCGTCATGCAACCGACACCCCAGATAGTCTGGCCTCTTTTATGTGAACGTCTGGGGGCGGAATTATGGGTAAAGCACGAAAACCACACTCCCATCGGCGCTTTCAAGGCGCGAACGGCGGTTGTTTATGCGGCCGAATTGTTTCGCAAGACTAGCGGAATTACCGGGTTGGTTACTGCAACACGCGGCAATCACGGACAGTCGGTTGCACTCGCGGCCCGCCGTTTCGGCGTGCCCGCTCACATCGTGGTTCCTCGGGGCAATAGCACGGAGAAGAATGCAGCCATGCGGTCACAAGGAGGAAACCTCCTTGAGTTCGGCAACGATTATCAGGAAGCCAAAGAGCATGCGAAACATCTTGCGGAAGAACGAGGATGGCAGTTTGTGCCCTCATACCACCGCGACATTGTGAAGGGCGTGGGGACTTACTGGGTCGAGTTTTTCTCGGCGGTCTCTAACCTCGATGTCGTGTACGTCCCGATCGGCCAGGGTTCTGGCATCTGCTCGTGCGCTGCAGTCCGCAACGGAATGAATCTTAAGACGCAAATTGTCGGCGTGGTGGCCGAAGGCGCGCCCGCCTACGCGCTTTCTTTTGTCGCACAGCGGAAAATCGAGGCCCCAGTCACCACCTTGCTTGCCGACGGAATGGCATGCCGCATGCCCGACGATGAATCACTGGCAGTAGTGCTGAACGAGGTCGACCATGTCGTTCAGGTCAGCGAGGAGGAAATCCAGCAGGCGATGAAGATTCTTTTTACCGACACCCATAACGTCGGCGAAGGAGCTGGTGCAGCAGGACTGGCGGCCGCGCTCAAAGAGAAATCATCGCTGCAAAAGAAACGAGCAGGTATTGTGATCACCGGCGGAAACGTTGACCACGACGTGTTCGCGCGGGTTCTGCTCGACTAGCGGGTTAGGTTCCGCTGAGCGCGAATCCTCTCAGGCGGCTTTTCCCTTAACTTGCACGCCCGCCCACTTTTCCAGCAGGGTCAGGGTCGCCGCGTAGTCAAGATCTTGATGGCCGTCTTCCGTGGCCATTTCGTAGATTTCTTCCACGGTTTGCAGACCGGGCAGCTTGACTCGCGCTTCCTTGGCAGCTTCAAGCGCCAGGCGAATGTCTTTATGCATGAGGCGCAGCGGGAAATTTGGCGTGAAATCGCGTTGCAGAATGAATGGCGCCTTATACTCCACCACCCCAGAGCGCACCATCGTGGCCTCGATCAATGAGACTAACTGCTGGGGATCTACTCCCAGTTTGGCTGCAAGAGTGAGCGCTTCGGCAAATCCTTCAAAGATCAGCGCGATCTGCAGGTTCATGACAAGCTTGGTCGCTTGTCCCTTGGCGGTCTCACCCATGCGAAAAATCTTCTTTCCCATGGCCGCAAATAGCGGCTTCAGCCTTTCGACGTTAGCTTCATCGCCTCCCACGATAAACACCAGAGTTCCGTCGCGCGCGCCAATCTTCGAACCAGTCATCGGAGCATCGACCCACGCCGCGCCTTTGGCCGCAATGCGTTCGGCGAACCGCAGGGTTGCCGACGGAGAAATCGTGCTCGAGTCCGCAATGATCATGTCTTCGGCCAGAGACGCTTGAACGCCGTCATGACCGAAGACCACTTGCTCAACGGCGTCCGTGTCGGAAACGCACAACCACACGACTTCTGCGCCCTGAGCCGCGGCCGCCGGTGTTTGAGCCACGGCTGCGCCCTCAACCGGCTTCGGTGTGCGATTCCACACCGTTACTTCATGCCCTGCTTTAACCAGGTTTGTTGCCATTGCCTGACCCATGATGCCCAATCCAAGAAAAGCAACTCGCATGCCGACTTTCTCCTTCGTCGTCGAAACTCGTCATAAGACAGACGTTTTCGGATTAGATACGACGAGTGGGAATACGGTCAACAAGTATGTGACGAGGCAATGAATTATCTGAGTCGGAAGCGATTTCACCAGTCGTCAAGCCCGAACCGGGTACCTTCGTGTGGATGCCAGCAAAATTACAGCCCTTTATGGTCTAAGTTCATCTAAGATATGAGAAGTCGGTTACAGCCGCTGCATCGATCTGGTTACTCCGCCACCGGCGATGTCCGCCGCTATGATGGAACTGCACTCCGGCTTTGGCTCCCGCGGCTTCCGGGATGATCAAACAAACGCTTCGCAATCCGGCCCTCCGTAAGCGCGCCACGCAATTCGGGCGCCTGGTGCGGCACTCGGCCGTCACACCCCGTTACGGACAAACCCACAAGCCGCGCTTGGCCGTAAATGGTGAGTTGGGTGTGACCTTTATCGGACATGCGAGCTTCTTCCTGCAGATTGGCGAGCAGAACGTGCTGATAGACCCAAATTTTGCGCGCTGGCTCTTTGTGCTGAAGCGGCTCCGGCGCCCGGGGCTGCGCATCGCCGATCTGCCGGCCATCGATGTGGTTCTGGTTTCGCACGCGCACTTCGATCATCTGCATCGACCATCATTACGCGCGCTTGTAAATCACAATTTGCGCACGCGTGGTGCCGGGCCCGCCATCATTGTCCCGACCCACGTTTCCGATCTGGTCTCGGATCTGGGGTTTTCCGAGATCATTGAGCTCGACTGGTGGAAGAGTTCGCGCCACGGAAATCTAACCGTAACCCATGTTCCCTCGCGGCACTGGGGAGCGCGCATTCTGAAAGACTCGCACCGCGGTTATGGCGGTTTTGTGCTGAGGGCCGGCAAACACTCGGTCTACCATGCCGGCGACACCGCATATTTCGCCGGTTTCCGCGAAATCGGCCGGCGGCTCGCTCCCGAACTCGCTTTGCTTCCGATCGGCGCTTACAATCCACCGCAATTCCGCAATGTCCACGCCAGTCCAGCCGACGCGACCCGAGCCTTTCTTGACCTTAAGTCCCGCTGGATGATCCCCATGCATTACGGAACGTTCCGCCTGTCGCATGAGCCTGTCGATGAGCCACTACAGTTGCTCGACGAAGAGGCTCGCGCCGTCGGCATTGAAGACCGCGTCCTAGTAATGGAAGAAGGGGTAACCCGATTTTTCTGAGCTTTGCCCGCTCCTTGTTTTGATTTTCGCTTAACTTGCGCCCCCCATTTTTTGGTGTAAACTCTTCGCACCGCAATTTCCCAGCTAGGAGGTCATCATGCCAGCAAAGCCAATTCCCGACGGGTATCACACAATTACTCCCTTCCTCACCGTGCGCGACGCGGCTCGCGCCATTGAGTTTTACAAACAAGCGTTCGGTGCCAAAGATCGTGGCGTCATGAAAGGTCCGGACGGAAAAGTAATGCACGCCGAGCTGATGATTGGTGACTCGATCGTGATGCTGAGCGATGAGTTCCCCGATTTTGGTGCCTTATCGCCGCAAGCGCTCAACGGGTCACCCGCTGGCCTGCACATCTACGTCGAGGACGTGGACGGGGCTTTTGACCGCGCTGTGAAGGCCGGTGCGCAGGTCGAGATGCCGGTCGCCGACCAGTTCTGGGGCGATCGTTATGGCCGACTCAAAGATCCTTTCGGACACAAGTGGTCGATCGCCACACACGTGAAGGATCTTTCGATGGACGACATGAAGCGTGGCATGGATGAAGCCATGGCGCAGATGCAACAGAGGAGAAAGACGGCGTAGCGCGTCGCTAATACGCGAGCAGAATTCTCAAATCGCGCAGGTTGTTGCCCGTCGGACCGATCTCGATCGCGTCTCCGAGTTCGCTGAAGAATGGGTAAGCGTTAAATCTCTGCAGAGCTGCACGTGCATCGTTGCTCCGTGCACGTGCGCGCTCGATCGTGCTGCCGTCAACTACGGCGCCGGCCGCTGAACTATTCCCATCAATGCCATCCGTGCCGGCGCTGAGCACGGTTATAGTCTCTCCCGCAATCTTTTCGGCGCAAGCCAGCGCAAATTGTTGATTGCGTCCGCCGATGCCGCCATTCGTGACCTTGACTGTCACTTCACCCCCTGAAATCAGGCACACGGGGGAGAACTGTTTCCTCAACTCGCGGACGCGCTGCAGCAGGTAATCGGCGGCTCGGTCATAATCCCAATCATCGCAGGAATTGTCCAGGTGCACGACAAAGCCAGTGCGCTCGGCCACGTGGCTGGCCTCTTCCATCGCGCTCTGGTTCGAGAGCACGGTCCACCACCGAGCGCGGTGGAAAATCGGATCATCGGATTTCGGCGTCTCTTCCAGCGCATGCCGCGCAAATAACTCTCGTGTAGAGGCGGGAAACTGATTGAGCAACTCGTATTTTTCGGCGAGTCGGTAACAATCTTCAACAGTTGAGGAGTCCGGCATGGTGGGACCGGAAGCTAACGCGTCAGGTGTGTTTTCCGGCACGTCCGAGATGAAAATGGAAACCTGCTGCGCAGGAAAGGCGGCCTGGGCTAAGCGTCCACCTTTTGTCCAGGAAAGATGCTTGCGCACTGCATTGATTTCGGCAATCGGCGCGCCGGAGTGGACGAGTGCACGATACGTCGCCACCAGATCGTCGAGCGAGATTTCCTCGTCAATCGGCTTCTCCACGATCGCGGATCCGCCGCCGCTGACCAAAAACATCACCAGAGCTGTCGCGGGCTGGGCCTCAAGCGCTTTCAGAATGGCGCGAGCGGCGAGAATGGATTCTTCGTTGGGCATGGGATGCCCGCCCCGAAAATAGCGAAAGCCGCGAATCTGATTCCCGGGTTCAACCGATGTGGCAACAATTCCTTCAAGCGAGGCTCCGACCTGCTCGGTCAGGGCCCCGACCATCGTGTGTCCCGCTTTGCCCAGAGCGATGACCAGCACATCCGAATAGGACTGAAGATTGAAAAGGTCTTCACGGACTCGTAGCACGCCGCGATCACAATTCACATGTTGTGCAAAGGCCCTGCTGATGGAGGCATTCGCCAGAGCTTCAACGAAAATCGAGCGGGCAGCTTCGCGCATCTGGCGGAAGGTGGATTCGCGATTCGAGTCGGTCATGTTTCGCTGGATACTCGGTTCTGGCTCTAAGTGCTCGTCCGGAAGTTTAGCTGAAAGCTGCCGGCCGAGGACCGATAGTCTCTTTCACCCAGGCTTCAATCACCTGACGCAGCTCACGCAAGCGGCCTTCGAAGAAATGATCGGCGCCTTCGATAAGGACTAACTTCTTCGGTTCCGGCATCGATGCCACCAACGCCTCCAACTTTGCTCGCGGACCAAACTGGTCTCGCGCTCCACCGACCAAGAGCTTCGGTTTCGAACATTCCCGCAGGAAATCGAACGAATACTCGCGTGCCTGCTCTGTGGCTTCTGCAACGGTGGCGACCGGCGTTCCGACACCGATCACCGCTTGCACCCGTGGATCCGGACAGCCAGCGCGCAAGCCAACGGCCGCTCCGAAGGAAAACCCGGCAAAGATCAGAGGCAGATGAAATTCCGCATCGAGCCAGTCAAGCGCAGTGTGAACATCATCGACTTCGCCCACGCCATTATCATGCTCACCTTGACTCAGCCCGGTTCCGCGAAAATTGAATCGCAGCACGGGTAAACCAAAACTGTTCAATGCCTTCATGGTGTGGAAGACGACTTTATTGTGCATCGTCCCGCCAAATAATGGATGGGGATGGCACACAAGCGCGGCATGCGTCGCATTACCTGCGCCGCTGTTGAGCAGAGCTTCCAGTCGTCCTGCGGGGCCGTTAAGAAAAAGAGAGCGGATGGAGGAAGTCGAATCGAGCACGTTCCAGAGTATCGCAAACGCTAAATTAGAAGTTTTCTATTGCGGGCCGGGCGAACTCGTCGTGGAATTCTGCGTCGGCGCCGGAGATGAGGACGGCTCTGCGGGTGCGTTTTGAGTGGTGGGCTGAGTCTGTGCCGGAGGTTCGTTGTGCACATCCGTCGCGTGCGGATTCGATGCGGCCCCAGAAGCCTCTGCGCTTGCGTGCTGGGGCTCAGTCCGTGTCCTGACAGGCGCGCTAGTCATGGCGCTCTCGGGATTCAGCAGGTGGTCGTTGCTCGGCCCCAGTCCTAGCTTGATTAAGGCCCGCGAGTCGGGAACTTCTTTAGTCTGCCAGCCATGATCGCCTTGGTAACGACGCATGGCCTCTTCGCTTTCCTGATCCCACATGCCCGTTGGCTCGCCGCTCATGTAATGTTCGCGGATGAGCGCTTCCTGAATCGAGCGGGCCCTTTCCGTGTCAATTTTCTGCTGGCCACGAACGCGCCGCGATTTGGAGTTGTGGGTATAGCGTCGCGACGTGCGCCGAGTGGCCGAGGAGGTCCGGGTCGTTGTTGAAGATCCTGCAGCCTGGGTGCTTCCAGGTGAGGACTTCGACGTTGTGTGATGGGTCGTCGTGTGATGCTTCACAGCCCCGGTCTTTTTCGTCGCCGAGCTCGTGGAAGCAGAAGGTGCGGATTTGTTACTCACCTCTTCCCCGGTCGAGCTCTGCGGACGCACACCCGCCCATGCCAGGCAGCCAAACATCAGCAAAAAGCCGTAAGTATAGATCCCTAGTCGCGTTTTATCGTTAATAATCAATGTCAAGTCAGCGATACGGTCAATCCCGGGTCCTCACCGAAAAATAAAAAAGCCCAAGGAGCGCCAGCCTCTAATCATCTTTGATCCGAAGATGCAGAGCCAGCGCCGTTGGGCGGATCTGGTTACTGAAGTGTGCCAGCTTTAAAGATCGTTCCGTCCTGTCGGCTCGATCCACGCTGTCGAACCAGAAGAACTACATCCTGACCGCTCTTCAGGCTCGATTCGATGCGCGCGAAGTCTTGCTCGCTGTTCACCGGCAGCTTGTTGATTTCCAGGATGACGTCGCCGCGGCTCAAATCAATATCTTCGGCGAACGAACCTGGCTTCACATCCTCCACAATCACGCCCTTTCCTGAGGGCATGTCGAGCCGATCGGCCATCTCGGGAGTGAGATTGCGCACCGTTACTCCCATTTTGCTGGGCTTGGGAGCGTTGGCATCTTCGTTGTCTTCCTGTTCGCCTAAGCGCGATGCGAACAGCTTGGCACGATCCGCGACGATTACGGTTGCCTCGTCACGCTTGCCATTGCGCAGGAACCCGATCTGCACCTTCGAACCCGGCTTTCGCGAGGCAATATCGTCGACAAGTTCGGAGCCCTTCGTCACTTTCTTGCCTTCGACCGTAGTGATGGTGTCGCCTACTTTCAGCCCAGCTTGATCTGCCGGGCTTCCCGCCACCACGCTGGAGATCGTGACCCCGGTTCCCTCACCGTAGACGCGGGTAATGGCCGGATTCTCGACCGCGTCAAACATGATGCCGATCGAACCCCGTGCGACCCTATGCTCGGGTCCGGTGAGCTGGTTGTAAACCTCGACCACAGTTTTCGAAGGCAGCGCGAATCCTACGCCGGCATAGGCGTTGGTATCGCTCAGAATGGCGGTATTGATGCCGATCACTTCGCCACTCATATTCACTAAGGGACCGCCGGAATTGCCAGGATTAATCGCAGCGTCGGTTTGAATGAAAGTCTGGAATTGCTTCAGCGGCACAATGTCGCGTCCTTTGGCTGAAACGATTCCTGCGGTCACGGTTTCTGACAGACCAAACGGACTGCCAATCGCCAGCACCCAGTCCCCTACCTGCATGCCATCGGAATTGCCCAACTTGGCCGCCGGCAACTGCCGGTTTACATCGACTTTAATCACGGCCAGATCGGTTTCGTCATCGGTACCGATCACCTTGGCGTCGTGCTGCACTCCTGGCGGATCATCCTGAAAGCGCACGCGGATGCGGTCCGCTTTTTCCACGACGTGCCGGTTGGTGATGATGTACCCCTTGCCATCGACAACCACCCCGGAACCCAGCGAGCGCTCGCGAATGGGCCCGTTATCCTGTCCCATTTGGC